>CALFEY010000423.1 GCA_937958295.1 uncultured Pseudomonadota bacterium
TGCAGGGCGGGCGAGATCTCGGCGAGCGGCGTCCAGCCGAGCCGGCGCGTGGCGGCGTCGGCACGCAGGCCGGCGAGCTCCACGCCGTGCCGGTCCACGAGACGGGCCTCCGACGAGGGCGTGGCGTTGCGCACGTCGGCAAACGACGGCACCGGCGCCTGCCCGAGCGCCGCGGTCGCCAACGTCAGCGCGAGGGCGGCCGCAAGCGCCGGCCGCACACGCAGGGCGGCGACGATCACGGCGCCCCCGTCCGGTGGGCGCACCCGCTCACGGCTGCACGCTCCAAGGCGCCACCGGAAGCTCGCCGAACATCTCGGGCGCGTACATCGCCTCCACGCGCGTGGCGGGCAGGTTGAACAGGCCCGGATTGTTGAGACGCACGGTGTACGACGTGACGAAGCGTCCCTTGGGCACGTAGCGGTAGTAAGCGCGATACGCGGTAAACGTGCGCTCCTCGAAGGCCGGCCACACGATGCCCTGCCGCCGCTCGCCCTGCGTGGCGAGCGTGGAGTCGCCTCCCAGGCCGCGGCCGAGCGCGGTGGCGCCGGCCGGCAGCGCGTCGTCGACCACTACCCACGTCATGTCCGACTGCGCCTCGACCTCGAGCGTGATGCGCGCGAGGTCGCCGCGCCGCCACTGGTCCTTGATCTGCTGCTGCACTGGCGTGACGGTGCGCGTGATGCGATAGCCCGACGACAGCGCTTCCTTGAGCGGGATGGCCGCCACGCTCTGGAGCATGACCCATGGCGCGCCGGTGCCGTTCTGCGCGATGCCCACGTTCTGGCGGGTCTCGGGCCACGCGAGGCGCCGCGAGAACGTCTTGTTGGCATCGCCGGGCTGCCACGCATGCGTGAACACCTGCTCGCCCAGCGCCGCCGCCGTCACGCCGGTGACTGGCGTGACCTCGAAGCGCTCGGAGAACTTGCGCAGGGCGACCGTGCCCCAGGCATTGGCCACGGTCGTGTTCCAGCGCCCGCGCTGCATGCGGCCGAGCGAGCCGCGCACCAGGCGCGGCATGTCGTCCTTCCATGCCGCCACGTCGTTGAAGGCCACGAGGAGCTTGTTGGCGTTGGAATCCGCGGAGATCATGAGCCACCACAATGCATCGTTGCGCTCGGTGGAAAAGCCCATCGTCGTGCCCTGGAAGTTGAGACGCGAGCGCAGGATCTGCTCGGCCTCGGCCAGGCGCTCCGCCCGGCGTGGCAGCTTGGGCTGGCGCTTCTGCACGAGGTACCAGTCGATCACCGCGGAGGTGGGCCACAGGTTGGGCTCGATGGTGAAGCTGTCGAGCCACTTGGCATCGAGCGGCTCGGCGCGCCGCGACAGCGCCTCGAGTGCCGCGACCTTGCGCAGGGCGAGGTCGGCCGTGGGCAGCGGCGAGCTGCGCAGCACGCGCCCCTCCACGAATGCCACCAGCGCATTCTCCATCCGCTGGCGCTCGCGATCCGGAATGGGGTAGCCCGCTTCGCCGGCGATGGAGAGGATATAGGAGGTGAGGATGTCGTCGCCGTCGCGCAAGAGCGTCCAGTACTTCACGAGGCCATCGCGGTCGAGGTAGTCGGGCAGCGCCGCCATGAGCGAGGTCCAGCGGCCGCGGTCCTGCAGCCCGATCGCCACCGAGGCTTGCTGCTCGAAGCACGTGAAGGGATAGGCCGCGAGCCAGTCGCGCACGCCAGGCAGGTCGCCGGCCAGGCGCGCCTGCATCTGCACGTTGATGCCGCCGCGGCCGGCGATGGCGTCCTGTGGCCGCTGCACGGCCACGTTCTGCGGCGCGCTCACCTGCATGATGGTCGCCTGGTAGGTGCGCTCCGGCACCACGGGCACCACCTTCTGCGCGAGCTTGAGCACATCGCGCGCGGGCGTGACCCCCGCCGGCGCGTCGCGCTCCACCGCGTCGACCTGCCAGTCGAGCGCGTTGGCGGCAGGCGGCACGGTGACGTCCCAGCCGAGCTCGCGCGCTTCCCCGGGCGCGAGCTGCACGTTCTCCGCGGCGAGCGCGTTGGCCCCCATGCGCGGCGTGAGCGCCACCGCCAGTGCGCGGGTACCCGCATTGCGCACCGTGAAGGTCGCGCGGAACATATCGCCATCGCGGACCACCGGCGGCAAGCCCGACAGCACCATGAGGTCCTGCGTGGCGCGTATCGACGCCTCGCCGGTGCCGAAGAGACCGGTGTCGGCGGAAGCCACCGCCACGATGCGGAAGCTCGTGAGCGAATCGTTGAGCGGGATCTCCACGGTCGCGTTGCCCTGCGCGTCGAGCGGAACCCGCGCGCGCCACAGGAGCAGCGTATCGAAGAGCTCGCGCGCGCTGCCGCGCCCGCCCCCGCCGCCCGGGGCGAGCGCCTTGCGGCCGAAGTGTCGCTTGCCGATCACCTGCATCTGCGCGGTGGCGGTCTCCACCTCTTCGCCGCGTCGGGTCATCATCGCATCGAGGAGCTTCCACGAATCGTTGGGGAGGAGCTCGAGCAAGCCCTCGTCCACCGCGGCAAGGGCGACTTCGCTGCCTGCCGGTGGCGCACTGCCGTCGGGCCGCCGCACGGCAATGGTGGCCTGCGCCTTCTCGCGCACCTTGTACACCTCACGAGCGGGCGTGACCTTGACGGCGAGCTCGTGCGCCGCCCAGCCCACGCGAACCTCGGCGAGGCCCATGCGGAACGCGGGCTTGCCGAGATCCACCAGCGCGGTGGGCGCCACCCCGTCGACGCGGCCGCGCACAAGGAACGCGGACACGAACACGTTCGGCGCGTAACTGCCTGGCAGCGGCACCTCGAGCGTGGGATCGGCGCGCGACACTGTCTTCACGAAGGCATCGAGCACGCCTTCGCGCTCGACCGTCACGAGCGCGGTCGCCTCCTTGAACGGCGAGCGGACCTGGAAGCGCGCGGTGCTGCCTGGCTCGTAGCGCTTCTTCTCGGGCAGGAGGTCGATGCGGTCGTTGTCGGATGCGGCGAACCACTGATCGTCCTCCCCGGCAACCCACAAGTCGGTGCGGGCGAGCGAGACGCGACCGTCGGCGTCGGTCGCCTGCGCGCGGACGATAAGGTTGCCGGAGGCCGGCGCGGCCATGTCGCAGAAGACGAGCCCCTGCGCGTTCGTGGTGCCTTCGCACAAGGGACCCACGCGGGTCGTGTCGTAGCCGTGCTCGTAGGCGTAGAACCCGCCGATGAGGCGGCGCCGATGCGAGTAGAAGTCGCGCTTGAAGGCGTCGGTGGAGACTTTCACGTTCGGTGCCGGCTTGCCGCTCACGTCGAGCGCGACCACCGTGAACTTCATCTGCGCCTTGTTCGCCACCCAGCTGTCCGGCTTGATGCCGAGCACGATGCGCGACGGCCACAGTGCCGCGCGCGTGGCCGCGGTGAGCGTCTCGCCGTTGGGGTCGCGATACTCGAGCTCGGCCAGGAGGTCGCGCGGACGCTCCGATGCCTCGATGTTCGGGATCGTGGCGCGCGCACCGCCGCTGCCGTCGAGAGTGAGCGGAAGGTCGGTGCCGCGCTTGGGCCGGGGACCTGCACCCGGCGCGTCCTCATCGAGGTCGGGGTCGGAGAAGGAGAAGCCGTCGTAGCGCGGGGCGCTGTCGCCCTGGTCCTCGCGACCGACCTTCACGTCCCCGCCCGCGAAGGCGTAGTCGTCATAGTCGGGGAAGGTCACGACCTTGCTGTCGACCTGCGAGCGCAGGACCACCGGCAGCCCGCCCGCGCCGCCGCCGGCGAGGTAGCTCACCTGCATGTCGACGCCCACGTCCTTCACCGCCACCAGCGGCTGGCCCACCGCCTGCACCCGCGCGCGCAGCAACGGTACACGGAAGGCCTCCACGCGAAAGCTCCCGGCCTGCCGCTCCTGCATGTCGCCGGCGTTGGGCGAGAGCTTGTCATTGACGAAGATTTGGTAGGTGCCGGTGTAGGCATCCTTGGGTACGGCGAAGGTGGCTTCGCCGGCCGTCACCGGTCCCGAGCCGTTCCAGGCGACGGGCACCGTGTATTCCTTCTGCGAGCCCGTGTGCCGGATGAGCAGGGTATCGCCGAGGCTCTGCCGCGGCGGCAGGGCAAAGCCCGCTCCCGTCTGCCGGCGCACGAACACCTTCATCGACACGGGCTCGCCGCCACGCACGAGCGAGCGATCGAGCACCGCGTGCGCGATGTACGGTCCCTGCCAGTTGCCGGTGGGCACGTTGAAGCGCCACGGCGCGATGCCTTCGCCCCAATTGGAGAAGGCATAGGCGAAGTCGTCCGCCGTGCGCGCCGTGACGAAGAACTCCTGCTGGCTCTCCTCGAGCCCGCACGCGGGCAACGCGTCGCGCTGGGGCAGCGTGCGCGGCACGCGCAGAATCCCGCTCGCATCGGTGCGGCCCTGAAAGTGAACCGTGCCGCCGCAATCGCGGATCGCCACGTCGGCGCCCGCGACGGGCTTCGCGGTCTCCAGCTGCGTGACCCACACGAGCGAGGACTCGCGACCGAGCTTGAAGTGCACGCCGAGGTTGGTCACCAGCGCAGCGGCACGCACGTAGAACGGCTTGGGTTGTGCGAGCAGCGCCGCACCGAGCTTGGGGCTTGCAAGCTCCACCACGTAGAAGCCTGCCTGCGGGAGCGGGATGCCCACGACTTCGAATGCCTTGCTGCCGCCTGGCTTGGGCACGGAGATGCCCGTCGTGCGGTCGTTCTTGCCGAAGAGGGAAGACGCAAAGCCGTTGCGCTTCACGATCCACTTGTCGGCCTTGTCGTCGTACTCGCGGTCGATCTTGTTCGCTGCGGCCAAACGCCGCAGCCACGTCACGATCTGCATCTCCTCGCCTGGCTTGACCTGCACCACGCGGCCGGGGATGGGCGTGTCCTTGGCCGCGGCCGCGTCGCGCACCGCCGCCACGCGACCGGGCAACACCGGCTCGACATTGCGCACGGTGACTGGCAGCAGCGGCTTGTCGCCATTGGGCAGCACCCGCTCGAGGATGCCGAAGTCGGCCGCGAACTTGACGAGCGGCGGGTTCTCATCGGTGCGCACGCGCAGCGGGAACGAGCGCGCATTGGCGAGCGTGCGGCCGGCGTCGTCCTTCAGTCCCTCGGGGATCTCGAGACGGAACTGGCTCTGCTCGGGCAGGCCAGGGCCGAACGTCACGGCGGTGATGCCCTCGCTCGCGTCCTTGGGCAGCGTGGCCGGCCATACCTTGCCCGCGCCGTCCACCAGGCGGATCTTCTGCGCCTCGCCGCGTGCGACGGCGGCGGTGAAATTGAGCGACAGCGGGAGGATCGGGATGCACTGTGCCTGCGCGTTCACGCGCTCGCAGGAGAACGAGGCGCGGAAGGCGGGGCGAACGGTGAAAGCGAGCGCCTGCACCGCACCCGTGGTCACGCCTGTGGTGGCGGCGATCCCCTTGCCCCACACGAGCTTCACCTCTGCGCCGGCGGGCAGCGTGCGGGCGCAGGCGAGCGTGACGAGCGGCGAATCGGGGGCGTCGCGCAGGCGCAGGAACTTGTCGCGATCGCTGCCCGTGGTGGGCAAGGCGAACAGCAGGCTGCGGGTGCGGCCCTCGTCCGGGGACAGCACGAGAAGGCGCAGGTAGCTCGCGGCGAACGACTTGCGGTTGTCGAGCACGATGCGCCGGTCCTCGCCGGTGACGAGCCGCACGCCGATATCCTCGTTCACGCCCGCTGCCACGCAACGCGCGTGGGCCAGAATCGTCTCCGGCCTCGCGGGCGCATCGAGGCCCAGGATGAAGATCTGGTTCTCGTCGATGCGGCTGCCTTCGTAGGGAAGGCTGCGCAGGATGGCCGGGCCGCCGGTGGTGAACTCGAAGCGCTGGCCGGCCGGGACGGCGACACCGTCCGCGTCGGTGAGGCCCGTCTTGAGTGTGAAGGAGCAGCGCACGCCCGCCGGCAGGTCGCGCATGAAGTCGTAGACCCAATTGCGCGGATCGGCCCAGCGTCCCTTGCCTTTCTCGACGCAGTCGATGGTGAAGGGATCCACCTCGCGCGGATCGCCGAAGGGCACCATCGGCTTCGCGAACCGAGCCGTGACCTGGCGCACGCCCTTGACCTCGCCGCGCGGACTGAACATCTCCACGGCCTGCGCGGCGGCACCTGCCGCCACGCCGAGAAGGGACAGGCAGAGAAAGCCGGCGACGAGCCGGGCGCGAAGCTGCGAAATCATGACACTCCTCGGGTGCATGCCGCCCGGTCGAATGGTGCGGCGGCGGCCATCGCCGGCCGCGGACGGAATTAGATCATCGAAGGCGCGCGCGCGGATGCGCGAAAGGAGGCAATCCGATGAGCGATCGTGGCGTTCCGCGGGCAACGACTGGGTGGCGCGTCACGCCCCGCAGTCGAAGGGCGCGGAGAGCGGCTCGTTGCGCAGAATCGGACCGATGAGCATCGGCAGCCGTCGCGGGGCCAGGATATCGGCCGTGGCGACGAGGTCGGCTTCGCTCCACCAGCGATGACCCGTCACGTATGCATCCGGCTGCAGCGGGCGAGGCTCGCCGCCGGCCACGCGCGCGACGAAGAAGCGCTCGTACTGCTCGAAGGGCCGGCCCTGGAACATGCCGCGATGGTAGCGCGTCCACCGGCAGGGGCCGATCTCGGCGCGCCACCCGGTCTCCTCGAAGAGCTCGCGCGCCGCGGCTGCCTCGAACGTCTCTCCCGGATCCACGCCGCCCCCCGGGGTGATCCACCAGGTGCGGCCCGAGTGGGCGTCGCGCGCGTGCAACAGGAGCACACGCGCGTCGGCGCTCACCAGCACTACGCGCGCCGCGCAGCGTGCGCCGGGCGGAACGGGAAGGTCGGCCGCGATGCTCACGAGACGATTACAGCATGCTTGACAACCCGTAACCGCGAGGCGCCGGACATCGTGTTCGCGCGCTCCGGCGCGCCGTTGCCGCCCTCGCTTGCCATGTATCCCGTGCGCCGTCCTAGGCGCGCTCCGCCAGCGCAGGGGCTTCGCCAGCGGCGTCGCGCACGCGCTTGCGGCCCGGCTGGGCACCGCGCCCCTGCGCGAACAGCCGCAGCGACTCCGCCAGCGCCGCCACCAGACGCTGGCCAGCGGGCAACAACGACTCGGAGCTGCGGGTGAGGATCGCCACCGTGCGCGAGAGGTTCGGTCGCGTGAGCGGCACGAAGGCAAAGCCGTCCATGGGGCCGGGGCGCGTAAGCATGGGCATGATGGCCACGCCCAGGTTCTTGCGCACGCAGGCGAGCAGCGGTGCGCGGCTGGTGATCACGAGCTCGGGCGCCGGCAGGGGCGGCGATCGCCCGGCCTCGATGAGGGCCTCGGACGCGTCGCTGCCGATGATCCGCTCCCCGCGCAGCGAGCTCCACGGCGTGCTCCGCTTGCGGGCGAGCGGATGGTGACGGCTGCAGAGCACCCCGTAAGAGTCGCTCGCAATGGTGCGCACGGTGAGCTTGGCATCGCGTTGCAGGAGTCCGGCCACGCCGATGTCCACGACGCCGTCGGCCACGAGCGCCTGGATGCGGCTCGAGCTCTCCTCGACCGTGCGGATACGGATGCCAGGATGCTCAGCGGCGAACTCCGCGATGAGGTCGGGCAACCAGCGCTCGGCGAGGAACGGCGCCACCGCGATCGTGAGCGAGCCGTGCTGGCCTTCCGCCAGCTGGCGCGCGCGAGCCAGCACGAGGTCGTGGAGCGTGAGGAGCTCATGGAACAATGGCAGGACGGAATCCGCGAGCGGGGTGAACTTTCCACGCTGATCGCGCTCCACGAGCTCTCCGCCGATGGTCCGCTCGAGCTCGCGCATGGCGATGGACACCGCCGCCTGCGAGCGGAAGGTGGCGATGGCGGCATCCTTGAAGCTGCCGGTCTTCGCTGCGATGGCGAACTGCCGCAGCTGCTGCATCTTCAGCATGGCGAGAAATGTTGCAGTGCGGAAACGCTGCCCAGTCGGCGAGTTAAGTAAAACATAATTCGATTATAAATCATTCAAATTGCCTTAAGTCGCATGGCAGCGCACCATGGCGGCCCACTGTTCCCGGGCACACCATGAACACCTACGACTTCAAGGGCCGAACCGCCGTGATCACGGGCGGCATGCAGGGCTTCGGCGCGGCCATCGCGCAGCGCCTGCGCGAGTCGGGCGCCACGGTCGAGATCTGGGACTTGGACGGCGATACGCGCGTGGACGTGTCGCGGCCGGAGGACGTGGAGCGCGCCACCCAGGCCGCGCTGGCCAAGCTTGGCAAGATCGACGTGCTCGTGAACAACGCGGGCGTGGGCGGCGCCAACCACGCCACCGTGGAATATCCGATCGAGGAGTGGGAGCGCGTGCTGCGCATCAACCTCACGAGCCAGTTCCTGTGCTGTCGCGCAGTGGTGCCGCACATGATCAAGGCGGGCTACGGCCGCGTGGTGAACATCGCCTCCATCGCCGGCAAGGAAGGCAACCCCAATGCGGTGGCGTACTCCGCGTCCAAGGCCGGGGTGATCGCGCTCACGAAGTCGCTCGGCAAGGAGCTTGCCAAGACGCACGTGCGCGTCAACTGCGTGACGCCCGCGGCCGCCAAGACCGCGATCTTCGACCAGATCACGCAGCAGCATATCGACTACATGCTGTCCAAGATCCCGATGAACCGGTTCCTGCTGGTGGAAGAGCTCGCGGCGATGGTCGCGTGGCTCGCCTCCGAGGAATGCAGCTTCACCACCGGCGGAGTGTTCGACATCTCCGGCGGCCGCGCCACCTACTAATGAGTGCGGGCGTCGCCGTGGTGACGGGCGGGAGCGGCGGCATCGGCGCCGCGATCGTCGCGGCCCTTGCCGCCGACGGCAGCAACGTGTGCTTCACCTACTTGAGCAACGAGGCGCGCGCGCAGGGGCTCGCCGATCGCCTGGCGACCCAACCCGGCGAAGTGATGGCCGTGCGCGCCGACGTTGGCGTGGACGCTGACGTGCAGGCGCTGTTCGCGCAGGTGGACGCGCGGTTCGGACCCGTGACTGCGCTCGTCAACAATGCGGGCGTGATCGGCCGCGAGCACCGCGTGGCCGAAACGGACGCCGCGACACTCGCCGACTTGTGGGCCACCAACATCACGGGCTACTTCCTGTGCGCCCGCGAGGCCGTGCGCCGCATGTCGACCAGGCATGGCAGCAATGGCGGCGCGATCGTCAACATCTCGTCGATGGCCGGCCTGCGCGGCGGCAGCGACATGCGCGTGGCCTACGGCGCGAGCAAGGGCGCCGTCAATGCCTTCACCCAGGGCCTGGCGCGCGAGGTGGCCCAGGACGGCATCCGCGTGAACGCGGTCGCGCCGGGCTACGTCGACACCGACGTGCACAAGGAAGGCGACCGTCCCGAGCGGCTGCAGCGCGCGCTGCAGTCGGTTCCCATGAAGCGCATCGGCCGTCCCGAAGAGGTCGCCGATGCGGTGCTGTGGCTGCTGTCCGACCGCGCGTCGTTCGTGACCGGAACGCTCGTGAACGTCGCCGGCGGCGCCTGATCTGTCCAGAGCAAGACCCACGAAGGAGGAAATGCCATGCCGTTCGTCAACATCACCATCCTCGCCGGGCATTCGCAGGAGCGCAAGGACGAGATCGCCAAGCGCGTGAGCGCGGCCATCAGTGAGGTCGCGCAGATTCCCCAGGACGTCGTGTGGGTCGTGTTCAACGACGTCACCACCGACGACTGGTTCGTGGGCGACAAGAGCGTCACGCGCATCAAGGCGCAGAAGTAGCGGGGCGGCCATGACCATCGAGATCCGCGACCCGCGCATGCGCGAGGTGGTGGCGCCCGACGCCGCCCTGGAGACGGTCGCCACCGGCTTCATCTTCACGGAAGGCCCGCTGTGGCATCCGCACGGCCACTACCTGCTGTTCAGCGACATGCCGGGCGACCACATGCGCAAGTGGACGAAGGAAGGCGGCGTCACGACGTTCCGCAAGCCGTCGAACAAGACCAATGGCAATGCGTGGGACCCGCAAGGACGGCTCATCTCGTGCCAGCACGCCACGTCCACGCTCACCCGCACGGAGGCCGACGGCAGCCTCACCACGCTCGCCAGCCACTACCAAGGCAAGGAGCTCAACAGCCCGAACGACGTGGTGGTGCACAGCAACGGCACGATCTACTTCACCGATCCGATCTACGGCCGCGTGGAGCACTACGGCGTGCCGCGCGACCCGCACCTCGACTTTCGCGGCGTGTACTCCGTGCGTCCGGACGGCAGCGCGCTTACGCTCCTTGCCGGTGACTTCGGCCAGCCAAACGGCCTGTGCTTCTCCGCCGACGAGCGCTTCCTCTTCGTGAACGATACGGACCGGCAGCACATCCGCCGCTTCGACGTGCAGCCCGACGGCACCGTCAAGGGTGGCGAAGTATGGGCACAGACGGTGGGCGAAGGCGGCGGTGGCCCCGACGGCATGAAGATGGACACCGCGGGCAATGTGTTTTCGTGCGGCCCCGGCGGCGTGCACGTGTTCGCGCCCGATGCCACGAGCCTCGGCGTGATCCGCATGCCCGAGCACACGGCCAATTTCGCGTGGGGAGAGGACGACTACAAGAGTCTCTTCATCACCGCTTCCACCACGCTCTACCGGATCCGCACGAAGATCCCGGGGCGGCCGCAGATGCGGCAATCATAAAACCGGAGGAATCATGACCAAGTTTCGCCACACATTCGCCGCGCTCGCCTTCACCGCGCTCGCTGCCGTTCCGTTCGCCGCCGGTGCGCAGGACTATCCCACGCGTCCGGTGACGATCATCGTGCCGTTCTCGCCGGGCGGCCCGGGCGATCTCACCGCGCGCTTTCTCGCCGAAGGCCTACAGAAGGTGATGGGTCAGGCCTTCGTGGTGGAGAACAAGCCGGGGGCCAACGGCGTGCTCGCCGCCCAGGCGGCCGTGCGCGCGCCCGCCGACGGCTACACGCTGATGCAGATCAGCAGCAGCCATACCGCCAACGAATCGCTGGTGCCCAAGCGCGGCTATGAGCTCATGAAGGACTTCGAGCCGGTGGCCTCGCTCAACTTCACCGAAGCCGTGCTGATGGTGAAGAACGACCTGCCCGTGAAGACCGTGGCCGAACTCATCGCCTACGCCAAGGCCAATCCTGGCAAGCTCAACTATGCTTCCTCCGGCAACGGCTCGGCGTATCACCTCGCCGGGGAGCTCTTCAAGGCCACGGGCGGCGGACTGCAAATCACGCACGTGCCCTACAAGAACGCCTCCACCGCGCGCGGCGACCTCGTGGGCGGCCATGTCGACATCATGTTCGACGCGCTGCCGGCGGGCCTCGAGCTCATCCGCGGTGGCAAGGTGAAGGTGCTCGCCACCACCGGCACCAAGCGCTCGACCGTGCTGGCCGACGTGCCCACCGTGGGCGAGACGATTGCCGGCTTCCAGAGCACGATCTTCGTCGGGCTCGTCGCCCCCAAGGGCACGCCCGCTGCCATCGTCGACAAGCTGCACGACGCGATCAACAAGGTGCTCTCCACGCCCGAGAGCATGGAGTTCTGGCGCAAGCAGGGCGCGCAGCCGCTCGTCACGACGCGGGCCGACTACACGAAATTCCTCAACGACGACATCGCGACGCTCGCAAACGTCGTCAAGGTCTCTGGCGCAAAGGTGGATTGACCAACATGGCACAAGGCAAAGGCGTTCGTCTCGTCGGCTACATCGACTGCCCGGGCGGCGGGCAGGTGGTGGCGCGCAACGGCTACGCATACATCGGCGTGATGCGCGCGCCGCACGGGACGCTCGTCGTCGACGTGCGCGAGCCGTCGAAACCCAAGACGCTGTCGCTGCTCGAGATGCCCAAGGGCACGCACTCGCACAAGGTGCGCGTGTCCGGCGACATCATGGTCACCAACCACGAGGTGAACCAGTTCGATAGCGGGCCCCCGGCCGAGTTCAAGGGCGGCCTCGGCATCTACGACATCAGCAAGCGCGACGGCCCGAGGCTCATCTCCCGCTGGGAGACCGAGGGGCAAGGCGTGCACCGGTTCGACTTCGACGGCCGCTACGCGTACATCTCGCCCACCGCGGAAGGCTACATCGGCAACATCGTGATGATCGTCGACCTGGCCGACCCAGCGCACCCGAAGGAAGTGGGCCGCTGGTGGATGCCCGGTCAATGGATCGCGGGCGGCGAGAAACCCACGTGGGAGAAGAACGACTTCCGCTGCCACCACCCGATGCGCCTCGGCAATCGCCTCTACGTGAGCTACTGGCACGGCGGCTTCGTGATCCTCGACATCGAGGACATGACCAAGCCCAAGTTCATCTCGCACTTCAACACCGCGCCCGCCTTCCCGTGGCCCACGCACACATGCCTCGCGCTGCCGTACGAGCTGCAGAAGCGCAAGATCATGCTGCTCGCCAGCGAAGATGCCGGCCGCATGCGCGATTTCTACCCCGCATTCCTGTGGGTCTATGACATTACGGACGAGCGCCAGCCGATCCCATTTTCGAGCTACCAGGTCGAGGGCATCGACGGCAGCGTCCAGCCGGAGATGACGGGCGTGCACCAACCCTCCGAAGTGATCACGGGCACCGACATCCCGGTGGCGTGGTTCGCCTACGGCCTGCGCATCCTCGACATGTCCAACCCGCACTCGATCAAGGAAGTCGCGCACTTCATGCCGGACGTGACGGACGAGCGCGCCAAGGGCCGGGTGCAAAGCAACGACGTGACGATCGACCCGGACACTGGGCTCATCTACCTTTTGGACCGCATCCGGGGCTGTTGCATCCTGGAGCGCGTCTAGCCCTCTTCGGCCCCCCGGCGGTGCCCGCTTCCCCCTC
>CALFEY010000424.1 GCA_937958295.1 uncultured Pseudomonadota bacterium
CACGCGCCGACCAGCGCGGGCAGGCACGCGATGGCACGCACTGCATTGCCGCCACCGGCCACGCGTTGCATGCCGTAGTTCACGCGAATGGCCGCGGGCCGCGTGGTGCCGTACTCGCGGGCGAGGTTCACCACCTCGTCGCGCGTGATGCCGCAGGTGGCGGCGGTACGCTCGGGCGTCCACGCGCGGGCGCGCGCGGCGAGCGCGACAAAGCCTACGGTGTGCGCCTCGATGTATTCGCGATCGACGAGACCTTCGGCAACGAGCACGTGCATGAGGCCGAGCGCGAGGGCGCCATCGGTGCCGGGCATCGGCGCGATGTGCTGGTGGCACTTCTCGGCCGTGGCGCTGCGATACGGATCGATGACCACCAGCCGCGCGCCGCGCCGCTTTGCCTCCTGCGCCTGCGTCCAGAAGTGGAGGTTGGACGCGACCGGGTTGCTCCCCCAGATGATGATCAGCTTGCTATGGCGGAACTGCTCGACGTCCATGCCGATCGACGCACCCACGACTGCGGCCCATCCTGCCTTGCCCGCCGACGCGCAGATCGTGCGGTCGAGGAGGGAGGCGCCGAGCTTGTGGAAGAAGCGACGGTCCATCGAGGCGTACTGCAGCAGCCCCATCGTGCCGGCGTAGCTGTAGGGCAGGATCGCCTGCGGTCCGTCGGCGCTGCCGGCGATGGCGGTGAAGCGCTCGGCCACGATGTCGAGGGCGTCGTCCCAGGTGATGCGCTCGAAGCGGCCCTCGCCCTTGGCGCCCACGCGGCGCATCGGATGCAGCACGCGCTGGTCGGAATAGGTGCGCTCGAGGTAACGCGCGACCTTCGTGCAGAGCACGCCGCCCGTGGGCGGGTGGTCGGGGTTGCCGCGGATGGCGATCGCGCGACCGTTCTCCACGGTCGTGACGAATGCGCACGTGTCCGGGCAGTCGTGCGGACAGGCGCCCAGGACGTTGCGGCGGCCGGTGGGAAGGGGTTCGGGCGGCATGAGAAGATTGGATCGATTCTACTAAAGGCCCGCCGGACACGGCCTCGCGAGTATTCCATGGCGAATCCCCCGCATTCCCTTTCGCAGGTCACGCTTCCCGACGGCACGCGCGTGCCTGCGCTCGGCCTCGGCACGTGGCGGATGGGCGAGCACAAGGCGGTGCGCGCGGCCGAGGTTGCGGCAGTGCGCGCCGGCATCGAGCTCGGGCTCACGCTTATCGATACGGCCGAGATGTATGGCGAGGGTGGCGCCGAGGAAGTGGTGGCGGAAGCGATCGGACCGCAGCGCGACCGCGTGTTCCTCGTGAGCAAGGTCTATCCGCACAATGCGAGTGCCAAGGGCGTGGTGGCGGCGTGCGAGCGCAGTCTCGCGCGGCTGCGCACCGATCGCCTCGATATGTATCTGCTGCATTGGCGCGGGCGCCATCCGCTGGCGGAGACCGTTGCCGGATTCGAGCGCCTGCGTGCCGCCGGCAAGATCGTGCACTGGGGCGTGTCGAACTTCGACACGGCCGACATGCAGGAGCTCTTCGCGTTGCCCGAGGGCAAGCGATGTGCAACGAACCAGGTGCTCTACAACCTCGGTGAGCGTGGCATCGAGTACGCCCTGCGCCCTCTATGCCAACGGCATGGCGTGCCGCTCATGGCGTACTCCCCGCTGCACCAGGGAGCGCTGCTGCGCAGCCGAAAATTGGCAACTCTTGCCGCGAGCGTCGATGCCACGCCCGCGCAGCTTGCGCTCGCGTGGTTGCTCGCCCAGGACAATGTCATGGCGATCCCGAAATCGTCGTCCATCGCGCGCCTGCGTGAATGCCGCGATGCCACGAACTTTCGCCTCGACGGCGCGCTGCTCGCCGCTCTCGATGCCGCGTTTCCGCCCCCTGCGCGCGCGACCCCGCTGGCCATGATCTAGTTGCGGCGAGGTTGTCGGTTACAAACTGCCGACGTCTTACGTCCATCGGCTGATCGCGCACGCGACCGGCGCTTGGCACGCTTGCTGCTGTTGAAGGGTCATCGAGCCTTGCGGCTCACGCCCATCGCACAGGAGACGGCCGTGACCTACACGCACTACGATTATCTCGACTTGGCGCCCGGTGCCAGCACCGCGCGCATCGAGGCGGCATATGCCGCGGTGCTGGAACGCTTCGACTACGGCGGCACCGACAGCGGGCAAGACCTGTCGGGGCTCGTGCGCAAGATCCACGCGGCCTACGAGGTGCTGTCCTCGCCGGAGCAGCGCAAGCGCTACGACGCGGAGCTTGCCCGCGATGCCGCCTGCGCCGACGCCGAGCTCAAGTCCACACTCGATGCGCAGCCCGTCATCGGGACCCGTCTCGTGCAGGATGTGCCCGCCGCGCTCCGCAGCACCGTCGCAACGATGGCGGCATGAGCCGGCCGGCGATGCATACGGCCGCCGGGGAAGTCCTTTTTCCTTAACTGCAAACAGCGATGCGGTCGGCGGCCGTATTTTCCTCGCGCTACCGGGTGCAACAGCACCTCGGTGAGCGCGCTCCCGGGGGGGGCGGCGAACGTCGCGCGCTCGTGCGCCGGCCGTTCCTGCATCGCTTCGCGAGCGCCCCGGCGGGCGAGCGGTCCGCCCCGGCGCATTACCCTCGCGGGGTCGCGCGCGCGGCCGTGCGTCGACCCCGTCCCGAAGTCGGCCCCAACGCCGACTGGATGCCCTACGCCGTTCACTGACGTCGGAGATTGCCCTTTGGACAAGTGCGTCGCCTGCCACTACTACGACCGCCAGAATGCCCAGCAGACCGACACCCGTGGTATCGCCTGGGGACAGTGCCGCCGGTCGGCACCCCACCTGCATCCGGTGAACCAGAAGTCGTTCATGATCGAAGGCGTGTGGCCGCACGTGCGCGACGACGACTGGTGCGGCGAATGGAAGGCGGCGATGGCCCGGCGCAGCGAGTCGCGGCCGGTGGACTTCACGGCCACGGGCCCGCTCATGCCGGCGGCCGGCGCGAATCCCTTCGGCACGCGCCCGTCCACCACGGCGTCGGTGTCGCCGTTCAACGGCAACGCCAACGCGTCGCCGGCGGCGGCCTCGTCCTTCGGCGCCCTGCGCTCCACCGGACGCGGCGACTGACCCGTCCGTGAGCAACCTCCGGCGCGGCCTTGCGCCGGCTGGGGGACGGTCTCGCCAAACCTGCTACAGTCGGCGTCCGCCGTCAGGGCGCCACGGCTCGCGCGCGCCGCGGCCTGGCGTGGTTCGTCCGCTTCCGTCGCCTCACCGTCTCCATGGCAATCGTCGATCCCCTGCGCGCGCTCGCGGCCGGCACGCAGGTCGTCACGCCGAACAATCGCCTCGCCCGCACGCTGTCGGCGCGACACGATGCAGCGATGCTGCGCACCGGCAAGTCCTCCTGGCCGGCCGCCCGGGTGGTCCCTTGGGTCACGTGGCTCGCGTTGCTCTGGCGCGAGGCGATCGATGCGGGAACGGTCACCGCGCGTCTCCTCGCACCGCTCGAAAGCCGCTTCCTGTGGGAGCGCATCGTCGGGGAGGATCCCGCGCTGGCGGCGGGCCTGACCGACCGACAGGGCGTGGCCGAGCTGGCGGGGCGCGCGTGGGCGCTCGTCCACGGCTACGGCGCGGGCGGGCCGAGCTGGCGCGCGTGGCGCGCCACGGCGGCGGCACCGTCCGGCTCCGATGCGGAGGCCTTCGCGCGCTGGGCCGAGCGCTACCAGCGCGAGCTCGAGCAGCGCGACGTGGTCGACGCCGCCGTCCTGGCCGATGCGCTGGTGCCGGTGGCGACGGGCATGCCAGGCTGGAGCGAGGAGGCGGTGCTGCTCGCGGGCTTCCTCGAGCTCTCGCCCCAGCAGGAGCGGCTCCTCGCCGCCCTGCGCGACGCCGGCATGCGCGTGACTGAGCTGGGCGATCCGGCGGCACGGGGCCGGGTCGAGCGCGTGGTGGCGGCCACGTCGCGCGAGGAGATCCTGCAGGCGTTGCAGTGGGCCCGGGAACGCGCCTTGCAGACCCCCGGGACGCGCATAGGCATCGCAGTGAACGGGCTCGCTGCCCAGCGGGAGGACGTGCGCGCGCTGGCCGACGACGTGCTGTGCCCCGCGCTGCAACTGCCCGGCAACGCGGGGGCGCCGCGCCCCTACGACCTCTCGCTCGGGGAGCCGCTCGCGGAAGCGCCCGTGGTGGCGGCGGCGCTGGCGTGGCTCGGGCTCGCGCACGGCCGCCTCGACCGCGCGGCCGCGGCACGCCTGTTCCGCTCGCCTCATGGCCCCGCTCGCTGGACGGCTCGGGCCGGGCGCGAGCGCGTGTGGATCGAGGACAGCCGCTCATGGGTGAGCGCCGCGGAGGCGGTGGCGGCGCTGGGCAGCGTAGACCCGGCCGCGGGTACGCGCTTACGCGACGCCTTCGCGAGCGTGACGCTCACCCGCACGCAACGCCCGCGCGAGTGGGTTGGGCAGTGGCGAGCCTTTCTGTCGCGCTGCGGATGGCCCGGCGAGGCCACCCCCACCGGGCCGCAGTTCGAGGCGCAGGAAGCCTTCGCCCGGTTGCTGGAGGATTTCCTGCGCCTCGAAGGCCTCAACGTTCGCCTGGCCCCGCCGGTGGCCCTCGACCTGCTGCGCGACCATGCGCACGCCACGGTGTTCCAGCCGCGTGGAGGCGGAGCGGCGGTGACCATCATGGGACTGCTTGAGGCCGCGTCGGTGGACTTCGACGCGCTGTGGGTGACGGGCCTGTCGGGCCAGGCGTGGCCGCCGGCCCCGTCGCCCAATCCGCTGCTGCCGCTCGGCTGGCAGCGCGAGCGCCAGGTGCCGCGGGCGAGTGCCTCGCGCGAGCTCGCCTTTGCCATCAGGGTGACCGAGCGCCTCGCCCGCTGTGCTCCCGAGGTGGTGGTGAGCGCGCCGGCAGTGATCGCGGACTCCAGCGCACGGCCCACGTCCTTGCTCGAGGGGGCCTGGCCCGCGCTCACGCGTCCGGACCCCCTCGACACCGCGGCGCGCATCGCCGCCGGCCGCCGCATGCAGACGCTTCACGACGACGCGGCCCCGGCGCTCGCGCCCGGGCCCGCGCCAGGCGGCACCGGCGCCATCGCGGCGCAGAGCGACTGTCCGTTCATGGCCACCGCGCGCTACCGGCTGCGCGCGGAGGCGTGGCCCCGGTCCGCCGAGGGCTTGAGCCCCCTCGAGCGCGGCCAGCTCGCCCACGCGCTCATGGCCGCCTTCTGGCGCGACGTACGCACGCACGACGCCTTCGTGGCCATGGATGAGGCGGTGCTCGCGGAGCGCATTGCCGCCAGCGCCGAGGAAGCGCGCGCCGTCCTCCCCGAAAGCCGCTGGCAGGCGTTGCCGCCGGTCATCGCGGCCGCGGAGCGTGAGCGCCTGCCAGGCATCGCGGCGGCATGGCTCGACGACATCGAGCGCCCGCGCGAAGGCTTCGTGGTCGAGCGCATCGAGGCCAAGGGCACGGTCGAGCTCGCGGGGCTCGTATTCCGCGTGACGCTCGATCGCGTGGATGCCCTTGCCGGCGGCGGGGCCGCGATCATCGATTACAAGACGGGCCTCGTTGACTCGACCAAGTCCTGGTTCGCGTGGCGACCGCGCTCGCCGCAGCTTGGCGTGTACCTCCTCGCCCTGCAGCAGGAGACGCCGCCGGTGCCGGTCCGCGCGCTGGCCTACGGCCGCCTGAAGGCCGGCGACATCGCCGCGATAGGATTTGCGGCTGACATCGCGCAGTGGCCGGCGCTCACCGATGCCGCGAAGCAGCGCGACACGGGCGGCTGGGAGGGTATCGAGCGCTTCTTCGCGCAGCGCCTGCCTGCACTGGCGGGCGAGCTGCGTCAGGGGGTGGCCACGGTCACGCCGCGCGGTCCAGGCAATGCGCCATGCCGCATCTGCGCACGGCAGTCGCTGTGCCGTATCCAGGCCGTGGGCTGGCGGGCCACCGCCGACGCCGAGGGTGGCGATGACGAGCGCTGAGCACGAGGCGCGCCTTGCGCGCGACGCGGCCCATCGCGCGCGGGCGCTTGATACCGCGCGGTCGTTCCTCGTCCAGGCACCGGCCGGCTCGGGGAAGACGGAGCTGCTGATCCAGCGCTATCTCGCGCTGCTCGCGCGCGTGGACGCTCCGCAGCGCGTGGTGGCGATGACGTTCACGCGCAAGGCGGCGAGCGAGATGCGCGAGCGTGTGGTGGACGCGCTCAAGGCCGCCCGCGACAACGTCCCCGTAACGAGCGCGCACGAGCGCGTCACCCGCGAGCTCGCGGCGGCGGTGCTCGCGCAGGGGGATCGGCGGGGCTGGTCGTTGCTCGCGCACCCGGCGCAACTCGCCGTATTCACCATCGACGCGCTGTGCGGGATGCTCTCGCGCCAGGCCCCGGTAACGAGCAGCCTGGGCGCGGCGCCGCGCATCGTGGAGCGCGCCGATGCGTTGTATGCCGAAGCGGCCCGCGAGACCCTCGCCGATGCCGATCCGAACGACCCCGCGTGGCGGCGCCTCCTCGCCAACCTCGACAACAACGCACAGCTCGTGGTGGGACTTCTCGCGGGGATGCTCGCCAAGCGCGAGCAGTGGCTCGCGCACGTCGTGGGCCGGGAGGAAGCGGCGCTGCGTGCGCATGTGGAAGGCGTGCTCCGCAGCGAGATCGATGCCGAGCTCGAGTCCGCACGTGCCGGCTTCGAGGCGCAACTCCTCGACTCGCTCGCTCGCTGCGCGGGTCGTGCCGCCGAGGTCCTGCGCGCTGACGCCGGCGATGTTGCCTTGGCCACCGCTCTCGAGCGTTGCCTCGAGCACGGCGGACTGCCGCGCGCGCATCACGCCGATCTTCCCGCGTGGCGTGGCGTGGCCGAGTGGGTGCTGCTGAAGGACAAGGCGAAGGCTCGCACGACGATGACCGCGCGCTCGGGCGTGCGTCCCGGCGCTGCTGGTCGCCGGCACAAGGAGGAGGTGGAGGGATTGCTCGGCGAGCTTGCCGGCCGCGGCGACCTCCTCATGTCGCTCCACCTCGTGCGCGCGCTGCCCGATCCCGGCTTCAGCGATCGCGACTGGAGCACCGTGGCCGCGCTGTTGCACGTGCTGCCCCTGGCCGCGGCGCACCTGCGGCTCACCTTCGCGCGGCGCGGCGCGGTGGACTTCGCCGAGCTGAACGCCGCGGCTACCCATGCGCTGGGCACGGCAGATTCGCCGAGCGAGCTGCTGCTGCGGCTCGACCTGTCGATCGAGCACCTGCTCGTGGACGAGTTTCAGGATACGTCCGATGCGCAGTTCAGCCTCATCGGGCTCCTCACGTCGGGGTGGCAGCCCGGCGACGGCCGCACGCTCTTCGCCGTGGGCGATCCGATGCAATCGATCTACCGCTTCCGTGATGCGGAGGTGCGCCTCTTCCTGGCGGCGATCGCACAGGGGCGCGTCGGTCACGTGCCGGTGGAGTTCATCGATCTCACACGCAACTTCCGTTCGCAGGCGACGCTCGTGGCGTGGACCAATCGCGTGTTCCCCGCGATCCTCGGCGCGCGCAACGATCCGTGGCGCGGCGCGGTGGCGTTCGCCGCGGCGGCTGCCACGCATCCGGAAGGATCCGAAGGCGCGCCCACGCTCGATGTCGTGGCCACGCGGCAGGAGGAGGCCGCGCGCGTCGTTGCGCACGTGCGCGCCGCCCTGGCCGCGTCCAAGCCCGACGTCGCCATCCTGGTGCGAGCCCGCGGCGATCTCGATGCGATCCTGCCCGCGCTGCGCGATGCCGGGATCGCGTTCGCCGCCGTCGAGCTCGATGCCCTGGGCGCGCGGCAGGCGGTGCTCGACGTCGCCGCCCTGACGCATGCGCTCATCCAGCCGGCGGACCGCCTGGCCGCGCTGTCGGTATTGCGCGCGCCGTGGTGCGGGCTCGTCCTCGCGGATCTCCTCGCCGTGGCCCCGCACCTGCGCGAAGGACTGCCGCAGCTCTTCGCCACGGTGGGCGAGTGCGAAGGCCTCGGCGAGGAGGGCCGGCAGCGCATCACCCGCCTCGCGGGCATCCTTGGCCCGGCGTTCGCGGAGCACGGGCAGGCGGCGCTGGCCGACCGCGTGCGCGGCGCGTGGCTCGCACTGGGCGGTCCGGCCACGATCGAGGAGGCGGTGGATTTCAGCGCCGTCGAGGATTTCTTCGCCCTGCTGCGCGCGCATGCGTCGGGCGGCGACATCGACGACTGGCAGGCCGTGTGCGACGAGCTCGCGCTGCGCTTCGTCACGTCGGCGGAAGAGGCGATCACGCCGGTCAAGATCATGACGCTCTTCAAGGCCAAGGGGCTCGAGTTCGACACGGTGATCATCCCCGGGCTGTCGCGGTCCACGCCGGCGGACGATCGGGAGCTGCTGCAATGGCGCACCCGTCCGCGCGGCCTGCTGCTCGCTTCGATCGGCCGCACCGGCGACGATGGCAGCGTCTACGAATACCTGAAGTCGCTGCAGCGGGCGGAGGCCGAGCACGAGCTCGGCCGCATGCTTTACGTGGGGGTCACTCGCGCCCGCCGCCGGCTCCACCTCGTCGCCACCGCGCGGGTGAGCCCCGATGCCGGCACCGGCGCCGCGGCGTGGCAGAAGCCGCGCAGCGCCACCGCGCTCGGTAAGTTGTGGAAGGTGCTGGGTGACGCGGTGCCGCCGCCCGCCATGGCCGCCAACGAGCCTTTCACGGACGAGGTGCCCGTGCCGCCCCTGACCCGGCTGGCGGCGGACTTCGCGCTGCCGCCGCTGCCTTCCTCGATTCCCGGCCTCGCCCGCGACGCCGCGCGCGTGGCGGCGCCGGCATTCGAGTGGGCGCGCGCCGAGGCCGCGATCGTGGGCACGGTGGTACATCGCCATCTTGCGCGGCAGGCTGCCGGGCAAGCCGACGCCGCGTCCGCTGCTACGGCACCGGCCGCGCGCATTCGCGCCGAGCTGGCCGGCGAAGGCATCGCGGGCAGTGCCCTTGAGCAGGCCACCGCCGATGTCCTGGCGGCGCTCGCGGCCGTGACCGCCGACGAGCGTGGGCGCTGGCTGTTCGCTGCGCACGAGGACGCGCGCAGCGAATGGGCGCTGGCCGGCGTGGATGCCGGAGCTGTCGTGCACGTGACGCTCGACCGCACGTTCGTGGCCGACGGCGTGCGCTGGATCGTGGACTTCAAGACCGGACGCCACGAAGGCGCCGCCCCCGAGGCTTTCCTTGATCGTGAGCAGGAGCGCTACGCCCCGCAGCTCGCCCGCTATGCGCGGATCGTGCGCGGCCTCGACCCGCGGCCGATCCGCCTCGCGCTGTACTACCCGCTGGTCCGCGGCGGCTGGCGCGAGTGGGCCTTCGAGCCCGCCGGCACGCAAGGCTCCTTGTTCTGACGCTCGTCGGCCCTAAATGCGATATAATTCAATACTTTGGCTAAGGCCTTCGAAACTGGCGAGGATCATTCCCTCGCGCGGGCACCGGAGCGCCTTTCTCACGTGCGGCTTTATCGCGGACTTCCCGCCCGCGCCGACGGCCCGATCGCCCTCACGATCGGCAACTTCGACGGCGTGCATCGCGGACACCAGGCCATGCTGCTGCGGCTTTGCGAAGCTGCGGACGACCTGCGCCTGACGCCCGCCGTCCTGACCTTCGATCCCCATCCGCGCGAGTTCTTCGCCCGCGCCGGCGCGCCGCCGCGCCTCACGCGCCTCGCCCAGAAGCTCGAGGTGTTCCGTGCCTTCGGCGTGGCGCGCACGTATGTGG
>CALFEY010000425.1 GCA_937958295.1 uncultured Pseudomonadota bacterium
GTGCGTGCGCGCCGGCATGGACATGGGCAGACCGGCCATCTCCATCTTCATGGTGACATCCCACAGCTCGTCCTTGCCCTGAGCGAGGACGGCGGGGGACGACAACAACGCGCAGGCAACGCCCGCGCACGCGGCAAACCTCATCGACAGCGAACCCACACCCACGGCGACTCCTGTGTTCGACGAACGAAAAGACGCAATTCTAGCGGCCATGGGCAGCGCGGACGCGAAAGGCCACGAAGACGCCCGAGCGTGCCCTCGCCCCGCGTCTTGCCCAAGTTGCGCCCCCGCGGCTATTACCGCATATTCATACGGTATATTGGCAGCCCTCATGGCCACCGACCTCCTCCCCCCGTACGCGGAGCTGCACTGCCTCACGAACTTCTCGTTCCTACGGGGGGCGTCCCGACCGGAGGAGCTCGTGGAGCGGGCCAAGGCCTTGGGCTATGCCGCTCTCGCCGTCACCGACGAATGCTCCGTGGCCGGGGCGGTCCGAGCCCATCTCGCCGCCAAGGAAGCGCAACTGCCGCTCGTGATCGGCAGCGAGCTCACGCTCGTCGACGGGACCAGGCTTGTCCTCTACGCCCCGGATCGGCGCACGTACGGAGACCTCGCACAGCTCATCACGCGCGGGCGGCGCAGTGCGAAGAAAGGCAGCTATCGTGTGGAACGCGCCGACGTTGCCGCGCTCGCCTCGCAGTGCCTCGCCTTGTGGCTGCCGGGGCCGCGCAGCGACGCGGCGCAAGCCCGCTGGGTGCGCGACGTGTTCGCCGATCGCGCCTGGCTCGGCGCGGAGCTCTTCGCGCGGGCGGGCGACCGGGCACGCCGTGCCGCGCTCGAGGCCCTCGGGCGCGATGCAGGATTGCCCCTGGTGGCTGCCGGCGACGTCCACATGCACGTGCGGGGACGGCGCGCCTTGCAAGACACACTCACCGCCATCCGCCTGCGCAAGGCCTTGGCCGAGTGCGGGCACGATCTCTTCCCCAACGGCGAGCGGCACCTGCGCTCACGCGCGCGCCTGGCCGACTTCTATCCCCGGCAGTGGACCGATGCCACGCTCGAGATCGCGGCGCGCTGCCGCTTCTCGCTCGACGAGCTGCGCTATGAATATCCGGAGGAGCTCGTGCCCGCCGGGCAGACGCCCGCGAGCCACCTGCGCCGCCTGGTGGAGATCGGCATCGCCCAGCGCTATCCGGAGGGAATTCCGCCCGACCTGCGCGCCCTCGTGGAAAAGGAGCTGGCACTCATCGCCGAGCTGCGCTACGAGCCCTACTTCCTCACCGTGGAGGACATCGTGGCCTTTGCGCGTCGCCGCGGCATCCTCTGCCAGGGGCGCGGCTCGGCCGCCAACTCGGTCGTGTGCTACGTGCTCGGCATCACGGCCATCGACCCCTCGCTCATCGGCGTGCTCTTCGAGCGCTTCATCAGCCGCGAGCGCAACGAGCCGCCCGACATCGACGTCGACTTCGAGCACCAGCGGCGCGAGGAGGTGATGCAATACGTCTACGGGAAATACGGCCGGGACCGCGCCGCGCTGGCCGCCACGCTCATCACCTACCGCTCCAAGAGCGCCGTGCGCGACGTGGGCAAGGCGCTTGGCCTCGATCTTGCACAGGTGGATCGCTTGAGCGGCATGTTCGCGTGGTGGGACGGCCGCAATGTCGATCCCGCGCGCATCCGCGAGGCGGGCTTCGATCCGGATAACCCGCTCGTCACGCGCCTGGTGGCGCTCACCCGCGAGCTCCTGGGCTTTCCGCGGCATCTGTCGCAGCACGTGGGCGGGTTCGTGATCGCGCGCGACCTGCTCGAGCGGATGGTGCCGGTGGAGAATGCCTCGATGGAGGACCGCTCGGTCATCCAGTGGGACAAGGACGACCTCGATGCCATGGGCCTGCTCAAGGTCGACTGCCTCGCCCTCGGCATGCTCTCGGCCATCCGGCGCGCCCTGCACCTCGTGTCCGACTTTCGTGGCGTCACGGCGCGGCGCGGCGCTCCGCTCGAGATGGTCGACGTCCCCAAGGAGGATCCTGCCGTCTACGCCATGTGCCAGCGCGCCGACACCATCGGCGTGTTCCAGATCGAGTCGCGCGCGCAACAGTCGATGCTGCCGCGCCTGAAGCCCGCGCGGTTCTACGACCTCGTGATCGAGGTGGCGATCGTGCGGCCCGGTCCCATCCAGGGCGGCATGGTGCATCCGTACCTCAAGCGCCGGCAGGGGCTCGAGGAGGTCACCTATCCCAGCGCGCTTGTCGAGAGCGTGCTGAAGCGCACGCTCGGGGTGCCCATCTTCCAGGAGCAGGTGATGCAGCTCGCCGTGGTGGCCGCCGGCTTCACGCCCGGGGAGGCCGATCACCTGCGCCGCTCGATGGCCGCGTGGCGGCGCAAGGGCGGCCTCGAGAAGTTCGAGCAGCGTCTCATCGATGGCATGAACGCCAACCACATCCCCGAGGCGTTCGCGCGGCAGATCTTCCAGCAGATCCTAGGCTTCGGCGAGTACGGCTTTCCCGAGTCGCACTCGGCCTCGTTCTCGCTCCTCGTGTACATCTCGGCGTGGCTTAAGCACTACGAGCCCGCCGCCTTCTGCGCCGCGCTGCTCAACTCGCAGCCGATGGGCTTCTACGCCCCGGCCCAGCTCGTGGCCGATGCGCGCCGTCACGGCGTGGAGGTCCGCGATGCCGACGTCACCCTGAGCCAATGGGATTGCACCCTCGAAGGCCCCGGCCCCGTGCCGGCGCTGCGCCTCGGCCTGCGCATGGTGTCGGGCCTGCGCGAGGCGAGCGTGGCGCGCCTCGCGCAGGCGCGCTGCGAGCGTGCCTTCGCGCACGTGGCCGACCTCGCGCATCGGGCGCGGCTGGATCGCCGCGACCTCACCGCCCTCGCCGCAGCCGGCGCGCTGGCGGCGCTGGCCGGGCACCGTCATCAGGCCGTGTGGGACGTCGCGGGCGTGGAGAAGCTGCCGCCCATCCTCGCCGGCACCACGTTCGACGAAGCCGCCCCGGCCCTGCCCTCCCCCAGCGAAGGGCAGGACATCGCCGCCGATTACCGCGCGCTCGGCCTGACGCTCGGCCGCCATCCGCTGGCACTCCTGCGCGGCAAGCTGCGCGCGCGGCGGCTCGTGACCGCCGCCGAAATCGCCCGCACGCCGCACGGCCGCATCGGCCGCACGGCCGGCATCGTGATCGGCCGGCAGCGGCCCGACACGGCGAGCGGGGTGATCTTCGTCACGCTGGAGGACGAGACGGGCGCCATCAACGTGATCGTGTGGCGCACGATCTCCGAGCGGCAACGGCGCGAGCTCTTGGGCTCGCGGCTGATGGCGGTGTACGGGCACGTGGAGCGGGAAGGCGAGGTCGTGCACCTCATCGCGGGCCGGCTGGTGGACCTCACCCCGATGCTGGGGTCGCTGGAGACGCGGTCGCGGGACTTTCACTGAGCGTTGAGCGTGCGCCGGTGAGGCACCGCAGCGCCACGGTGGCGCGCGAAAGCGCTGCGGTGCCTCAC
>CALFEY010000426.1 GCA_937958295.1 uncultured Pseudomonadota bacterium
GGCCGCGGTCGGATCGCGGCGTACGAAGATTGCCGAGCTCGCGGCATACCTGCGCGCTCTGGTCCCCGCCGACATCGACATCGCGGCGGCGTACCTCGGTGGCGGACTACGCCAGGCACGCACCGGCATCGGCCCGGCCGCGGTGCGCGACGCGCTGTCCGCGGCACCGGCGGCGGCACCATCCCTCACGCTCGCCAACGTGGACGCGACGCTCGCGGCGATCGGCGAGCTTGCCGGCGCAGGGTCTGGCGCAGCGCGCACCGATCGCCTACGCGGGCTCTTCGCGCAGGCCACGGCGTCGGAGGCCGCCTTCCTTGCGCGCCTCATCGTCGGCGAGTTGCGCCAAGGCGCGCTCGAGGGCCTCATGGTGGAAGCGGTCGCGGCTGCGGCCGGCCTGCCGCTCGATCGGGTGCGTCGTGCCGCCATGGTGGCGGGCGGCGTCACGTCCGTCGCGCAGGCGGTCATCGCCCACGGCACGGCCGCGCTCGATCGATATGTGCCGGCGCTCTTCCAGCCGCTTGCGCCCATGCTCGCCCAGCCCGCCGACGACATCGACGACGCGCTCGCGCGAATCGACGACGCCGTCATCGAGTGGA
Organism: uncultured Pseudomonadota bacterium; assembly: GCA_937958295.1. Taxonomy (GTDB): domain Bacteria; phylum Pseudomonadota; class Gammaproteobacteria; order Burkholderiales; family Casimicrobiaceae; genus VBCG01. The sequence goes on from CALFEY010000426.1 coordinate 597, forward strand.
AGCTCGATGGCGCGCGCGTGCAGGTGCACAAGGACGGCGCGCAGGTGCGCCTCTACTCGCGCACGGGCAACGACGTGACCGCGGCGGCGCCGGAGATCGTGGCGGCCGTGCGCGCCTTGCCCGCGCAGGTCCTGATTCTCGACGGCGAGGCGATCGCGCTCAAGCCCGACGGCGCGCCGCACGCCTTCCAGGACACGATGAGTCGCTTCGGCCGCGTGCTCGACATCGAGGCGATGCGCGAGCGGATGCCGCTGTCGGTGTTCTTCTTCGATTGCCTGCGCCACGAGGCGGAGGACCTCCTGACGCTACCCGCCGCGCGGCGCTACCGGGCGCTGGCGGAGGTGGTGCCGCGTGAGCTCCTGGCCCCGCGCATCCTCACGAGCGAGCTTGCCACGGCGCGCACGTTCTACGCGGATGCCGTTGCCCGCGGGCACGAGGGGGTGATGGTGAAGTCGCTTGTCGCGCCCTACGATCCCGGCGCGCGCAGCGCGGCGTGGCTCAAGGTGAAGCGCAGCCACACGCTCGACCTCGTGGTGCTGGCGGCCGAATGGGGACACGGTCGTCGCCGGGGCTGGCTGTCCAACCTGCATCTTGGCGCACGCGATCCCGCCACCGGCGAGTTCGTCATGCTCGGCAAGACGTTCAAGGGCATGACCGACGCCGTCCTCGCGTGGCAGACGGAGGCGCTTCTGCAGCGCGAGACCCGGCGTGACGAGTGGACCGTTCACGTGCGGCCCGAGCTCGTGGTGGAGGTCGTGTTCAACGATCTGCAGGCGAGCACGCGCTATCCCGGCGGTGTGGCCTTGCGCTTTGCGCGAATCAAGGGCTATCGCCCGGACAAGCGGGCGTCCGAGGCCGATACGATGGATGCCGTGCGGGCGATCTTCGCCGCGCAGTGAGCGTTACTCGTGGCTAGCGCCGGCGCCGCCGGCGCGCCCGCATCCACAGCGGGAAGGCGAACCACATCGTGGTGAAGGACACCGCGGCCACCGCGCTCACCATCCACGCCACCGCGGGACGACCGGTGGCGAGCCACGCCACGACGTAGAGGTCGAGCACGAGCGCCGTTGCGAAGACGGCCATGGCCACCGACATGAAGAGCGAGGCGATGCGCACGAAGCGCTCCGATACGCGGTCCTGTTCAACGATGCGGTCGTAGGCTGGCGGCGTGAGGATGAGGAGGATGGCGAGCACGATGAGGCATAGCGCGACGAAGTGCGCGACCTGCAGCGACAGCGGCAACGCCTGGTAGCGCGGCTCGAACACCACCATGAGCTGGAAGCCGAAGAGCACCTGGATGCCCGGCAGCACCATGCGCATCTGGTCGATGGTGGTGCTGGCCTGGTCCTTGAGTGGCCGCGGATCGGCCACGTGCTCGGCGCCGGGCAGGAAATCGGTCGGATCGTCGGCAGGTGGCATGACGGCAAGCGCGGGTGCGGAGGCCGAATGGTAGGGCAAGCCGGGCGCTAGCGTGAGTAGACGGCCACTGGGAAGCCCGCCAGCACCGATGCCACGCGGACACTGGCTCCGTCCGGATCGGGCGACGGCAGGAGCTCGGGCCCCGCCAGTACCGGCGTCCACGGCGTGGCGCCCGGCGCCAGCACGAGCTCGGTATCGCCCCACGCGGCCGTGCCGAGCGGCCAGGCCGCAGCCGCGTCGACGAGGCCTTGCCACAGGCGAGGGACGACGCACAGCACCTCGCGTTCGCGATGGCGACGCACGAACGCGCACACGGCGTTGCGGTGGGTGCCGCGCACCCGCACCGGCGTGTAGCTGCCGGACTCGAAGAGCACGGCCTCCCGCTTGCGAAACTCGAGGAGGAGCGTCGTGAGCCACAGCTTGACGCGGCCGTCGCGCCAGGCCTCGAGCAGGGCGGCAGGCAGGGAGGGGTCGGCACGCTGAGCGGCGACCGCGGCCAGCGCCTCGCGCCGCCAGGCGTAGTCCACGGGCCGCCGATTGTCGGGGTCCACGAGGTTGAGGTCCCATCCTTCGGTGCCCTGGTAGGTATCAGGTACCCCGGGAACCAGGTATTTGAGCGTCGTCTGGGCGAGGCTGTTCACGCAGCCCGCGCGGGCAATCCGCCGCTGCAGCGGGAGGAAGTCGGCGATGAAGGGGTTCGCATCGAGGCTGCCCAGGACGCCATCGATGAAGGCTTCGAGCGCGCGCTCGTAGTCGGCATCGACATTCACCCAGCTCGTGCACGTCTTGCTCTCCCGCGCGGCCTTGCGCATGTAAGCCTGGATGCGCTCGCGGAATGCCGCGAGGTCGAAGGCATCTTCGGTGGGCCAGGCGCCGAGGAGCGTCTGGTAGAGCAGGTACTCGTCGTTGGCGGAAGGTGCGGTCATGCCGTGGCGGACGGTGCGATGCCGGCGGTTGAACTGGCGCCAGCGGCGCAGCGCGAGGCGCCAGGCCGCCGGAAGCTCCGACAGCGCGGCCAGGCGCGCGCGCACGTCCTCGCCGCGCTTGCTGTCGTGCGTGGCGGTGGCGAGCATTGTGTGCGGCCAGTCGCGCGCGCGGTCCGCGTTGGCGCGGTGGAATGCCGCGACGGTGCTGCCGAACTCGCGGGGGTCTCCGCCCACTTCGTTGAGCGCCGCAAGGCAGAGGTACTGGTACAGGGCCGTGTCCTCGAAGCCCTTGGCCATCGCTGGCGCGGTGAACTGCTGGAAGCGGCGGACGAAGTCGCGGAGCAACTCGGCCGTGTGCGGATCCTGGACGACGTAGTCGCCGCGCAGGTAGCTCGCGAGCGCATCGAAGACGGTGTCCTCGTCCTGGCGGCTGCTCGCCTTGGCGATGCCGATGGCCCAGTCGATGTGGCGCCGGTCGTCGGCGCCCGCGCCCAGCGTGCCGGCGTAGCTGCGGTACACGGGGAACGCCGACACCACCGCGATGAGCGCGCGCCGCAACGCGTTGGCGGTGAAGTCGCACGTGTGGCGGTCGCGTTTGACGATGCGCGTGAGCAGCATCGTCAAACGGTTGAGGTCGCTGGCGAGCGCGTGCACCACGATCACGCTCTTGGCCCGGCGCACGATCTCGTCGAAGGTCCGCCGCTCGCCGGTGAACGCAGCGTACAAGCGACCGAAGCGCGAGCCCGCCGCCGGATCGATGAACAGCGCAGTCACCGCATTCATGAAGCGATAGCCGGTATCTCCGTGCACGGGCCAGGCTGCCGGCAGCCGCTCGTGCGGCGCGAGGATCTTCTCAATCGCCATGTAGATCGAGCGCTGCCGCGCATCGACCGGCGCTTGCGGTCCCATCGACTCCCGCGCCGCGACCTGCAGGCGGGCGAAGTAGGCGCCGGGGTCGGCGAGGCCATCGGGGTGGTCGATGCGCAGCGCATCGGCGGCGCCGCTGGCCACCAGCGCGAGGATCTTCGCGTGCGTGGCCGCGAACACCGCCTCGTCCTCCTGGCGGACGGCCGCAAGGTCGTTGATGTCGAAGAACCGCCGGTAGTTGATGTCGTCGGCGGCCACCCGCCAGAAGGCGAGCCGGTACGCCTGGCCACCGATGAGAGCGTGCAGGCCGTCGAAGCTGCGGGGATGGCCGACGGTGCCGTTCAGGGCCGCGACATTGGCGGCCATGAGGTCGGCCACGGCGGGCACGTCCCGGCAGAGCGCCGCGAGGCGCTCCTTGGCGGTGTGACCCAAGCGGGCGGCCCGGCCCGGCTCATCGGTGGCGCGCACCGGCACGGCCGCGAAGTCATCGGCGATCGCCCGCAGCGCATGGGCGGCCGCCGTGCCTTCGGAGGCCTCGAGGCCGGCGACGTTCGCCAGCAGGAGTCGCGGATACTCCGCCGGGCGAATGGGCAGGCGGTGCTCGAAGTACCACAGCGAGAGCTCGCCGCGTTCAGGGGCGAAGCGTAGCGCGATCTCGCCGCGCTCGAGCACGGTGCCGTAGTGCTCGCCCAGGATCGGCACCAGCACCTGGCCGAGCTCGGCATCCGGCGGCGGGGTCCAGTCGATGTCGAAGAAATCCGCGTACTGCGACGCGCTGCCGTGCTCGAGCACGTCGAGCCAGCGGCGATTGTCCGCCTTCTGCACGCCCATGTGGTTCGGCACGAGGTCGAGCATGAGGCCCAAGCCGTGCTCGTGGAGGGCGCTGACGAGAGCATCGAAATCGGCATCGGTGCCGATCTCGGGATTGACCGCGGCGTGGTCGACGACGTCATAGCCGTGCGTGCTGCCCGGGCGTGCGCGGAGGAAGGGCGAGGCATACAGGTGGCTCACGCCGAGCGCCGCGAGGTAGGGCACGATCGCGCGTGCCTGCGCAAAGGTGAACTCGCGATGGAGCTGCAAGCGATAGGTCGCACGCGGAATGCGCACCCCCGGCGTCGCCTTGGCGGCGGTCGGACTCATTCGGGGGGACGACGCTCCGCGCGGATGGCTGCGCAGGTCGTGGCGAAACGGCCATCGCCTTCCCAGTCCTCGAGATCGAGCGGCACCTTGCGTCGCCAATTGGGCTGCATGTCCTCGGTGGTCGCGGGCAGGTTGGCCTGCTCCGCCTGCCCGAACACGTCCTCGAGCTGAAGCGTCATGAGCTGCGACGGCGTGCGCGCGACGTAGGCGTGGATCGCGGCCACGACGTCCGGGACGAGCGAGGGAGCATCGGCGGCAGGTGCCGGCAGGCCTTCGCGGGCAAGCGCGCGTGGGAGGCGCTCGCGGTCGGCCGCGCGGTCGGCGTATAAGCGATCGCGCAGCTCGGGCGAGGGAAACAACGCGAGCGCATCGCGCGCCGCGAGGTCGGTACCCTGCCAGTAGCCTTCGAGCGTGGGCAAGTCGTGCGTGCTGATGGTGACGAGCGCCTGGGCGGGATACGACGCCGGCGGGAGAAATTCGCCGTCGTGGCTACGCTCGAAGTACAGCACGCGGTAGGAGAGGATCCCCGCGGCGGAGGTGACCGCGCGGAAGTCGTCCGGGACCGTCCCGAGATCCTCGCCCACCACGAGCGAGCCATGGCGCTGGCTCTCGAGGGCCAGCACCGCGACCATCTCGCGCAAGGGATAGCGCACGTATGCGCCATCGGCGGCGCTCATGCCTTCCGGGATCCAGTACAGCCGGGCGAGGCCCATGACGTGGTCGATCCGCAAGCCGCCCGCGTGCCGCATGTTGGCCGCGACCAGCTCGCGAAAGGCGCGGAAGCCGTCGCCCGCCAACCGGTGCGGAATCCACGGCGGCAGCCCCCAGTCCTGGCCCGCCTGGTTGAACTCGTCGGGTGGAGCGCCCACGTGCACGCCCGGAGCAAAGCGGCGCGGGTCGTGCCACGTTTCCGCGCCGCCGGGATTGGAGCCCACGGCGAGGTCGCGATAGAGGCCGATCGCCATGCCGGCCTCGCGCGCTGCGGTGGCCGCCTGCGCGAGCTGCAGGTCGGCCTGCCATTGCAGGTAGAGGTGATAGTCGACGTCGGCGGCAAGCTCGGCGGCCACTGCCGCCACCCTCGCATGCGAGCGGTCGCGATAGTCCGTGCCCCACGCGGGCCAGCCCCACGCTCCATGCTCTTGCGCGAAGCGTCCCTGCAGCGCATCGAAGCGTGCGGCGTTGCCGAGCTCGTCGCCGCGCTCACGCACGAAGGCATGAAAGGCCTTTCCGCGTGACGTGTCGTGGGCGAGGTGGTCGCGGCGAAACGCTGCATACAGGAGCGCGAGCGCCTCGGTCTTGGCCGCTGCCACGCCGACGTAATCGACGAACGGCGCAGCACGCAGCGCGGCGAGCCGCGCGGCGAATGCCGGCGCGGCGACGAGTGCACGGACTTCGGGCACTTCGGCGAACTCGGCGATCGCCTCCACATCGATGTACAGCGTGTTGACCGCGAGGCGGCTCGACGGGCTGTACGGGCTTGCCACCTGCGGTCGGTCGGCGAAGAGCTCGTGCAGCGGATTGACGCCGACGAAGCTCGCCCCTTCGCGGCCGGCGACGCGTGCGAGCGTGGCGAGGTCGCTGAAGTCGCCGATGCCCCAGTTGCGGCGCGAGCGCAGGGCATAGAGCTGGATGGCCGGCCCGAAGTGGCGCGTGCCGTCGGGACCGGGAACGGGTTGGCAGCGACCGGGGCTCGAGATCAGCGTGAGCGCTCGCGACGTGTCCTCGCCGCGGCCGATCGTGAGCGTGTGATAGCCCGGAGGGAGATCGCGTGCGAGGTCCCGGCACGTCACGCGCAGCGGCGCGCCATCGTCGCCCCCGGCGCAGGTGCACGCGCCCGTGCGGGTGGCGCCGTCCTCGAGGAGGAGCGTCCAATGCCAGTCGCCGTCGCCGGCTGCGGGGCCGGCAGGCAAGGAGAGCTCCGGATCGGCCTCGCCTGGCAGGTGCACGAGGGTGGCCGCCACGTCGGGCGCGGCACTCGATGCGGAGCCGTCGAGCGGGACGCCCATGGCGGCGAGCAGGGCCCGCTTGGTCGCCTCGGGCGTGGCGTGGTCGTGAAACCAGATGTCGCGGTAGGACAGCGCGATGCCATAGCGCTGGCAAAGGACGTCGATGTCCATGGCCGAAAGAGAGTCGCTCATGCCGCTCCTCGTGTGACATGGAAACGCACGCGCCAGGCTGCGGCGTCGTCGGGCGCGTAGTGCCAGAGCACCTCCGCGGGCTCGGGGATGGACGCCAGCGGCACGCCCGCGGCCTCCGGCAGGCGTAGCTCAAGCACGAGCCTGCGGCCGTCCTCGGCGGGCCACGCGACGACGAGCGCGCCCTCGGCTTCGACGCGGAAGCGCGCGCGGCCCGGCACGAGGTGCGGGATCAGCGGCACGATGTGGCCCGCGCGGAGCGACAGCAGCTCGCGATAGAGCGCGAGCCACTCCGCGTGCGGCGACGAGTTGCGGCTCGCCCAGTCGAGCACGCTGTGCTCGCGCGAGCTCGCCGAGCAGGGATCGGGGACTTCCACCGCCGCGGCGGCGCCGATCAGTTCCGCGAACTCGGCGCGGCGCCCGTCGCGCACGGCCTGCGCAAGGCCCGGCTCGAAGTCGCAGAAGAAGAGGAACGGCGTGGCGGCACCGAACTCCTCACCCATGAAGAGTAGCGGGATGGCCGGCGAGAGGAGGAGCACGCCCACGGCCGCGCGTAGCGCGGCAGGCCGGGCGAGCCGCACCAGGCGCTCGCCGAAGGCGCGGTTGCCGACCTGGTCGTGATTCTGCAGGAAGTTCACGAAGGCGTCGGCCGGCAACGTGTTCGATGGCTCGCCGCGAAGCGCATTGCGCCGGTGCGCGGAGGCCTCGCCCTGGTAGGCAAAGCCTTCGGCGAGGCAGCGGCCGAGGCGCGCGAGAGGCGTGCTTGCGTAGTCCACGTAATAGTCCTGCTGCTCGCCGGTAAGCAGGTGATGGAGCACATGGTGGAAATCATCGTTCCACTGCGCGGTGAACGTGGTGGCGTGCCGCTCGCGATCGCGGGCGAGGCGGCGCGCCTCGTTGCGGTCGTTCTCGAGCACGAGGTGAACGCGGCGGTGGCGGCCCGGGCCGTTGGCGACCGCGTGGGCGAGCTCGTTGAGCAGGTGCAGCTCCGAATCGTCGACAATCGCGTGCACGGCGTCGAGGCGCAGCCCGTCGAAGCGGTACTCCGTGAGCCAGTACAGCGCGTTGTGCACGAAGAAATCGCGCACGGTGCGGCTGTCGTTGCCGTCGAAGTTGAGGCCCGCGCCCCACGGCGTGACGTGACGGTCGGTGAAGAACGCAGGCGCGAGGCGATGCAGGTAGTTGCCTTCCGGGCCGAAGTGGTTGTACACGACGTCCAGGAACACCATGAGGCCTTCGGCATGGGCCGCGGCCACGAGGCGCTTGAGGTCGTCGGGCGTGCCATAGGTCGCGTCGGGGGCGAACAGCAGCACGCCGTCGTAGCCCCAGTTGCGCGCGCCGGGGAAATCGGCCAGCGGCATCAGCTCGATGGCCGTCACGCCGAGCGCGGCGAGGGCGGGCAGGCGCGCTTGGAGGGCCGCGAACGTGCCCTCGGGCGTGAAGGTGCCCACGTGCAGCTCGTAGATGATCGCCTCGTGCCACGGCCGCCCGGTCCAGGCATCGTCGGGCCAATCGAAGGCGGCGGGATCGATCACCTGTGCCTCGCCGTGCACGTCGCCGGGCGCGAAGCGCGCCGCCGGATCGGGTACGCACAGCGCGTCATCGATGCGGTAGCGATAGCGGGTGCCGGCGCGCGCCTGCGGCACGACGGCCTCGTACCAGCCGTCGCCGCGCGCGGGCAGCGGCAAGGCCGCCTCGGGGCCAGCCCCGTCGAGCAGCAGCCCGACCTTGGCTGCTCCCGGCGCCCAGAGCGCGAAGCGGACGCCCGCGGGACCGATCTCGGTGCCGAAGGGCATGGGATGCGCGGCGTTCACGCTTCGCGGGAGCGGCGGAGGAGAACCATGGAGCGTCCCTGCAACGGGTACTCGGTGCCGGGTTGGCAGGTGGCGGTCTCGCTCGCGCCGGTATCGAACGCGGTGTCCACGAGCACGTCCCACGACGCGCCCTCCGGCTCGCCGAGGATGAAGCCGATCGTCTCGTGGTGCGCGTTGAGGAGGAGGAGCAGGTCGTCGTCCTCCACGGGCACGCCGCGCTCGTCGCGCTCCGACAGCCCGCGCCCCGACAGGTGCGCGCCGAGGCAGCGGGCGTGACCCTCGGCCCACTCTTCGTCGCTCATCTCGCCGCCCTGCGGATGCAGCCACACGATGTCCTTCTGGTCGGAGTCGTGCACGGCGCGACCGCGGAAGAACGTGAGGCGTCGGAACAGGGGGTGGCGGTTGCGCAGCGCGATCGCCATGCGCGTGAACTCGAGCAGCGAGCGCCCTTCGTCGTCGATCGCCCAGTCGATCCAGGAGATCTCGTTGTCCTGGCAGTAGGCGTTGTTGTTGCCCTGCTGCGTGCGGCCGATCTCGTCGCCCGCCACGAGCATCGGCACGCCCTGCGAGAAGAAGAGCGTGGCGATGAAGTTGCGCATCTGCCGCCGCCGCAGGGCGCGGATGGCCGCGTCGTCGGTGGGACCTTCCACGCCGCAGTTCCAGCTGCGGTTGTGCGAGTCGCCGTCACGGTTGGCCTCGCCGTTGGCCTCGTTGTGCTTGCCGTCGTAGCTCACGAGGTCGCGCAGCGTGAAGCCGTCGTGGGCGGTGATGAAGTTGATCGAGGCGGTGGGACCGCGTCCGCCCGGGGCGAAGATATCGCTCGAGCCGGACAGCCGGCTTGCGAGCTCGCCGATGGTGCCGCCGTCGCCCTTCCAGTACGAGCGCACGGTGTCGCGGTAGCGGCCGTTCCAGTCGGACCAGCCGGGCGGGAAGCCCCCCACCTGGTATCCGCCTTCGCCCAGGTCCCAGGGCTCCGCGATCAGCTTGACCTGCGAGAGGACCGGATCCTGTCGCGCGATGTCGAGGAAGGCCCCGTTGGGATCGAAGGCGTGCGCTTCGCGGCCGAGGGTGGCGGCGAGGTCGAAGCGGAAGCCGTCCACGTGCATGTCGGTGACCCAGTAGCGCAGGCTGTCGAAGATGAGGCGGAGCACCATGGGGTGCAGCGTGGACAGGCTGTTGCCGGTGCCGGTGTAGTCGAAGCAATAGCGGCGGTTCTCTTCCTGCAGGCGGTAGTACACGGCGTTGTCGATGCCGCGGAAGGACAAGGTAGGCCCGAGATGGTTGCCTTCGGCCGTGTGGTTGTACACGACGTCCAGGATCACCTCGAGGCCGGCCTCGTGCAGGCGCTTGACCATCGTCTTGAACTCGGACAACGACCCAGTGGCCGAGTAGCGCATGTCCGGGGCGAAGAAGCCGATCGTGTTGTAGCCCCAGTAGTTGCGCAGTCCCATCTCGACGAGCCGCTTGTCGTCGAGGAAGGTGTGGATAGGCAGGAGCTCCACGGCGGTCACGCCGAGGCGCCTCAGGTGGTCGATCACCGGCGGCGTCGCGAGCCCGGCGTAGGTGCCGCGCAACTGGGGCGGGACGTCCGGGTGCAGGCGCGTCATCCCCTTCACGTGCGCTTCGTAGATCACCGTGTCCTTCCAGGGCGTGCGCGGCGGACGATCGTCGCCCCAGGTGAAGGCTGGGTCCACCACGCACGCCTTGAACGCGCCGGTGGCATTGTCGCGGGTGTCGAACGACAGATCCTCGCGGCGGTTGCCCACGCGGTAGCCGAAGTGCGCGTCGGACCAGCGCAAGGGGCCGTCGATCATGCGCGCGTAGGGATCGAGGAGGAGCTTGTGCGGATTGAACCGGTGCCCCTGCTCGGGTGCATACGGGCCATGCACGCGATAGCCGTAGCGCAGTCCGGGATAGGCCTCTGGCAGGTAGCAGTGCCAGACGTTGTCGGTGCGATAGGGGACGTCGATGCGCTCGACCTCGCGCCGGCCCTTCGGATCGAACAGGCACAACTCCACCTGCTCGGCGTTTTCGGAGTACAGCGCGAAGTTCACGCCCGCGCCGTCCCAGGTGGCGCCCAAGGTTCCTGGGCCGCCGCGCCACACGGTGGATGCTCCCGTCAGCGGATGCAGATGGGGCGGGGCATGCTCGTGCGCCGGGGACGTCGTATCGCGCGGGGGGGAATCGTCGTTCATGGAGGCGTGCCTGTGGCGGGGTCTTGGAGTTCGAGGAGGATCGCGAGCGGAACGCCCGCCCACGTGGGCCGCAGCAGGAGCGCATCGCGTAGTTCGTGCAGGGCGCCTTCGAGCACGAAGGCCGCGACAAGACGCTCGCTCACCGCGGCGGACGGCAGCGAGGCGACCCCGGCTCCCCGTTCGCGGTAGCCGGCGAGGAATGCGGCTGTGGCGTCGACACGCCAATGCTCGAGCGGCACGGCCACGCGGGCGCGCTCGGCTTCCGTGTGCGCGGGACCGTGGCGTGCGGCGTAGTCCGCGGCATAGCGGAAGGAGCGGAGCATGCCGGCCACGTCGCGCAGCGGGCTGTGCTTGGCGCGGCGCTCGGCGACAGGGCGGGCCGGGTCGCCTTCGAAACCCACGATGGCGAAGTCGTGCCGGATGAGCAGCACCTGCACGAGGTGAAAATCGCCGTGATGGCGGGTGCGCAGGCCATCGATGGTGGCGGGCACCAGCCCGAGTGCACGCTCGCGCAGGCGCACCCGCTGCCCCAGGATGTGCTCCGCGACAGGAGCGAGTCCGGGGGGAAGGGTGGCGCTGCGCTCGGCCAGGAGCGCGAGGGCCACATCGAAGTCCTGCGCGAGCTTCCCCCGCAGCGCCTCGACGTCAGCCGCCGTGAAAGGCTCCGGATCGAAGGCCGGATCGCCGCTGCGAAAGGCGAGGGCCGCGTGCAGTTCCGCGGTACGGCCCCCCAGCGTGGCCATCAGCGCGAGGAAGCCGTCGCGCAAGGTGCCGTGCTCGAGGCCCGTGGTGAGCGCAGGATCGTCGGCCGGCGCGTTGCCACGCGCCAGCGCATCCTCGGCGAGACGGCGCAGGTGCCCCTGTGTGTAGTCCCAGCCGTTACCTTCGTTGCCCACATAACCGAAGAGGACCGCGAGCGCGGTCCGCTCGCCGGTGGCTGCCACGTGCTCGAGACTGCCGAGCAGCGGCGCCGCATTGGCGAACGGGGAGACGTCGGTGAGGAAGCGGCCCATCTCGATCTCGGGATTGAGCCCGGGACGCAGCCGTCGGTAGCCCTTGAGCAGCAGCGACTCGCCGAACACCACGAGCGTATTCACCTGCTCGTAGGGGGGATGGCGCAGCGGCTCCGCAAGATAAGGCGCGGCCGGCACGTCGGCGAGGGCGGTCAACCGGCGCGTGGGCTCGTAGCGCAGCTCGCCGCCCGCCACGGGTGTGCGGTCGGCGCGCACCATCGCGGCGACCATGGCGCGCACGAATGCGTCGTCGCGGAAGGCGTCGTAGAGGATGCCCACGCGCGCGCGCTGCCGCACGCGCGCGAGCGCGCTCGGCAGGAGCGCGGCGAGGGCACTGCCGTCGCCCGTCTCCCAGGCGAGGGCGAGCGGCAGCGAGTAGGCCTGCGTGGTACCGTCGTCCAGTTGGACGTCGGCCAGCGTCAGCAGCCACTCCCCGCCGGGCGGCTTCCATTCGCCGCGCCCGTGCAGTGCCACCGAGCGCATCGCGTGACCGTTGGCGGCATACCAGCGCTGGGCGGGCAGGATGCGCGGGAGAACGTCGCGCTCGAGCTGCTCGCGCACGCGGCGCGCGAGGAGCGCGGACACGTCCGGCGCATCGCCACCGGCGGACAAGGCGGCCATGAGCCCGTCGGGGATGACGAGCACCGGCAGCTCCTCGGGCACGCCGCGGTCCACGTGCCATTCGGGGGCGGCGGTGGCCGCCTCGAGGCGAAACCAGTAGAAGCCGTAGCCCGGGAGTGTCACGAAGTAGGGAAGCTCGCCGATCGGGGGGAACGGCGTGTTGCCGAGGAGCTCGACGGGCGTGCGCCCCTTCCATGCGGCGAGGTCGAGCTCCGCCGGCTGGCTCGTGCGGGCA
>CALFEY010000427.1 GCA_937958295.1 uncultured Pseudomonadota bacterium
ACCCATCGCGTGACGTGAGTGGTCGACAAAGGAGCGCCGCGCGGGGCGGTTGTCGTCGTGCGGCGCGAGATCTTCGACGCGCGTTCCGGCGCGACGCTCGCCACCGTCGATGCCCAGACACTGTGTCGCGCCGACGGCGGCTGCGGGGACGCCGGCGAAGCGCTCCCAGCGCCGCATCGCATTCCCGACCGGCCGCCCGATGCGGTACGGGACGTGGCAACCTTCCCCGATGCGGCCGTGCTGTTCGCGCTAGGGGGCGACGACAACCCCCTGCACAGGGACATGGAGACGGCGCAACGGGCTGGTTACGATCGTCCGATACTGCACGGGGTGTGCACTCTGGGCATTGCCGCCACGGCCCTCGCGGAAGCAACCATCGGCAATGACGTGGCCCGATTGCGGTCGGTGGCGGCTCGTTTTACCGGCCATGTCTATCCCGGTGAGACGATTCGCGTGGAGCTGTGGAGGGATGCGGACACCGTCTCGTTCCGGGGATCGGTGGTCGGGCGCGGGTCACGGGTACTGGACGCCGGTCACGCCCTGATCGCCTGAAGCATCCTGTGCGTCCCGTTTAGCGGCCGGTTCACGGAGGCCCGGGATTGCTGTATCGTCGCGCGCAAGCGCGCGGATTGGTTGCGGCGCCCCCCGCATACTGAAGCATGCCATGGCCACCCGGGAAGGCAGTTCCTCGCAGGATCCTTTCGAGAGCGCAAAGCCGCGATACCTCGCGGTTGCCCAGTTGCTCTCGAAGGCCATCACTTCAGGCGAGTACGACGTCGGCAGTCTGCTTCCTACCGAGACCGAGCTATGCCAGAGCTTCGGCGTCAGCCGGCACACCGTGCGCGAGGCCCTGCGCAAGCTGCGTGACCTCGGACTTGTCACCCGCCACCAAGGAGTGGGCACGCGCGTGCAGCGCTCCGAGATCTCCGGTCGCTACGTCATTGCCCTCGACTCCATCCATGACATGTGGCGGCACGTCGAGGTGACCGATCCTAAGGTCGTCTACAAGGGTACCGAGCGCAAGGAAGACGCCCTCATTCCGCTGCCGAGCTTTCCCGGCGACGAGCTGTGGGTCCGCGTGGACGTGATGCGCGCGGATGTGTCCGGCCCGAAGCCCGTGCCGATCTCGTTGTCGCACATCTATATCCAGAATGCCTTCAAGGGCATCCTGAATCAGGTCGACAACTCCAAGGTCCCCGTGTTCTCGCTGATCGAGCGCAAGTACGGCGAGAAGGTGTACTCCGTCCAGCAGGAGATCAGTGCCGTGCTCATCGATCGGACGGTTGCGAAGCACCTGAAGGCGGTGCCGGGATCCCCCGCGCTGTCGATCCTGCGAACCTACCGCGGCCGCGGCGACACGATTCTCCAGGTGTCGCAGGCGATATCTCCTGCGGACCGCTTCACTTACGGCATCGAGCTCAAGCTCGAAGTCGGCCGCTAGACCCCGATCCTTCCACCTCTGGCCCCCGCGGGGCCCCGTTGGCACGCCTCCACGCGTTCACCGTGGCGGCGATTCGCTGGTATTTGTCCGGACAACAGGTCATACTGATCTAATAGCGACCGCCCGAGTCGCGTTCGATCGTCTCGTCCTGGAGGATGTCGGAAATGCTCGCTCTGAGTCACTGGATTCGCTTCGCCGCGCTCGCCTTGGCCGCTGCCGCTGCCGTCCCTGCGGCGGCCCAAGCCTGGCCCACGCAGAAGCCGATTCGCATCGTCTCCGCGTTTCCGGCCGGGGGTACCACCGACATTCTCGCGCGAGTGATCGCCCAGAAGCTCAGCGAGTCTCTTGGCACCCCCGTCGTTGTCGAGAACAGGACCGGTGCGGGCGGGGTCGTGGGCACCGACCATGTCGCCAAGTCGGCGCCGGACGGGTATACGTTCCTGCTTGGCAACTCGGGGGCGCTGGCGTCCGGGCTCACGCTGTTTCCGAACATTGGATACGATCCGTCCCGCGACTTCGCATCGGTGGCCATCGTGGGCGACGTGACGATCGCCCTTGCGGTGAACCCGGAGGTCCCCGCCAAGACGTTCCAGGAATTCATCGCGCTGGCCAAGGCCAAGCCGGGACAGCTCGGCATCGCGCTGGCGAGCCTCGGCAGCCTGCACCATCTGCTCATCGAGCAGATGAAGAAGGAAACCGGGATCAGTCTCGTCAACGTCCCTTACAAGGGAAGCGCGCCCGCGGTGACCGACCTCGTGGCGGGTACGGTCCAGGCGAACCTCGATAACCTTCCGGCGATGATCTCGTTTGTCAGGGCCGGTCGTGCACGTGTGCTCGTCATTGGCGATCCCGAGCGGTCCCCGCTGCTTCCGGACGTTCCTACCTTCGCCGAAGTCGGCATGCCCTCTCTCACGGCCTCGCCGTGGTTCGCGCTCGTGGCACCCGCAGGCACGCCCAAGCCGATCATCGATCGCGTGAACCGCGAAGTGGTGGCGATGATGAAGGCCCCCGACATGCGGGAGAAGCTCGCGGCTCAAGGCTTGAACGCGCGCTGGAGCACCCCGCAGGAAGCGGACAGCCTGGTGGCAAGCGAGATGAAGCGCTGGGCGCGCGTGGCGAAGGAGTCGGGCGCGAAGGTCGAGTAGTTGTTCAGGTTTGACATATCGTCCAGTTGTCCGGACAATGCCAATGTCTTCCCTTGAGGCCTTCGCTTCCCCCCGACCATGATGGATTTCGAGCTCACCCGTCGCCAGCAGGACGTCTACGATCAGGTTGGCGCGCTCGGCAAGGAGAGATTCTCCAAGCGCGCCGCCACTTACGACATCCGCGCCGAGACGCCGCGCGAGAACATGCGCGACTTCTTCGACGCGGGGCTCATGGGGCTCACGGTGTCCGAGGAGCGCGGTGGGCTCGGCAGCGGGGCGATGGGAAGCGACCCGCTTCTCTATCTGATCGCCGTCGAGCAGACGGCCCGCTACTGTCTGTCGACGTCGCACTGTATCCACATTCATTGCCATGGCTCGCATCTGGTGGACCAGGTCGGCACGCCGGAGCAGAAGGAACGGGTGCTGGGAGCGGTCATCTCGCGCGGCGCGATGCTCAATGCCACCGCCAGCGAGCCGGGGCGCACCTCTCGTGGCCTCTATAGCCTCGTCACCTCTGCGGAGCCCATCGAGGGCGGATACGTCGTCAACGGGAAGAAGAACTACACGACGCTCGCCGACGCAGTCGACTACAACGTCCTCTTCGCGGGCATCAAGGGCGTGCCCATGCCCGACGGCCACATCGGCTTTCTCTTCCCCCAAGGCGTGAAGGGAGTGACCTTTGAGGAGGGGTCTTGGAATCCGATGGGCATGCGCGGGTCGTACAGCCCGACCCTGCTTCTGGACAACTGCTTCATCGGCAACGAGAACGTCCTCGGCACGCCCGGCTTCATGGTGCGCGACCGCTGGCAGTCGAGGTTTCACCTCAGCTTCGCTGCGCAGTACCTCGGTGCAACCGAGGGCATATTCGACTTCCTCAAGGAGTACATCCCCAAGCGCGGCACCGCGGGCGACGTCTACGCTCAACTGCGAATGGGAGAGATTCGAATCGGCATCGAGTCGGCGCGCTGGCTCATCTATCGGGCGGCCGCCCTTTGGCAGCGCAAGGACATCGCCAACGCCGAGCTCGCCTCCACGCTCGCCAAGCACAGGGCCATCGAGAATGCCGTGGTCACGATGGACAAAGCCGCGCAGATCGCAGGATCCAGCGCGTTCTTCGCCGACTCTCCGCTCGCGCGGATGTTCCGTGATCTGCGCGTGCAGACGCTGCACGAGAACATCGACAAGTCGGCCGCCACGATCGGCAAGTATCACCTGGGCCAGGAGTTCGACACCACCGCGCGTCTGTAAGCAGCACGGAAGGACGCTTCACGCCTGTTTGGATCGGAGGGTAGATTGAAACGCTCGTTTGCCGTGACTGTGGCGCTCGTCGCGGCGCTGTTTGCCCCATTCACGGGCGCACAGCCGTTTCCAAACAAGCCGATCAAGGTGATGGTCGTGTTCCCCGCGGGCGGGACGTCGGACAAGATCGCGCGGGTCGTCTCGCAGAAGCTCGCCGAGAACGTGGGCCAGTCGGTGGTGGTCGAGAATCGCGCCGGCGCGAACGGCATCATCGGCACCGACCTGGTCGCGAAGTCGCCGCCCGACGGTTACACGCTGCTGATGGCCCCATCGGGGCACGCCATCAACAATTCCCTCAACCCGCAGGTTCCGTACGACCCTGTCAAGGACTTCCAGATGTTGACCCTCATCGGCACGGTGCCGATGGTAGCGGTCGTCAACGAGAAGGTGCCGGCCAAGGACGTGGCTGAGTTCATCGCTCTGGCCAAGGCGAAGCCAGGCGAGGTCCGGTATGGCTCGGGGGGGCCGGGCGGGTCGAATCATCTCGCTGTCGAGCTGTTCAGTACGATGAGCGGCATCAAGATGATCCACATTCCGTACAAGGGCGATACCCCAGCGATCGCCGATCTCCTCGGGGGCCAGTACGAGATGATCTTCCTCAACATTCCTTCCGCGCTTCCCCTCGTCAAGCAGGGCCGGGTACGCGCGATCGGCATCACCAGCAAGGCGCGCTCGCCGCTCCTTCCCGATGTGCCCACCTTCGCCGAGACCCTGCCCGGCTACGAAGCGGGGTCCTGGCATGGCTTCTTCGCCCCCGCCGGCGTACCCGCGCCCATCGTGACCTATCTTTCGAACGAGCTGCGCCGGGCGATCAATTCACCTTCGGTGCTGGATGTCCTCAGGAACGACGGCGTCACGGTGGTCGCGAGCACGCCGGACGAGTTCACCGCCTTCGTGAAGGTGGAGATCGACAAGTGGGCCAAGATCATCAAGACCGCAGACGTGAAGCTCTGAAGGGCGCGCCTTCGAGCGCGCAGGGATCCAGGGACCTGAAGGAACCGCGATGAATGCAGCAACCATGGCACGCCCCGGCGCGATCGCTGCGCCTGTCGATGCCCCTCGGCTACCCGTGTCGCCCGAGGAACAGAAGGTTCGGGTCCAGCTGGCCGCGCTGTACCGCGAGTTCGCGCGCCAAGGCTGGACGAAGATGATCTTCAATCACATCTCGGCGCGCGTTCCGGGCAAGCACGACCACTTCCTGATCAATCCCTACGGCTTGTTCTATGAGGAAGTGACCGCGTCGAACCTCGTGAAGATCGACCTGAACGGCAAGATCGTCGGGCACAGTGAGTGGGGCGTCAACGAAGCCGGCTTCATCATTCACGGTGCCGTCCACGCGGTGCGTCCGGACGTGCAATGCGTGATTCATCACCACGGCCCCGCAGCCACGGCGGTGGGCTCGCTCGCCTGCGGGTTGCTTCCGCTCTCCCTGGAAGCGGCACAGTTCTACGAGCGGGTGGCGTACTACGATTTTCAGGGCTTGTCCGACGACCGCGCGGAATGCGATGCCATCGCGGGCACGCTGGGGGCACACAAGGTTCTCTTCATGCGTAACCACGGCGTGCTCATCACGGGTCTGACCATCGGCGAGGCGCTGCACCTCGCCGTGAATCTCGAGCAGGCCTGCAAGATCCAACTTGCCATCATGTCGACCGGTGCGCCTTACAAGCTCGTTCCGCACGAAGTCGCCCGCCATACGATGCTGCAGGTACTCGACAAGCCCGCGCGCAACGAGCCGGTGATCGAAGCCGTGATGCGCAGGCTCGACAAGCTCCAGCCCGACTACCGCAACTAGCAGCACGAACGCTGCGCGTCGGCCATCGGGGCAGCCAGACCCCGGCACCGACGGCGCGTGTGCGACGGGGCCTCGCGCATCCCGGCGCCGGAACAGGAGGCAGCATGCAGGCTGGATCACGAAGGCGACGCTCGACCTCGCAGTGCGCGGTCGTCCCTGCGAGTTGCGGGTCGACCGTTCACCCGCGCCCCATCCGATCGACCGAGTTGAGCTCGCATCTGCAATAGGGAGTACCCACCGTGAAACACCTTCTCGCCGCGCTGCTGGCTATGTGTGCCTTGTCCGTGGGATCCGCGGCGTCCGCTGCCGACCCTTGGCCCTCGAAGGCCGTGCGCATCATCGTGACGTATCCGCCCGGAGGCCTGTCCGACGTGACCGCGCGTCTCGCAGCGCAGACCCTTTCCGATGCGCTCGGAAAGCCGTTCATCGTGGAAAACCGGCCGGGCGGCAGCGGCGTGACGGGCACGGACTATGTTGCCAAGGCGTCGCCGGACGGCCACACCCTGCTCATGGGTAGCTTCGGCCCCATGACCACGGCGCCTGCGCTCACGCCCCAAATGACGTACTCGCCGTTGCAGGACCTGGCGCCGATCGTGATCATGACGCAGGTCCCGAACGTGCTATCCGTGCATACGGCCGTCCCGGCGCGCAACGTGGCTGAGCTCATCGCCCTCGCCAAGAGCAAGCCGAAGGACAAGCCGCTGTCGGCGGCGATCTCCGGGATCGGCGGCACCACGCACCTTCTGACGGAGCTCTTCAAGCAGCGCACCGACATCGAGCTGCTCAACGTTCCCTACAAGGGCACCGGCCCTGCCCTGAACGACCTGATCGGTGGCCAGGTCGAAGTCGATTTCGAGAATCTCCCGTCGATCTTGCCGCTCATCAAGGCGGGGCGCGTCCGTGCGCTGGCGGTGGCCAACAAAACGCGTCTGCCGCAACTGCCCGATGTTCCGACGCTCGGTGAAGCGGGCTATCCCGACGTCGAGATTGCCGCCTGGCACGGTCTCCTCGCGCCGGCCGGCACGCCCAAAGAGGTCATCGCCACCGTCAACCGCGTTCTCGTCGCCGAGCTGCGCAAGCCCGAGACGATCGCCAGGCTGAGGGAGCGGGGCGTGGAAGTCGTGGCGAGCACGCCGGAGGAGATGCGAGCGTTCCTCGCGGCGGAGACCGTTCGCTGGGGCAAATTGATCAAGGATGTGGGGATCACGGCGGAATGAGCTCGCAGCACGCGGCCGGAGAGCAACCCCTATCGGAACGGCCGCTGCGCATCGTTGTATACGGCGCGGGGGCGGTGGGTGGCCATCTCGCCGTGCGCTTCGCGAGGGCGGGCGCGAATGTGTCGGTCATCGCGCGCGGCGCGCATGGCGCGGCGATCCGCGAGCGGGGCCTCACCCTGCTACGCGGCAGCGAGGTCGAGCACGCGGACCTGCCGTGCACCGACGATCCCGCGACACTCGGCCCACAGGACGTCGTCATCGTGGCGGTGAAGCAAACCGGCCTGTCCGCGATTGCCGGCAAGCTCGCTGCACTGGTCGGCCCCACCACGCGTGTGGTGTTTGCGATGAATGGCATCCCCTGGTGGTTCGGGGACGGGCTCGAGGTGCCGTTGCCGGCGGCCACGCGAGAGCGACTCGACCCAGGCAATGCGCTTCGCGATGCGATCCCGACGGACCGTGTGGTCGGCTGTGCCGTTTACTCGGGCAACGTCGTGGACAAGCCCGGGACGGTTCGCAACACCACGCCCGAGCGGAATCGCATGATTCTCGGGACCCCCTCCGGCGCTCGCGATCCACATCTTGATGCGTTCGCCGCGCTGGCTCGTCAGGCGGGCATCGATGCGGTGGTGACGCCCGGTATTCGCGAAGCCCTGTGGATCAAGATGCAACTGATCGTTGCGGGCTCGCCAGTGTCTGCGCTCACCCGCAGTCCCCTCGATCGAGTGGTCGGCGATCCGGCGCTGCGCACCATCGTCGCGGCGATCTTCGAGGAGTCGCGCCAGCTCGGCCTCGCGCTCGGATTTGCCGTGCCCGACGATACTAACGAGCGCATCGAGTTTTACCGTCACCGGGCAATTCGTCCCTCCATGCTGCAGGACCTCGAGGCACACAAGCCTCTCGAAGTCGACAACGGCATCCTGGCCTTTCGCGACATCGCGCACGCCGCAGGTCACGTCGTCCCGGCGATGGACATGGTCGCCGCCCTCGTAGGAGGGCTCGCGCGCAAGCTCGCGGAGCCCGCGACCTGACCCCGATCCTGCTCGCCATCTTCAAGAAGCCGCCGGCAGGCGGCAATCCCGTGAGGAGCAAACGATGATTACTGCAAGCGCTTGTTCTCGATCCCCGCTGCATCACGCCGCCGCCGCGCTGTTCGTCGCCGGCTTCGCCGTGCTGCACACGCTGCCTGCTCTGGCGCAGGCCTACCCGACCAAGACGATCCGCATGATCGTGGGGGCGCCGGCGGGCGGCACCACGGACATCGTCGCGCGCCTCGTTGCCCAGAAGCTCGGCGAGCGCCTGGGACAGAGCGTGGTGGTCGAGAATAGGGGCGGTGCCGGTGGGAACATCGGCAACGACACCGTCGCGAAGGCGGCTCCCGATGGCTATACGCTGGGCATGGCCTACTCCGGCCTCTCGATCAATCCCGCCGTCATGACGATGCCCTTCGACACGTTGAAGGATCTGGCTCCGGTGTCGCTCGTCGCCACGGTGCCGATGTTCATCGTTGCCGGCCCGGGGACCAAGGCCACCGATCTGAAGGGCGTGATCGCGGAAGCCAAGGTAAATCCCGGCAAGGTCGCCATCGGCGCGAACTCCCTCGCGAGCGTGTCGCACCTCGCGGCCGAGCTCTTGAAGGCGAGGGCGGGCGTGGACATGACCACGATCGTCTACAAGGGCAGTGCCCCTGCGCTCACCGACATCATCGGCGGACGCGTCGCGTTGATGTTCGACACCGTGCCGGGGGCCATCGGCTACGTGAAGGGCGGTCAACTGCGCGCCCTCGCGGTCGGCGGTCCGCGTCGCCTTGCCATCCTCGCCGACGTGCCCACGCTCGAGGAAGCCGGCTTCAAGGACTTCCAGATCCGGTCGTGGTATGGCGTGGTCGCACCCGCCGCGACGCCGCCCGACATCGTCGAGAAGCTCTCGCAGGAAATCGCCGCCATCGTGCGTTCCCCCGGCATGACGGAACAGTTCACGAGCAAGTCACTCGAGCCTGTGGGCAGCACGCCGGCCGAGTTCAAGGCGTTCATCCGCGACGAGATGCAGGTGTGGGAGCCGGTGGCCAAGGCCGCGAAAATCCGCGTCGACTGAACGCTAGCCAAGATGCCCGCCTCCTTCGACTACGAACGCCTCAAGCGGTGGCCTTTCGACGATGTGCGCACGACGTATGGTCCGAAGGAGACGATGCTGTATGCGTTGGCACTCGGCGCCGGCCGCGATCCGCTCGACGAGCGGGCGCTGCGCTATGTCTTTGAGCGCGACCTCGTCGCCTTGCCCACCATGGCCGTCACGCTCGGCTATCCCGGCTCGTGGATGGATCACCCCGACAGCGGCATCGACTATCGCAAGGTCGTGCATGGCGAGAATCGGCTGACGGTGCACAAGCCGTTGCCGACCGCCGGCGCCGTGGTGGGACGCACGCGCGTGACACGCATCGTGGACAAGGGCGCTGGCCGTGGCGTCGTCGTGACGGCCGAGCGCACGATTGACGACGTCGCGAGCGGCGAGCGCTACGCCACGATCGAGCACGTGACCTTCTGTCGGGGCGAGGGGGGGTACAGCGCAATGGGTCAGGCGTCGGACGCCCCGGCCAGTCCGTTGCCGCCGGTCCCCGAGCGCCCGCCCGACGCGATCGATGAAGTGACCACCGCGCCCGATATGGCGCTCGTGTACCGCCTGCTCGCGGATCCCAATCCCCTCCATGCCGACCCGGTGCGGGCGCGCGCTGCCGGTTTCGATCGCCCCGTTTTGCATGGTCTGGCAACGTACGGCCTGGCGGGCCTGGCGGTGATACGCCGCTGGACCGAGGACACGCCGCAACGGCTAACGGCACTGCATGCGCGGTTCGTCGCCCCCGTGTTTCCCGGTGACACGCTTGCCGTGGCGAGCTGGCGCGAGGAATCACGCGTGCGGTTTCGCGTTCGCGTCCCCTCTCGCGACGCAGTAGTCGTCGACTGCGGTGTTGCAGAGATCGAGCCGTCGCCGAGGCCCGGCTAGCGCCCCTGAAACCGAGGCCTGCGCTTCTCCGCGAACGCAAGCCTTCCTTCGTGGCGATCGAACGTCTCGGCAAGCGTTTCGAAGCTGGACCACGTCAAGGCGTACGCCTCGTCCAGGCTGCCGCCCGCTGTTCGCGCGGCCACGCGCCGAATGGCGCAGAGCGAAAGCGGGGCGCACGTCGCAATTTGACCCGCGAGCTGAAGCGCCTTGTCGATCAGTCGGCCGCCGTCGACGATGTCGGAAACGAGACCCGACGCCAGCGCCCGCGTTGCGTCAATCGATGTCCCGGTCAGCAGCATCTGCATGGCCAGCGATCGTGGTAAGGCGCGCAACAAGAGTGGAACGCCGCCGCCACCGGGGAAACTGCCCACGCGAGCCTCCGGCAGGCCGAATGTTGCATTTGGCGCGGCGATGCGCACATCCGCCTGGAGCGCGAGCTCCAGGCCGCCTCCCAGGCAATGCCCGTTGATTGCTGCAATGAGCGGCTTGTCGAACCCGGTGGTGTCCAGCCGATACTGCCGGATATAGTCGGGCGATATCCCAGCCGTCACCTTGAGGTCGGTTCCTACGCAGAACGCGCGATCGCCGGCGCCGGTCAAGACGACGACCCGCACGGCAGGATCGTCACGACATTTGGACAACGCGTCGCGCAGCAACCCCAGCGCGGCCGGATCGAGCGCATTGAGTGCATGTGGTCTATTGATGGTGATCTGCGCGATCGCTTCGCACACGGTCAAGCGGATCGCTGGAGGGTCGGGGGGCAGTGGAGTCATGGTCGGCAGGCCGGAGTCCGGTCGTCGTTGAGCGATGTGGCCCTGTCGTCGTGCGCGGAATGCCTGGTGACCACGACGGCCTGCCCCGTTGTGCGGCGACGACACGCAGCGAGTTGCGGGGCCGACTTCGCTACGTGGCTAGCCAGGAGCCGTAATCTCCGTGGGCGAATCCCATGCAAACCGATGGAGGACGGCGCGACCCCCACCGGGCGGCTCCCAAGCCTTCTGCCCGCGTTGCGTGGCGCCTGTTCGCAAATAGAATGCCTGCGCCCGCTGGTTGGAGTCCAGCACCCAAAGGTACACCGGCGCCTGCGGTGCGGCTGCCTTGCAGCAGCGGCGAACAGCGGTCATGAGACGAGTTCCACAGCCGCGACGCAGGCAACTCTCGGCGACATGAAGATTATTAAGGAACGACCCGAATTCCGGATGGTCGTTGGTATAGACACTGGCGAAGCCGACAAGATGCGCACCGTCGACGAGCACGAAGACATGCTGGTTGGGCGGAGGCGATCTTAACCGCTCCTCCCACAAAGTCAGACGGTCGGAGTCGGCCTCGGCGTCCAAGAAGGCGTCGCTGAGCGCACCCCGGTACGCGAGGCGCCAACTGTTGGCGTGGAGCGACGCGATTGCAGCGACGTCGGAGTAGTCAGCGGATCGCAGCTGCATACGCCTAGCGATCAGGGCTGGCGACGCACCGCAGCCGACAACGATGCGAGGCGCCCGGCGTGCCGCGCCCGGCTAACGCAGCGTGATGTCGTAAGACGACTGCTTGCATGCCTGAGGTCGAGATGCCGAACGTACGCTGCGTGCGCGGAGCTTCGCTTCAGCTGCGATCTTGCACCAAAGACCGGACATCCACAATCGCCGGCAGCAAGTCGTGCCGTTCTGGTCACTCGCGGCCTTTTCGAGGGGCCGCTCCTGATCGCGAGGGCAACCTTCAAGGCTTGTTGCCGATGATCAGAAATCCGTCGCTGCGGGCGGCGTTCGGCGCCACGGCATACAGCCGCCGGTACCCGGCGTCGTAGTGCGCGATCCCGGTGAGGGTCGCGGTACCGAAGAGGCACGGACTGCCGTTGAAACGAATGCTCAGGTCGAACGCATTCACGTTGCCGTGGCGGGCGGCCGTGCCGGTGAATGTGCAGCTGGCCACGCTTCCCGCGATGGCGCCTGCGGCGGTCACGGTGAACGTTACGGTCTGATTGCCGAGGGAGGACGAGCTCGTGCCCACGTACTGGCCCGCGGCGGCGGCGAGGCTCGCGGGCTGCGCATAGGTGTCGGCATACGACAGGTTGAAGGTCGAGGTGCCGAGCTGCGAGCTCACGGTACCCGTCAGCGTCGATCCGGCCGCGAAGCTGCCGGAGATCGTCGCCGGAAACACGCCCGGGGCCACGAAGCTGAAGTCGCGGGCATTGGACGACGTGAACGCCGACCCGGACGACGCGGCATTGCCCTGGATCACGCCTGCGGTGATCGTCGAGAAGGGGGTGGTGTAGAGAAAGTAGAAGACACCCGTGTCGAGCACGAAGCCCACCACGTTGGCGCCGGTGCTTGCGGTGCCGGTCCACATGCCTTCGGCCGTGACGGGCGTGGATTGCGCCGGAACGCATGCGATCACGCCGAGCCCGCCGGCGCCTTCGGCGATCCATCCCCTGGCGATCATGCCGGTGCGCGTGGACAGGTCCGTGGTGTAGCGATGATTGGGCGCGCCGCCCTGGCCGTTGTTGTACAGCCGGTACAGCGGCTTGGTGCCGTTGCCGCACGTCCCGGCAGCGCTAGGTAGGAACACGCCGAAGACCTGCGCCTCGAACTGCCAATTCGGGTTGGCCTTCACGGCGGTGCACTCTGCCGCGTACGGCGTGTAGAAGTGGGAGCTCCTGGGCGCGAAGGCGGTGGAGAAGAAGCGACAGGTGGGTACGGTCCCCGCGTAACCGACCGGATAGGCGAGGAACTGCTGGCCCGTTCGCGCCCAGCCCGTAAACGTGCCATTGTCGAGCTTGGCGATCTCGTCCGGGAGGTAGGTGACGAAGTAGTGGTCGAAGGCGGCGTGGTGGTACTCCACGACGGTCACCGTCTGGCCCAGGGCGAGCGAACCCGCGACAGCGGCGAGCCCCGCCACCAGTGCCCGGATCCACGCTCTGCCCGCGTTTGCGAGACTGCATCCGATGGTCATGCCGCCTCCCTTCCGAACGAACCTAGCACGCGGCGCCGCTCGATGCAGCATGCCGCGCGCGTCCTATCCTCGTCAGCGCGCGGCGGCATGCTCGCCCGCGACGAAGCCGAACGTCATCGCGGGGCCGAGGTTGATGCCGCCGGCGGGATAGTAGCCCCCGAACACGCTGGCCATGTCGGCGCCGGCGGCATACAGGCCCGGGATGACGGCGCCTTGCGCATCGAGCACGCGTGCGTGCGCATCGGTGCGCAGGCCCGCGAACGTGCCGAAGCTGCCGGGCACCACTTTCACCGCGTAGAACGGCCCCGGGTCGAGCGGCGCCACGCATGGATTGGGTTGCACGCGGGCATCGCCCTGGTAGCGGTTGTACAGGCTGCTCCCGCGGCCGAACTCGGGATCCTCCCCGCGTCGAGCGTGCTCGTTGAACCGCGCGACGGTACGCTCGAGTGCCGCGGCGTCGATGCCGCAGGCGCGGGCGAGTTCTGCCACGGTGCGACCCTGCATGAGGTAGCCCGAGCGCAGGAAGGGCGCCACCGGCAGGGGCGTGGGACGGGAGAGCCCGAGGCCGTAGCGACGCTGGAACTCGCGCGTGCATACGAGCCACGACACCGCCTCCGCCCCTGGCGGTGTGGCCGCGAGGAGCGCGGCGACGTAGTCGTGGTAGCCGTTGCCCTCGTTGCAGAACCGGCGGCCGTTGGCGAGCACGCCGATGAGGCCCGGCTTGCCGCGCTCGATGATGTGCGGGAAACGACCCGTGGGGCCATCGTGGCAGGGGACGTGCGAGACGGGACACCACGCGCCGGGCGAGGCCAGGGTCGTGTCCACGATGCCGCCGGCGGACTCGCCCAGGCGCACGCCATCGCCGGTGGCGGAAGGCACGGCGAGCGTGACGTGTGCTTCCGGGGCGGGAAAGAGGGCGGCGCGCCGGACGCGATCGTGCGGGAAGCCGCCCGCCGCCAGCACCACACCGCAGCGCGCCGTCACTTCGATCGCGCCCTGCGGCGTGGCGAGGACGGCGCCGCGCACGCCCCCGGCGTCCTGCACGAGGCGTACCACCGCGCAGGACGCGCGCAGGTCCACGCCTGAGTCCGCGGCCGAGCGCAGCAGCCGCGCCACCAGCGCATTCCCGTTACGCAACTGCATCGCGCGCCGGTGCAGCGCGAGGTCGGCGAGGTGCCGCCCCACGCGCCATGCGACGTGGCCGAGCGCGCGCGCGGAGCGCGTCACGTTCATGAAGGCGCGCAGGTCGGGCCCGGCCTGCACGGTTAGGCCGAGGAACGACGTCTCGCTCAGGGGCTTGCGCAGGCGATGGACGAGCGCCCCCAGCTCGCGCGCGTCGTAAGGCGCCGCGATGATCGAGCGGCCCCCGGTGCCAGCGCCGGCAACACCGCTGTAAATGTCGGGAATCGTGTTGCCGCTCTCGAAGCGCAACGCGGTCTCTTCGTGGAAGAACGCGACCATGCGCGGCGCGGCCTCCAGGAACGCCTCGACGCGCATGGCATCGAAGTGCGCGCCGAGCACGCCGCGCAGGTAGGCGCGTGGCGCCTCGACGTCCTCCACGATGCCCGCCTCGCGCGCAAGGGGATTGCAGGGTGCGAAGATCCAGCCACCCGACCATGCGCTGGTGCCGCCGAACACGTTGTCCTTCTCCGCCACGATGACCCGCGCTCCGCGGTGGGCGGCGGTCACCGCCGCGGCCAGTCCGGCTGCCCCCGAGCCGGCCACGAGCAGGTCGCACTCGAGCACGGCCGTCACGTCACGGACCGTCGGGGACGAAGCCCGACGCGCGGATCACCGGCGTCCATAGCGCAATGTCGCGCGCGATGATCGCGGCGAGCTCGGACGGCGTGGAGCCTGTCGGCACGAGCCCGGCATCGCGCATCTTCCCGACCACCGCGGGATCGCGCAGGGCTTCGTTAGCGGCCCGGGACAGCGCCTCGATGTCCGCCGCAGGGAGGCGGGGGTGGGCGAAGAGGGCGTTCCAGCCGGCGATCTCCAGCGCAGGGTAGCCCAGCTCGCGCAGCGTCGGCACGTCGGGTATCGCGCGCGTGCGACCCGTCGTGGCGAGCACGCGCAACCGCCCGCTGCGATGCAGTGCCATGATGTCGGACGTGGCCGCCACCGCGCTTGCGACATGTCCCCCGGCGAGGTCGGCTTCGAGCTTGCCGATCTCGGCATACGGCACGAAGGACGTGGTGAAGCCGGCATCGCGGGCGATCAGGAGTCCGGCAAAGTGCGGCACGGACCCATTGCCCACACCCGCAAAATGACTGGCGGCGGCGTTGGCGCGCGCCCAGGCCACGAAATCGGCGAACGTGCGAATGCCGCTTTGGGCACCCACAGCGAATGCATAGTCGAAGCTGGAGAGCTGGGCGACGGGGGCGAGGTCGTGCGGCTGGTAGGGCCACTTGGCGAAGGCGATCGGTGCGGTCACCACGAGGGCGATCGGAGCCACCAGCACGACGCCGCCTGGCGCCGCGGCGCGCATCGCCTCGACCGCGATGCGGCCAGTGCCCCCCGGCCGGTTCTCCACCACGATCGGGCGCCGGAGCACGAGGGCCATCCGCTCGGCGAGGAGCCGCGCGACCCCGTCCGATGACCCACCCGGTCCCACCGGCACGACGATGCGCAACGGGGGAGGCGCCGGCACCGGGGCCTGCGCCATGGCGGGTGCCCCGAGCGCGGCGAGCCAGAACAGCAAGACGGTCGGCAGGAGACGCAACGAGCGGTTTCGGGTGACGGGCGCGAGGGCGAAACTATATACTGCCGCCCGGTTGTTCAAGCCATGAACGCCCGCCTGCCCTCCCCCCGCTCCTCGCCGCCCCTCGACGCCGGGCGTGGCGAGCTCTTGCGCTTTGAGCGCGTGCTGGTCGAGCTTTCGGCCGGCTTCATCAATCGCCCCGCCGACCAGGTCGACATGGCTATCGACGAAGCGTTGCGCCGAATCGCCGACGTGATCGAGGTGGAGCGCATCACGTTGCTGCGCATGGACCGCGAGGGTGTCCTCTTCGTGACGCACTCGGCGTCCGTGGAAGGCATCGCGCCCGTGCGGGCGAGTCTCGTCCCCCAGTATCCGTGGACGATCGAGCAGGTCAAGGCGGGCCGCGCGGTTGCCTTCACGCACCTCGCCGAACTGCCGGCGGAGGCCGTCGTGGACCGCGCGAGCTGGGAGCGCATCGCGGTGGCCTCGCACGTGTCGGTGCCCATCTTCGTGGGGGGCGTGTTCCAGGGTGCGCTCTCGATCGCCACGTTTCGCCACCATCGCACGTGGTCCGACGAGCTCGTCGAGCGCGTGCGCACGCTCGCCACCGTGCTCGGCAATGCACTCGATCACCAGCGTACGCAGACGGAGCTCGCCACCGCGGTGGCGTTCGAGCGCCTGATGTCGCAGACGCTCGCGGACCTCGTGGCAGCGCCGCATGGCGCCTTCGACGCGGTGGTCAACCACGCGTTGCGCGAAGGTGGGCGCATCCTGGGCGCGGATCGCGTCACCCTCTGGCAACGCGAGGGAACCTCCGCCCAGTTCCGCAAGACGCACCGGCACGCCGCGCCGGACATGCCCACTCCTCCGAGCGTGACGGACATGCAGCGGCTGCCGTGGCTGCTGTCAGAGATCCTCGGCAATCGGCCGGTATGCGCGGCGCTGTCGAAGCTGCCGCCGGCCGCGGCGGCGGATGCGGAGCTCCTGCGCGAGCTCGGCGCCGCGTCGATCGTGGCCGTGCCGATCGCCATCGAGGGGTACGTGGTGGGAGCGCTCTCGTTCGCGAGCGCGAGCGAGGCGCGTGGCTGGTCGCAGTCGCTGGTGCATCGCGTGCACCTTTTCGGCGAGATGCTCGCGAGCGTGCTCGCGCGCGAGCGCGCCGAGCAGGCGGAGCGGGATGCGCGGGCAGAAGCGGTACATGCGGCGAGGCTGGGTACGATGGGCGTGGTGGCGGCGTCGCTCGCCCACGAGCTCACGCAACCGCTCGCCGCGATCATGACCAACGCCGAGATGGCGCTGCACCTCGTGGACGCGCCCGAGCTGGACAAGGTCGAGCTGCGCGCCACGCTCGAAGACATCCTGGCCGACGATCGCCGCGCGGGCAAGCTTATCCATCAGCTGCGTCGCTTCCTGCGTCGCGACGAGATCGAGCGCATGGAGCTCGACGTCCGCGCACTCCTGGACGAGGTGCTCTCGCTCGTGCGCGGGGAAGTGGTGGGCAAGGGCGTGCACCTGACGCTGGCGAGCCCGCCCGCGCTGCCCGGGATCGTGGGCAACCACGCGCAGCTGCAGCAGGTGCTGCTCAACCTGCTCCTCAATGCCTTCGATGCCGTGGCCCCGCGGATCCCGGCGGAACGGCGCGTGCGGGTCGTGGCGCACGTGGACGCTGCCGGCGTGACCATCGGGGTGGAGGACACTGGCGTGGGAATGGAGGCCGCAGCCCAGGAGCGCGCCTTTGCGCCGTTCTACACGACCAAGCCCAAGGGCATGGGCCTCGGATTGTCGATCAGCCGCACCATCGTGGAGGCGCATGGCGGTACCCTCACCATGAGCTCGGTCGCGGGGGAGGGCAGCGTGTTCCGCTTCACGTTGCCATCCTCGTGAGCGAAGTCGCCACCGGCGCCGGCGGCACGAGGGGCATCGTGGCGCTCATCGACGACGACGAGTCGATCCGCCGGGCCCTGGCACGGCGCCTGCGGGCCGCCGGGCTCGCGGTGGAACCCTTCGCCACTGCACAGGCATTCCTCGAGCGCGCCTCGGGCAGCGCCGTGGATTGCATCGTGACCGACCTGCGGATGCCCGGAATGAGCGGGCTCGAACTGCAGGCCGCGCTGGTGGCGCGGGAGGGCGACGTGCCCGTCGTATTCATCAGCGGCCACGGCGACGTGACCTCCGGCGTGGCGGCGATGCGCGCGGGCGCGGTCCATTTCCTGGCGAAGCCCTTCTCCGATGTCGATATCCTGACCGCGATCGAGGAGGCGCTTGCCGTGGGGGACGAGCGGGCCGCCGCGAGGCGGGCGGCGGCCGAGGTCGCCCGCGCGCACGGGCGCCTCACGGCCCGCGAGCGGGAGGTCTTTGCGCTCGTGGCCGAGGGGCTCATGAACAAGGTGATCGCGGGCCGGCTCGGCGTGGCCGAGAAGACGGTGAAGATACATCGTGCCCGGGTGATGGAGAAGATGGGCGCGCGCACGCTCGCCGACCTCGTGCGGATGGCCGGGCGCCTCACCGAAGGCGCGGCGCGGTCGCGGCCGTAGCCCCTAGGTCCTATAGCCACCGCCATCGGGGTCGGGGACACTCCTCGCCAACGCCCTCGACGCGTCTTCGTCGCGGGTGCGCTACCGGACCAGGAATGACGGGACCTCCACACGGAAGGATCGTGCTCGTGGACGACGACGAGTCGCTGCGGCGCGCGCTTGCCCGGACGATGCGCGTGGCCGGCTACGACGTGGAAAGCTACGGCACCGCCGACGAGCTCGTGCAAGCGGGCACGGGCTGCGCCAACGCGTGCCTCGTGCTGGACATCAGCTTGCCAGGCACGAGCGGCGCCGACTTCCGCCGCGCGCTGTCCGCCTCGGGCGAGGAGCCGCCCACGATCTTCATCACCGCGCTTGATCGCATCGATGCCGAGGCTGCGCTCGGCACGCTTGCGGCCTGCCCCGTCCTTTACAAACCCTTTCGCAACGACGAACTGCTGGCGGCGATCCATGGCGCATTCCGCGCCTGACGATCCTCGCACGCCACAAACCCGAGGGAGAACTGCATGAAGCCAACAATGAAGAGTCTTTCTATCACTATCGCGCTGGCCGCGGCCCTGGCCGGGTGCGGTCAGGAAGCGGCCAAGGTCGAGCAGAAGGTCGACAAGACCGCCGCGGACGCCAAGGCCAAGACCGAGGCCGACGCCAAGGCGGTCGCTGACGCCGCCAAGGAGGAAGAAGCGAAGCAGATCGCGATGGAGGCTTACGTCTTCGCGTATCCGCTTGTCACCATGGAGTACACGCGGCGCGTCTCCACCAACGTGGATAAGCCGGTGGGCACGCACGCTCCGATGGGGCAGTTCGCGCGGCTGCGCGAGTATCCGAACGCCAAGTTCCGCGACGTCACCGCGCCCAACGCCGACACGCTCTACACCGTGGCCTGGTTCGACCTGTCGAAGGAGCCGTGGATCGTGAGCGTGCCCGACATGAAGGACCGTTACTTCCTCATGCCTATGCTCGACGGCTACACCAACGTCTTCGCCGACCCGGGCAAGCGCACTACCGGCACCAAGGCGCAGAAGTACGCCATCACCGGGCCGGGCTGGAAGGGCGAGCTCCCGCCCGGTGTGATCGAGTACAAGTCCGGCACGAACATGGTGTGGCTGCTCGGCCGGATCTACTGCACCGGCACGCCCGAGGACTACAAGGCCGTGCACGCGATCCAGGACCAGATCAGCGCCGTACCCCTGAGCGCTTACGGCAAGCCGTACACGCCCGAAGCCGGCAAGGTCGATGCGGCCATCGACGGCAAGAAGGCGGTCCGCGACCAGGTCGACGCGCTCGACGGTGCGGCCTACTTCAAGCTCGTGGCCGAGCTCATGAAGGCGAACCCGCCCGCGGCCGAGGACGCGCCGGCACTGGCGAAGTTTGCCAAGATCGGTCTCGTCCCGGGGCAGGACTTCGACGCTTCCAAGCTCGAAGCGCCGGTGGCGAAGGGCATCGCGGCTGCGCCGAAGCCCGCGCAGGAGAAGGTGATGGGGTGGATGAAGGAAGGCATCCTCGCCGGTGACCTCAAGCTCGAGCATGGCTGGCTGTTCACCACCAAGACCGGACTGTACGGCACCAACTATCGCCAGCGTGCGCTGGTGACCGCGATCGGCCTTGGCGCCAATCGCCCGCAGGACGCCGTCTACCCCACCTCCGAGGGGCCCGACGTGTTGAAGTCGTACGACGGCAAGAAGAAGTACGTCATGCGCTTCGCGAAGGGCGAGCTGCCGCCGGTGAACGGCTTCTGGTCGCTCACGATGTATAACGCCGAGTACTTCTTCGTTGACAACCCCCTCAACCGCTATACCCTGAGCCAGCGCAACAAGCTGAAGGTCAATCCCGACGGCTCGGTCGACCTCTTCATCCAGCACGAGTCGCCCGGCAAGGACAAGGAGTCCAACTGGTTGCCCGCCCCGGCCGACAAGTTCATTCTCATGATGCGGCTTTACTGGCCCAAGGAGAAGGCGCCGTCGCTGCTCGACGGGTCGTGGAAGATCCCCGAGGTCAAGGAAGTGTCCTAACGCCGCATCACACGACCACAAGCGAGATCCTCATGAAACGTATCGTTGTCCTACTCCTGGCGGCCGGCATTCTTGCCGGCTGCCAGACCACCGCGCAGATCATGGACGCGTCCCAGCCGCAGGCGATCAGCGTGGCGCAGCGCCGCGCGCAGTTCGAAATGTCTTGCCCAGGCGCCACGGCGAGCGTGCTCTCGCGCGAGGAAGTGCCGCCCGTCCTGCAATTCCGCGGCACGCCGCGGCTGGAGTACACGATCGGCGTCTCCGGCTGCAACCAGCGCCACACGTTCCTCGTGATCTGCCCCGAAGACGGCAGCGGGTGCTTCGCGGCCGCAGGGAGACGTGAATGAGGATGCTCGCAGTCAAGCGCGCGGCCTCCGCGGTCGCGCTCGCATGCGGGAGCATCGCCACGATGCTTCCCGCCACCACCTGGGCGCAGTCCGCGCCCGACGACTGGAAGTTCCGGGCGATCGTGTACGGCTACTTCCCGGACATCGGCGGCACCACCAACTTCCCCGAGCGAGGCGGCTCGTCCATTTCCGTGGACTCGAGCACCATCATCGGCAACCTCAAGTTCGCCTTCATGGGGACCTTCGAGGCCACGAAGGGCCGCTTCGGAATCCTCGCCGACATCCTCTACATGGATGTCAGCGGCACGCAGTCGGGCACGCGCGACATCTCCGTGGGGGGGCATGGGCTGCCCGCGAGCGTGACGAGCAACATCGAGCTCGACCTCAAAGGCACGGTGTTCGAGCTCGCCGGCACCTACAACGTCCTGTCCGATCCGGGCGCGAAGGTGGACGTGGTCGCCGGCGCGCGCATGCTTGATCTGAAGCAAACCCTCAACTACGAGTTCACCGCGGACGTCGGGCCTATCGTGGGCCCCGGCCGCTCGGGCAGCAGCGACGTGTCGCTGACTTATTGGGATGCCGTGCTGGGCGCCAAGGGCCAGTTCCTCTTCGGCGAGGGGCGCCGGTGGTTCGTGCCGTGGTACGCCGACGTCGGTGCCGGGCAGTCGAAGCTCACTTACCAGGCCATCGGCGGCTTGGGCTACAGCTTCTCCTGGGGTCAGGTCATCGGCGCCTGGCGCTACCTCGACTACGAGTTCAAGTCGGGCTCGGACGTGCAGTCGCTCGACTTCAACGGGCCGATGATCGGCGTGGCGTTCAGCTGGTAGCCGGGAACCACCGGCGCGTCTCGAACACGGCAGGCGCAAAGCGCTTGCCGTGGCTCGAGAGGGCGCGTTTTAGCACGAAGTCGAAGAGCAGCACGTTGTGGTGGCGCAGCTCGCGCAGTACCGGCACCGCGCTCGCCGCAATGAGGCCCCTTTCCGCGAGGGCGGGGAGGGAGACGATCGGCACCACGCCGGGGAGCGGGTAGTCGGAGCCGTTCACGAGCCGGTCGTGCCATGCCGTGCGCTCGAGGAGCGCCGCGCACACGTCCATGCGGTTGGCCTGCGTGATCGCCGAGATGTCGCCGGCCAGGAGGCTCCGGTAGCGGGGCTCTTCCATGAGGCGAGTGAAGAGCTCGAAGTTGCTGCGCGGCGGCGTGCCGGGCGCATCGAGGTCCTTGCCTTCGCCAAGCGACGCGCAGTGCGCGATGAACACGCGCACGCCCGCGTCGAGGGGCCGGCGCAGCCGCAGCGGATTGTCGTATTCCTCGAGCGCGCTGTGCACCGCGCGCTCGGCGCCGCCGTGGGTGATGAGCGGTATGCGCAGCGCTGCCAGCCGCGCGTAGAAGGGATCGCACCGCGGATCGGCAGGATCGATGTTCTGCGCCGAGGGCAGCCACTTGATCGCCCAGGCCCCGCGCGCCGCGGCGCGGTCGAGCCGGTCGATCGCCGTGGGGTCGAACGGATGGATCGACGCCGCCCACGCGAAGTGCTCCGGAAACTGCGCCGCCACCCGCGCGGCGTAGTCGTCGGACACCCGGAACGTGGAGAGGCTCTCGTCGGGAGTGCCCTGCGCATCTCGCGCCCAGTCGAAGGCCAGGAGCAGCGCGCGGAATCCGGCGCGC
Organism: uncultured Pseudomonadota bacterium; assembly: GCA_937958295.1. GTDB lineage: Bacteria > Pseudomonadota > Gammaproteobacteria > Burkholderiales > Casimicrobiaceae > VBCG01. Next base: position 22,095 of record CALFEY010000427.1, read on the forward strand.
ATCTCGCGGCATTGCCGCACCAGTTGCGCGACCACGCCGGCGTCCACCGGCGACTGGTCGCCCACGCAGGTGGCGTTGAAGTAGAAGTGGCGCTGGACGCTGCGCATGGGGTAGAGCGCATTGGTCATCTGCGGATGGATCCACGCGTCCGGATTGCCGTCCCCGATGCCCACGAGATGGCAATGCGCATCGACCACTCGGGTGGCGTCGAGGTCCTCCCAGGCGGACGTGACGAGCGGATGGTCGCGCAGGCGGGCCGGCAGCGTGCCGCGGCAATCGTTGTAGAGGCCGTCGCGCACAGAGACGTCGCAGCCGCCGAGCGTGAGCGTGGCCGCGGCGGCCAGGAAGCGCCGGCGGTTCACGGGGTTCGCCTGCGGCGGGTAAGGCCGCGCGGACGCGGGCCGCGCGATTCGCTACAGTGGCGCTTTCGCGACCCGGTGATCCTCGCCATGCCTCTCCTTTTGCGCACGCTCCTTGCCGCGTGCACGATTCTCGCTGCTGCCATGGCATCCGCGCAAACGTCCATGACGCTGCGGGAAGTGAACGTGCGCGCCGGTCCCGATGCCGTGTTCCCCGCCGTGACCTGGCTCAATTCTCAGGACATCGTGCAGGTCCAGGGCTGCATCGAGAGTTTCACTTGGTGCGACATCGTGTCGGGCCGCACCCGGGGCTGGGTCAACGCGAAGTACCTGCGCAACGTGTTCCCCGGCCGTGTGCCGGTCGTGACCTTCTCCGTCGAGTCGTACTGGGACGCGCATTTGCGCAATCGTCGCTTCTACTCGGAGAAGGCCGCGTGGGTAGGCTGGGGAACGCCCGGCTGGACGCCCCCGCCGCCGCCGGGGCCGCGCTGGCGCCGCCCCTAGGCGCGCATTTTCAGGCCGCGACGGCAAGGCGTCCCGTGCGTGCCGCGCGCGCGACGGACGCGTGGTCGCGCTCGGTGCAGTCGGCATAGTCGCGCGCGAAGGCCGTGATCGCTTCGTCGAACCCCTCGCTCTTGCCGAGGTATCCCGCGATTGCCGCGGCATCGCCCGACTTGGCGTGGGCGAGCGCCAGCGCCCAGCCGCATAGCTTGCAATACTCGTCGAGGTACTTGGGGCGGGCCGTGGCGTCGATGCTCCAGCCCCCCTTCATGTCGCGCAGCTGGCGCATGTAGAAATGGGTGCCGTCAACGCTGATGCCGAAGCCCAGGAAGATGTCGGGCGCTCCCTGGATCAGGCGCTGGCCCACCACGACCCGGCGTCCCTCGCAGTCCCACGGGGCCCCGCCTGCGGCGTGCGCGAGCACCGACGGTTGGGCCTCCTTGTACTGCAGGAATAGCGGATCGGTGCCGTCCAGGCCCTCGAACAGCAGCACGCGGCAACGGGTGCCCACGCTGCCCACGCCCACCACCTTGCGCGCGACGTCCTGCAGGCGATAGCGGGTCAACAGAACGCGCCGCTCCTCCGGCAGCGATGCCAGATACGAGGCCAGGACGTGCTCCATGGCCTTGCCGATCGGATGCCCGTACTCGGTGTGGGTCTCGCGGACGATGAGCGGTGCGTCCTCCACGATGTGGTGCTGGTCGTCGACGAGGTCGGTGAGCTTGTCGAGCACCTGCAGGTGGTTGCGCCGGCGCGCCTTGTCCATCATGCGGGCCGCGCCCTCGCGCGCGTCGCGCGGCAGGGCCGCGAGGATGTCGCGGTCGGCGATGCGCTCGTACCACACGTCCAGGTAGGTCATCTGCGCGTACTCGTGCATGTGCCGGCGGTAGCTCGTCACGGCATCGCGAGCCGCGTTGCGGCACAGGCTCTCGCTGCCGCCCAGGAAGCGGCCGGCGACGATGGCGCTAGCGGCGAGGCGCTTGACGTCCCACTCCCAGGGCGCAGGCAGCGTCTCGTCGAAATCGTTGATGGCGAACACGAGCTCGCGCTCCGCAGACGCGAAGACGCCGAAGTTGCTCACGTGCGCATCGCCGCAGGCCTGCACGCGCAGCTCGCTCACCGGCCCGGTGGCCAAGTCCTGCGCCATGATCGCCGCCGCCCCGCGCAGGAAGGCGAACGGGCTCGCCAGCATCCGTGCGTGGCGGATGGGCACGAGCTCGGGTAAACGCGTGCGTGCCTGCATGGCGAGGACGTCGACGGGATCCGTCCGGGTGGCGGACGGCGCGAAGCGCGCGTGCGCCTCGTGCGGCACTTTCGCACGGAGCGCCTTCCCGGCGGCGTAGCGCTCGGCCCGCGACGCGGCACGGGCGAAGAAGTCGGTGTTCCAATCGGCGTGCAGCGCCGGGGGCGCGCCCGCCGCGCGGCTTGCCGTGTCCATCGGGCTACAGCCCGTCGCTCAGGGCCACGCCGGCGCCGATCGTGGTCTGCTTCCAGTTGTAGTCGATGAGGCTCTCGCCGTAGCCCGTGAATACCTGGACGTAGCCGCGCAGCGGCCCGAGGATCGGCGGCGATGTCCAGCCGAACTCGAAGGCGCCCTTGCCCGTGCTGACGTTGCCGCGCGCGGTGGCGAGGAAGCTGTTGCCCTTCCACCGGTACAGCGCGGAGATGCTGCCGTGGCCGTAGTAGTCGGTGATATCAGGGTTGTCGTCTTCCTCGTCCTTCTCCGGGATGCGCCACCACAGCTTGCCGAAGAGCGCGAGATTGCCGTTCTCGATGCCTGCCTCCGCGTAGAGGCGGTCCCAGCTGCGCGACAGCGAGTCGGTGCGGCCGTTGGACTGGTGGTTGTAGCCGGCGTTGAGCACGCTCCAGCGGAAGCCGGCGCCGAGGTCGAGCTTGGGGCCGTAGCTCACGAAGAGCTCGGGCATGTAGTTGGTCTCGCGGAACGGACGCGACAGGTTGCCGTTGTAGACCTGCCACTGGCTCTGCTGCGTGTAGGCCGCCCAGACGCCGAAGCGACGATCGTCGGTGGTGTATAGGCGGGCCTTGAAGCTCAGCTGGAACTTGGCCTCGGTCTTGTTGAGGTCGAGGTCCTCGCCCGTGGCCGCGGCCAGCGCCTCGAACGGCGCCTTGTTCACGTTGTCCGTGTAGCGGCCGACGAGGAGATAGTTCGGGTTGTAGAAGCGGATGTCGTAGCGCGGCGAGTCGGGATCGAAACCCCAGGCGGTCTCGATCATCGAAGGCTTGGCGGCGGCGGGCGAAGGCGAGGTGGAGCGCGCGTGCGCGACCTGTTCGTTCATCGCGGCGTCGGGCGCGCGGCGCGCCGCAGCGTCGGGCGGCATCGTGTCGCGCGTGTCACGGCCGGTGAGGCGGTCGTAGCAGGCGAGCCGCTGCGTCGCTTCGGCGATGCCGTGGCAATCGGCGAGCACCTCCGGCACGGCGGCCGTGGCGGAGCCGAAGACGCCGGCGAGGAGCAGAGGGGCGACGCGCAAGGCGCGCCGCGCGAGCGCGGGCAAGAGGCAGGAGGTCATCGGTGTAGGCGTCGCGGGTGCGGACAGATGCGGCCGCGAGGGCGGCCGCTCCGACCGGCAACTGGAGTCAGGTCGCAGACTGTGCCACAGGAGTACCCCGCCTGTGGCAAGAACCCTGAAGCCGTACGACTTTGGTGTAGGCGCGGGTGTGGCAGTTCATCCACGTTGCAACCATGAACGCAGGCGTTAGAGCGAGATGCCCGGGAAGGGCATCTCGCCCTCGGGTCTCACCACGGCGAACGGCTCGAACGCGGGCGGCGCGGCACCGAAGCTTCGCCGCACCGGGCCCCGCTCCGGACGGGACTCGAGCTCGGCGCCGATTCGCAGCAGCTCGGCGAGCGTGCGCACCTCGAGCTTGCGCATGAGGCGCGAGCGATGCACCTTGACCGTGGACTCCTGGCTCGCCAGGGCGTCGGCGATCTGCTTGTTGCGCTGGCCGCGCAGCACGAGCTTGAGCACTTCCCGTTCCCGAGGCGTGAGGAGGGCCACCCGGGCTGTGAACAGGGCGTGGCGACGGCGAGCCTCGCGGCGCAGCGCGCTGCGCTGCAGGGCCGTGTCCACAGCGGGAAGAAGCTCGCTCATGCGCAACGGCTTGGTGAGGAAGTCGACCGCGCCGCGCTTCATGGCGTTCACGGCCATCGAGATGTCACCTTGTGCGGTCATGAACACGATGTCCACCGGCGCATCGAGGCGCTGGAGGTGGTCCTGCAACTCGAATGCGGACTGGTCGCTGAAGGACACGTCGAGCAGCAGGCAGCAGGTGGACTCGGCAAAGGAAGTACCGGCGAGCGCGGAAGCACTCGCGGCCACGCGCACCTCATAGCCGAACGAGGCGAAGGTCTTGCCCAGGGTCTCGCAAACCGTGCGATCGCGGTCGACGATATAGACGCGCTTGTTCGTATGCGGAACGGGTCGCTTGGCCATGGTCTTACCCGCTTCACTGGTCCGCGGCGCGCGCGGGATGTAGGACGTGCTCGCCCGAATCCCTTGGACGGCATGTCAGACTACAGCGCAGCCCACGGCCCGGCAAGTATCACGGAAGTAAAGGTGTTCCACCGGGGAGTCACCTTGACTCAGCTCAGACAGGCGATGCGCGATCGATGCGCGATCGATGCGCGCTGCGACGAGAGAGGGTCCCGTGAGCGCGCTACACCTTTGGCTTACTGGACGCTCGCGCGGGCGCTCGCATAACCTTCGCCTGCGATAACCCGGGACACGTAGGGCACCCACGGCGCGCGCAAAGTGCGTGGCGACCGTGCCGCTGCGATTGACCGGCCTCCGGCCGCGCCTGACTCGCGTTGCATCTGCACCGCAGTGCCCGCCGGCCGCGCAAGAGGCCTGTTCGGAACGAGAACGTGCCCACTCGCCGGGCCGCGAAATGTGGGTAGAAAAAGATTGA
>CALFEY010000428.1 GCA_937958295.1 uncultured Pseudomonadota bacterium
GCGCCTTCTACGGCCCCAAGATCGAGTACCACCTGAAGGACTCGATCGGCCGGTCGTGGCAGTGCGGCACGATGCAGGTGGATTTCCAGATGCCCGGGCGCCTGGGGGCGGAGTACGTCGCCGCCGACGACACGCGGCAGGTGCCCGTGATGCTGCACCGGGCCATCGTGGGGTCGCTCGAGCGCTTCATCGGGATGCTGATCGAGAACTATGCCGGCGCCCTGCCGCTATGGCTGTCCCCCCAACAGGCGGTGGTCCTGCCCATCACCGACCGGTCGGCCGCTTACGCCGAAAGGCTGGTCGGCGCGCTGCGCGCCGCCGGGCTGCGGGTGTCCGCCGATTTGCGTAACGAGAAAATAAACTATAAAATTCGAGAACATAGCTTGCAAAAGCTCCCGTACCAACTCATTGTTGGGGACAAGGAGCAGCAAGCAGAAACAGTGGCCGTGCGTACCCGCAGCGGCGAGGATCTGGGGGCGATCCCCCTCGAAGCCTTGCTGGAGCGCCTCCGTAAGGAGGTTGCGGAGCGTCGCTAGAGGCTTGATCAATAAAGTAAATCAGCCTCGGCACGCCCCTCGGGATGCCGGCCGTTTTTTATCACTGGTGGAGACAAGACAATAGCCCTCGATAAGCATCAGCGGATCAACGCGGAAATCACCGCCCCCGAAATCCGCTTGGTTGGTGAAGACGGTGAGCAGCTCGGAATCGTGTCGCTGGCGGATGCACGCGCACGCGCCGAAGCAGCGGAGCTCGATCTCGTGGAGATCGCTCCCATGGCCAAGCCCCCGGTATGCCGGATCATGGATTTCGGCAAGTTCAAGTACCGGGAGGCCAAGAAGCAGCACGAGGCCAAGCTCAAGCTCAAGCAGATCCAGGTCAAGGAAGTGAAGTTCCGGCCCGGCACTGACGAAGGCGATTACCAGATCAAGCTACGGAACCTCATCCGGTTCCTGTCGGAAGGCGACAAGGCCAAGATCACGCTGCGCTTCCGCGGGCGCGAAATGGCGCACCAGGAATTCGGTGTGCGCCTGCTCGAACGCATCAGGACCGATCTCGAGGCACATAGCATCGTCGAGTCGTTCCCGAGGCTTGAGGGTCGGCAAATGGTGATGCTGCTGGCCCCAAAGAAGACGCTCGTGACACCCGTGAAGCCCGTCGCGACCAAGCATCCCGAAACCAAGCCTGAAGCCGGTGCGGGCAAGCCCGCCAAAGCCTCTCCCGCGCAAGCCCCGGAGAGCACCGTGGAAGGCAGCAAACTAGAAGGGTAGGAAGGCATCATGCCGAAAATGAAGACCAAGTCGGGCGCGAAGAAGCGCTTCCGCGTACGCGGAAGCGGCTCGATCAAGCGCTCGCAGGCGTTCAATCGCCACATCCTCACGAAGAAGTCCACCAAATCCAAGCGCCAGCGTCGCGGCTCGGCGGAGATCCACAGCACCAACCTGGATTCCGTCCACGCGATGATGCCCTACGCCTAACCGCAGGAGCGAGACATGCCCCGAGTAAAACGTGGTGTGACCGCCCGCGCGCGGCACAAGAAGGTCCTCGAGCAAGCCAAGGGATTCCGCGGCCGCCGCGGCAATGTGTTCCGCATTGCCAAGGAAGCGGTGATGAAGGCCGGTCAATACCAGTACCGCGACCGCCGCCAGAAGAAGCGCGAGTTCCGCGCGCTGTGGATCGCCCGCATTAACGCCGCGGTGCGCGAGCTCGGCATGACGTACAGCACGTTCATTGCCGGCCTGTCCAAGGCGTCGATCGACATCGACCGCAAGGTCCTGGCCGATCTCGCCGTGCACGACAAGGCGGCGTTTGGCAAGATCGCGGAGCAGGCCAAAGCCTCTCTGGCCTGATCGACTCCGCGACAAACGAGGGAGGCGCGAGATCGCCTCCCTTTTTTTTCGGCCTGCCTTTCCTTAAGCCCCACCTACGAGCCCATCGATGTCCGACTTAGCCACCCTCGTTGCCCAGGCCCGCACCGAGTTCGCGGCTTGCAGCGACCCGGCCGCCCTCGAGAACGCCAAGGCACGCTACCTCGGCAAGACCGGCGCACTCACCGATCTGCTGAAAGGGCTCGGCAAGCTCTCCGCCGCCGAGCGACCCGCGGCCGGCGCGGCCATCAACGTGGCCAAGCAGGAGCTCGAGACAGCGCTCAACAGCCGGCGCGACGCCCTCGCTCTCGCCCGGCTGGAGGCCCAGCTCGCGGCGGAAGCCCTCGACGTGTCGCTGCCGGGTCGCGCACGCGGGACGGGCTCGCTGCATCCGCTCACGCGCGTGCAGGAGCGCATCGAGACACTTTTCCACTCGCTCGGCTTTGCCGTGGCGGACGGCCCCGAGATCGAGGACGACTTCCACAATTTCACCGCGCTCAACACGCCGGAGAACCACCCCGCCCGTTCCATGCAGGACACGTTCTACGTCGAGGACGGCATGGTGCTGCGCACGCACACCTCACCGATCCAGGTGCGCTACATGGAAACGCACCAGCCGCCGATCAAGATCATCGCGCCGGGCCGCGTGTATCGCGTGGACAGCGATGCCACGCACTCGCCCATGTTCCACCAGATCGAAGGACTGTGGATCGACCGCGACGTGACCTTCGCCGACCTCAAGGCGGTGGTCACAGAGTTCCTGCGTCGCTTCTTCGAGCGCGACGATCTCAAGGTGCGCTTCCGGCCCTCGTTCTTTCCCTTCACCGAGCCTTCCGCGGAAATCGACATGGCCTTCGGTGACGGTCGCTGGCTGGAGATCGCTGGCTCCGGTCAGGTGCACCCCAACGTGCTGCGGGCCGTGAACATCGATCCGGAGGTGTACCAGGGCTTTGCCTTCGGCATGGGTCCCGACAGACTTGCCATGCTGCGCTACGGCATCGACGACCTGCGCGTGTTCTACGAGAACGACCTGCGCTTCCTCGAACAATTCCGCTGATACGGCCAAGAGCAATCCATGAAGTTATCCGAGCAGTGGCTGCGCACGATGTGCAACCCGCCCCTCGCCAGTGAAGCGCTGTGCGAGGGCCTTACGATGGCCGGCCTCGAAGTGGAGGAAGCCACCCCGGCTGCGCCGCCGTTCGCCCACGTGGTGGTAGGCCGCATCGCGCAGATCGCGCCGCATCCCAATGCCGATCGCTTGCGCGTATGCACGGTCGACATCGGCGCGGCGGAGCCGCTGTCGATCGTCTGCGGCGCGCCGAACGCGGCGGCAGGACTCACCGTGCCGTGCGCGCTCGAAGGAGCGGAGCTGCCCGGCGGCCTGGTCATCAAGCGCGCCACCGTGCGCGGCGTGGAGTCGCGCGGCATGCTGTGCTCCGCGAAGGAGCTCGGCATCGACGAGGATGCAAGCGGGTTGCTCGTCCTCGATAGCGCGCTCGAACTCGGCACGCCGGTGCGCGACGCCCTCGCGCTCGACGACACGCTCGTCACGCTCAAGATCACGCCCAATCGCGCCGACTGCCTGTCGATCGTGGGACTGGCGCAGGAAGTGGCCTCGATCACGGGCGCCGCGCTCGCCTTGCCGCGCGTCGACGCCACGCCCGTGACCTTCGACGGCGTGCGCGCCGTCCGCGTCGATGCACCCGAGGCCTGCCCGCGCTTCGTGGGCCGGCTCATCGACGGCATCGATGCGCAGCGGCCCACGCCCGGGTGGATGGTGCAGCGCCTCGCCCGTTCGGGGATCCGCTCCATCTCTGCCGTGGTCGACGTGACCAACTACGTCATGCTCGAACTCGGCCAGCCCCTGCATGCCTACGACGATCGCCTGCTCGACGGCAGCATCGTCGTGCGCTTTGCCGGCGAAGGGGAAACGCTCACGCTCCTCAATGGCCAGGTGCTCGACCTCACCGCCGACCTGCTCATGGTGTGCGACGAGAAGAAGCCGCTCGGCCTCGCCGGCATCATGGGCGGGGAGCACTCGGGCATCGCCGACGACACCGCGCGTGTCTACCTGGAGGGCGCGTTCTGGGCGCCTGCGGTGATTCAGGGCAAGATGCGGCGCCTGGGCTTCACGAGCGATGCCGGCTATCGCTTCGAGCGCGGCGTGGACTTCAACGGCTGCGCCCGCGCCGTCGAGCGCGCGACCCAGCTCATCCTCCAGATCTGCGGCGGCCGCGCCGGTCCGCTCACCAACCTCATGGACGAGGCCGCGCTGCCCAGGCGCGAGCCCGTGCGCGTGCGCCCCGCCCGCGTGGAGCGCCTGCTCGGCGTGTCGCTCGACGACGCCGCGATCGCCACCGTCTTCACCCGCCTCGGACTGCCCTTCACGCGCGAGGGCGCGGACTTCGTCATCACCCCTCCGTCACGCCGGTTCGATCTCGCGATCGAGGAGGACTTTGTCGAGGAAGTGGCCCGCATCCACGGCTTCGACAACATTCCGGCGAGCCCGCGGCCCCACGTGGCGCACATGCTTCCCGATCCGGAGGCCACGCGCCCGCGCCGCGCGGTGAAGCGCGCGCTGGTCGACCTCGGGTGGCAGGAGGTCATCACCTTCAGCTTTGTGTCGAAGGCCACCGAGACCGCCCTCGACCCGGCCGTCCAGCCGATCGCCGTGCGCAATCCGATCGCCGCGCACCTGGACGTGATGCGCACGTCGCTGCTCCCCGGGTTGCTCGAGACGCTGCGCATCAACGTCAATCGCAAGGCCCCGCGGGCGCGGATCTTCGAGCTCGGCCGCATCTTCCGCCGCAGCGACCCGGGCTTCGACCAGCCATTGCGCGTGGGCGGACTGGCTTACGGCCCGGCACAGCCGGAGCAGTGGGGCGAGCCGACCCGCGACGTCGACTTCTTCGACGTGAAGGGCGACCTCGAAGCTCTGTTGGCCCCCGCCGCGCTCACCACCGAGCGTGCCGCGCATCCGGCGCTGCACCCCGGACGCTCGGCGCGGCTCCTGGTCGACGGCGTGGAAGCGGGCTGGGTCGGCGAGCTCCATCCGCGCCTCGTGAGCCACTTCGACCTGCCGCGCGCCGCGGTCGTGTTCGAGATCGCCCTCGACGTGCTCACGGCGCGGCACCTTCCGGCTGGCCGTGCCGTTGCGCGTACCCCGGTGGTACGTCGTGATCTCGCCCTCGTGGTCGACGAGACGCTACCTGCGCAAGCCCTTCTGGACGCGCTCCACGAGGCCAAACCCAAGCACGTGGTGGAGCTCTCGCTCTTCGACGTGTACCGTGGTCGTGGCCTGACGGACGGCCGGAAAAGCCTTGCGATTCTGGTGCTTATGCAGGATACTTCCCGCACTTTGACGGACGCCGACATCGATGCCACGGAGTCGCATCTGCTTGCCGTGGCGCGTGATCGGTTCGGCGCCACGCTTCGCCAATAGAGCTTCCGCATGACCCTTACCAAAGCCGAACTCGCCGACCTGCTCTTCGAGCAACTCGGCCTCAACAAGCGCGAGGCCAAGGACATGGTGGAGCGCTTCTTCGAAGAAGTGCGCATCGCTCTGGAGGCAGGCGAGTCCGTCAAGCTCTCGGGCTTCGGCAACTTCCAGTTGCGCGAGAAGCCCCAGCGACCCGGGCGCAATCCCAAAACCGGCGAAGAAATTCCAATCACGGCGCGCCGGGTCGTCACGTTCCACGCCAGCCAGAAGTTGAAGGCCATGGTCGAAGCCGCGAACCATGCCGGAACCCAGCCGAGCTAACGCCGACCTCCCGCCCATCCCCGCCAAGCGGTACTTCACCATTGGCGAGGTGAGCGAGCTTTGTGCGGTCAAGCCGCACGTGCTCCGCTATTGGGAGCAGGAGTTCGCGCAGTTGAAGCCCGTGAAGCGCCGCGGCAACCGCCGCTACTACCAGCACCATGAGGTGCTGCTCATCCGGCGCATCCGCGACCTGCTCTACGAGCAAGGCTTCACTATCAATGGCGCTCGCCATCGCTTGGACAGCGAGACGACCGAGCCGCGCGCCGCGGCCCGCGCGACCACCAGCACGGCCGTGGTGGTAAGTGTGCCACCAGGCAGCGCGCTCGAGCCGGCGCAGATTCGCCAGGAGCTCGCGGAGATCCGCGAGCTCCTGCGCGACGGCTAAGGCCCCCTCCCCTCCTCGCGCCTCCGCAAGTTGCCGACCAGCAACGAGGAGGCGGTCTTTGCCGAGCTCGATGCGGAGATCGCCCTCCTGCGGCGCAAGGCGAAGGCGCCGGTGGTGAACCGCTGAAAGTTCGTGTAGCTACAGCACGGCGTCCAGGTAGCGACTGTCGTAATAGTCGCCGGGCTGCCCGAGCGTCTTGGCCGGTTGGCCGTAGCGCGCGCGCAGATCGATCACGTTGCGCAGGGCATCGAGGTCCACCCGTCCATCCGCCGGAAATCCGTTGCGCGGATCGAAG
>CALFEY010000429.1 GCA_937958295.1 uncultured Pseudomonadota bacterium
CAGTAGCCCCGGGCTTGTTCTCCACGATGAACGGCTGCTTGAGGGACTTCTGCAGCTCCTCGGCGACGAGGCGCGCGACGATATCGGTGCCGCTGCCGGGACCGAAGCCCACCACGACCTTCACCGGGCGATTGGGATACGGCTGGGCGACGGCGCCGGCCGACAGCAGGCATGCCGCCGCCAGTGCCACGAGCAAGCTGGACTTCATGAGACCTCCTTGGCGCGGGCGTGCACGCCCTTGTCGATGTCGCGTGTCGCCATGCCTTGCACCACGACGCCCTGTGCGACCAGGGCATCGATCTCCGGCGGCGGCAGGCCGTGTTCGCGCAGCACGTCGCGCGTGTGCTCCCCCAGCACCGGCGGCGCCGCTGCCGGGCCGAGGTCCACGGTCGATGACCACAGCGGCAGCGCGAGTTGTGGAATGGGGCCGAGCACCGGATGCTGCACCGTACGCACCATGCCGCAGTGGCGTACCTGCGCATCCGAGAAGACTTCCGGCAGGTCGTTGATGAGTCCCGCCGGAACGCCGGCCGCCACGAGCTCGTTCACCCAATGCGCGCGTGGCCGCTGGCCGATGCGCTCGTCGAGGATGGCGTCCAGGGTCTTGCGGTGCTCCACGCGCACCGGGTTGGTGGCAAAGCGCGGGTCCGCCGGAAGGTGCGCAAGATCGAGCTTTTCGCACAGCGTGCGCCACATCGCATCAGTGGCAGGCGCGAGGTTGAGAGGGCCATCCGCCGCCTGGTAGGTCCCATAGGGGGCGATCACCGGATTGGAGTTGCCGGTGCGGGTGGGCACCACGCCGGCGCTCAAGTAACGTTGCGCCTGCACCCCGAGCATTGCCACCAGGCTGCCCACGAGCGAGGTCTCCACCTGCTGCCCGCGGCCGGTGGCTTCGGCGGAGCGCAGCGCCGCCACGATGCCGAGCGCTGCCCACAGGCCGGCCGTCATGTCGGCCACGGCCACGCCGACGCGCGTGGGGTCCTGGTCGCCGGTGAGCGCCATGAGCCCCGCGTGACCCTGCGCGATCTGGTCGAAACCGGGCCAATCGCGGGCGGGACCGCTCTGCCCGAAGCCCGAGATGCTCGCGTACACGAGGGCCGGGTTGGCGGCGCTCAAGGCGTCATAGGCAAGGCCCATCTTCGCCGCGACACCCGGCCGGAAGTTCTCCACGACCACATGACTCCCCGCGGCAATCCGCCGTACGAGCGCCAGCCCTTCCGGGTGACGGAAGTCAAGCGCGACGCTTCGCTTGCTGCGGTTGGCGCTCAGGTAATACGTGCTCTGCCCGTCGACGAACGGACCCCATGCCCGCGTCATGTCGCCGTCGAGCGGCTCGACCTTCACCACATCGGCGCCGAGGTCGCCTAGCACCATTGCGCAGAATGGCCCCGACAGCGCACGCGTGAGATCCAGCACGCGCACGCCCGCAAGCGGCCGCGCGGCGCTATCGCCCTTCGACTCGACGCCCGTCATGGCCCCCCCTAGAATGCCGCCCAGCCCTGCTCTCGATTCCATGCCCTCGCCCACCGACTTCAGCCCACCCCGCTCCGCGGAGCGCGTCCTGCGCACGCTGCGCACGCTCGCCCTTCATCGCCAGCCGATGTCGCTGGCAGACCTCGCCACGGCCGTGGGCGTGCCCAAGACCTCGCTGTTCGCGCTCCTCAAGGCGCTGCAGCAGGCCGACTACGTGACCTTCGAGCGCGAGCACTATGCGCTCGGCCGCGAGGCCTTCCGGTTGGCGGGCGCCATCGTGAGTGGACAATCGCTCGCCGGCATCGCGCGCCCCGTGCTCGAGGAGCTGGGCCGCGCCACGCGCGAGACGATCATCCTGTGCACGCTGAGCGAGGATCGACAGCACGTGGTGTATGCCGATGTCGTCGAAGCGGAGAGCTTCCTGCGCTTCACCGTGGGCGTGGGCAGCAAGCGTCCGCTCAACGCGTCGGCGAGCGGGCATGCGGTCTTGAGCGCCATGACCGCGGAGGAACGCGACGCCTACTTCGCCGCCGGTCGCTTCGAGCGCTTCACGCCGCGCACCGTGGCCACGCGCTCCGCGCTGCGCGCCGCGATCGCCACGGCGCGCCGCGAAGGCTGCGCGATGACGGTCGACGGCTCGGTGGACGGCGCCGTGGGCATCGCCGCGCCTGTGTTCGACCGCGAGGGAACGGTCCTGGGCGCGCTCGTGATCGCCGCCCCCACGAGCCGCATCGCGGACCGCGTGGACGCCACGAAGCGTCTCGTCAAGGAAGGGGCACATGCGATCTCGCGCTTGCTGGGCTATGCAGGCCCCGCGCCGTAGCGGGGGCGCGGCGGCGTGATTCATTCGAACTTGATGTTGGCCTTGCTGATGACCTGCGCGATCTCCTGCGCCTCCTTCGCCCAGCGCTGCTGATACTCCGCGGCGCCGAGGTTGGTGGTGGTCGTGGCCGACTGGGCGAGGATCTGGAGGAAGTCCGGCTCGTGCATCACCTTGCGGATGTCCGCATTGAGGCGATCCACCAGCGGTCGCGGCGTGCCCGCACGCACGAAGATGCCGAGGCCCACCGGGTACACGAAGCCCGCGAAACCCGACTCGGCGACCGTCGGCACGCCGGTGAACTGGGCGAGCCGCTCGCCGCTCGTGACTGCGAGCACGCGCACCTTGCCCGACTTCACGTTGGGGCTCGCGAGCGTGGTGGTGGCGATCATGGCGTCGATGCGTCCGCCCAACAGGTCGGTCAGCGCCGGCGCTGCGCCCTTGTACGGCACGTGCACGATGTCGGTTCCCGACATGAGCTTCAGGCGCTCGAGGGCAAGGTGGAACTGGCTGCCCTGGCCCTGGCTGCCGAAGGTGACCTTGCCCGGATTCGCCTTGGCGAAAGCCATGAAGTCGGCAAAAGACTTGTGCGGCGAGTCAACGCCCACGATGAGCACGGTGCTGCTCTCAGCCACGAGCGCGACCGGTGTGAGATCCGCCGCGGGATCGAACCCCACGTTCGCCCCCGAGGCATTGGTGATGCCGAGCGCTTCGGGAATGGCGAACAGCAGCGTGTAGCCGTCGGGGGCTGACTTGGCCACGAGACCGGCCGCCACGTTGCCGTTGGCGCCGGGACGCGTATCCACCACCACCGTCTGCTTCCACAACGCGGACAGGCGGTTGGAGAGCTGGCGCGCTGTCGCATCGGCGAGCCCGCCGGGCGGATATGGCGTGACGAGCGTGACCTGGCGCGTGGGAAACGTCTCGGGCGCCTGCGCCAACGCAGGCAGGGCGAGCGGCAGGGCAAGCGCGAGCAACAGGGTGCCCGACAGGGTCAGGCTCGTGCGGCGGGACATCGGCAATCCTCCGTGACTGGGATGACGTCGTGGCGTCGTCTTCGGGAAACTCGCTACGGCTTCTTCCACACCGGAGGGCGACGCTCCGCGAAGGCGGCGAACCCCTCCTTGGCGTCGTCCCCCTGAGCCAGGAGCGGAAGCAGCGACTGCGTGAGATGAAGGGCATCGGACAGCGCGAGGTCGGTGACGGCATTGATGGCCCGCCGGCCGAGGCGCAGGGCCATCGGCGAGTTGCGGCGCAACCGCGCTACCGTGGCGTCGATCGCGGCATCGAGCTCGGCCGCAGGTACCACAACGCTGACGAGCCCAAGCGCCAAGGCACGCTGCGCGTCGAAGCGCTCGGCGAAGAAGCCCATCTCGATCACTGCGCGCCGCGGCAGCACGCGCAGCAGCACCGGCAGGATCATCAACGGGAATACGCCGACCGAGGCCTCGGTCGTGCCGAAGCGGGCGCTGTCCACGGCGACGACGTAGTCGCATGCGCACACGAGGCCCACGCCACCGCCGAAGGCGCTGCCGTTCACGCGTCCCACGATGGGCACCGAGCAGCGATCCATCGCGCGGAAGAGCAACGCGACGGGATTGTCGAAGTCCTCGAGTCCGCGATCGAAGGGACTGCCCTCCTCGCTGCTCTTCAATTGCCCGCCAGCGCAGAACGTGCGCTCGCCCGCTCCCGTGAGCACGACGGCCCGCAGCGTGCGATCGGCGCTGGCCTCGTCGAAGGCGCCCGTCAGCTCGACCAACGTGTCGGCGGTCATCGTGTTGTGCCGCTCGGGGCGGTTGATCGCGATCGTGCACACGTCGTCGCGACGCGTGACGGCCACCAGCGGGGCGGAGGACGCGCTCATCGCGGCGCGACGTCCCACGCGGCCGGGACGTCGACCAAGAACTCGAGCAGCATCTGCGCATGCCCCTTGCCTTGGGGGTCGTAGCGCAGCGACGACACGCCCCCGCCGCCGAGCGCGCGCTCCAGCAGGAAGTTGAAGCCGGCGAGGCCGGGCCAGTCGAAGCGCTGCACCGGACCCTGCGCCACATGCGCGAGATAGCGGGCCACGGCCGCAGCGGTGAGCTGCGCGCGGAGGGGCGCGAGGTACTCCGGCCGGCGCGCGATCACCGCAATATTGGAGGCGTCTCCCTTGTCGCCGCTCCGCGCGTAGGCGAGATCGACGAGCCGTACCTGCTTCGTGGGGCCGGACGCGACGGTGGCCGCCGGGATGTCCACCGGGGCCGTGTGGCGCGCGGCAGAACCGGCGGGGGGAACGTGCGTGGCCATCGCGGTGGAGGCACCTTCGAACTCGACGCTCACCGACAGCCGCGTCTTGTCGATCAAGAACGAGTAGAGCCGCATCACGGGCTGCACTTTGGGCCGGCCGCCGAAGATGCCGCCAATCCCCTGCGCCATCGACGTGGCCGCCGGAAAGATCTCGCGCGACATGATCTCGAGCGCCTTCTCGTCGCGATGCCTCGCCGCGACCTTGAGCATCACCTCCCGCCACGAGCGCGCGGTAGCGTGCGGCCCGTAGGTGTCCTCCGCGCCCAGGACCTCTATCGAGGTCTGCGCGAAGTCGTCGAAGCCCGCCGCCAGCATCAGACGGCGCACGCGCGCGATGATCGCCTCACCCATCGCCCGTGCCTTCGCCGAGGCATCGATGCCCTTCACGAACAGCGTGGCAAGGCAGCGGAAGCCGTCCGGAACGGTGGCGCTCACCTTGAAGGTGCCCGTCGCGGGCTTGCCGCGCGCGCCAGCGACCTCGACCTCGTCGGGGCCGACTTCGCGCACCGTCACCTGCGTGAGATCGCATATCACGTCGGGCAGGATGTAACTGGCGGGATCGCCCGTTTCGTACGTCACCTGCTCGGCAACGGTGCCGAAGTTCACCACGCCGCCGGTGCCGGGGGCCTTGGTGATGGTGAAGCGGCCGTCGGCCTGGCACACGGCGATGGGAAAGCCGACGTCGTCCCATGTCGCGGCGATGTCCTTCCAGTCGGTGGCGTAGCCACCCGTGGCCTGGCATCCGCACTCGATCACGTGGCCGGCGAGCGACCCGGCGGCCAGGAGGTCCCAGTCGGTCGCCCGCCACCCGAACTCGTGCACGAGCGGACCGAGCGCGAGCGCGCTGTCCGCGCAGCGCCCGGTGACGACGATGTCGGCCCCCAGGGCGAGCGCGCGGGCAATCGGAAAGGCCCCCAGGTAGGCATTGGCGGTGAGCACCTGCGGCGGCAACGGCTCGCCGGTGGCCATCTCGCGCACGCGGCCTTCGGCGGCGAGCGCGGGCAAGAGCGGCGCCACGTCGTCCCCCAGCACGGCCGCCACGCGCAGCTTGACATTGCGAGCCGCAAGCTCGCGCTCGATCGCGGCGCAACAGTCGAGCGGATTGCATCCGCCGGCATTGGCCACGATCTTGATGCCACGCTCCGCGATCTCGGCGGCGAGCGGGCCCACCACCTGCGTGGCAAAGTCGGTGGCGTAACCGAGCTTGGGATTGCGCGCCTTGGCCCGGGCGAGGATCGACATGGTGATCTCGGCCAGGTAATCGAGGATGAGGTAGTCGATGTCGCCGCGGCGAACGAGTTGCGCGGGGCCCTCGGGCGAATCGCCCCAAAAGCCGGCGCCGGCGCCGATGCGAATGGTGTCCTTGCGCGACATAGTGGTCTCCTACGTTCCGGTCCAGCGGGGCGCGCGCTTGTCGCGGAAGGCCGCGAGGCCCTCGCGCGCGTCGTTGCTCATGTAGACGTGGCGGAACATCGCCTCCGCCTCGTCGCGCGGCAGGGCGCGGCCCTCGCCCACGATGGTGTCGACCATCGCCTTCGACGCGGCCACCGCAAGCGGCGCGTTGGCGGCGATGGTGCGGGCGAGATCGTGCGCGGCCTCCGCAAGGGAGGCGAGCGGCACCACCTCGTTGACGAACCCCGCAGCGTGCAGGCGCGCCGCCGACATCGGCGCGGCGGTCACAAGGAGCTCCTTCGCCACGCGTCCCGGCAGCATCCGCACGAGCGGAGCGGCCCACGCGGCGCCACGTCCGAGCTTGGCCTCGGTGATCGCGAAGGTGGCGGATTGCGCCGCGACGCACAGGTCACACATCTGCGCGAAGAGGAAGCCCCCGCCGAGCGCGTAGCCGTTCACCGCTGCGATGGTGGGCTTGGTCACATCCACGCTCACGCCCAGGATGGGGAACGACTCGAGCCGGAACTCACCTTCGGCGGGCTCTGACAGGTCGCGCCCCACGCAAAACGCGCGATCGCCGGCGCCCGTGAGGATGGCCACCCGGGCGGCAGGATCGGCCTCGAAGCGCCGCCACACGTCGAACAGCGTCTGTCTCGTGGCGAGGTCGATCGCATTAAGACGCGCCGGACGGTTGAGCGTGATGGTGGCCACGCCATCGGCGACGGCGTAGAGCACGCCCTCCCCCGTCGCTCCTTGTATGGTTCCCGGTGTCTTCGACACGCCACGTTCCGATATCGGAATATTATTCCGAATATCGTGACGGAGACCCCACAAGGTGTCAAGGCGCCGCCCGCGGCGGCCATCGCGCGAGCTCACTCCATCTTCACGCCCGCGACCCGCACGACCTCCTTCCAGCGGCCGATGTCCGCCTCCACGAACGCGCGGAAGGCCACGGGTCCGAGCGGATTGGGTTGCTGTCCCTGTTGCGCGAGTACTGCCTTGACCTCCGGATCGGCGAGGGCCTGGGCGAGGGCATTCGCCACCTGGTCACGGATGGCGTCGGGCAACCCCGCCGGCCCGAAGAGGCCGGTCCATCCGCTGGCGATGAGGCGCGGAAAGCCCTGCTCCGCGGCCGTGGCGATCTCCGGCGCGGCATCGACGCGCTTGTCCGCGAGCACTGCCAGCGCCTTGAGCCTGCCCGCGCGAATGTGCGGGAGCAGCGGCGTGTAGTAGATGAACATCTTCACCTGGCCGGAGAGCAGGTCCGTCGTGGCCTGGCCCACGTCCTTGTAGGGAATCTGCACGAGCTTGGCACCGGTTTGCATCGCCAGCATCTCGGCGCTCAAGTGTCCCGAGCTGCCCACGCCGGTCGAGGCGTAGCTCACCCCGGCGGGCTGCTGCTTCGACCACTCGACGAATTCCTTGAGGTTGTTGGCGGGCACCGAGGGATGCACCGCGATGAAGGCCGGCGGCGCCGTGGCGAGCCCGATGGGCACGAAGTCCTTGAGCGCGTCGTAGGGGAGCTTGGGATTGACGGCCGGCAACGTGCCGTGTGAGGAAACGCCGCCCATCACGAGCGTGTAGCCGTCAGGGGGAGCATTGGCCGCGAACTGTGTTCCGATGATGCCCGTGGCACCCGGCTTGTTGTCCACGACGATCGTGGTACCGAGGGCCTGGCCCATGCGCGGCGACAGCGTACGCACGAGGGCGTCGGTTTGCGATCCCGGCGCGAAGGCCACGATCACCTTGATGGGCCGCGTGGGAAAGGGATCCGCCGCATGCGCACCGCGAATGGCGGCCGGGAGCACACCCACGAGGGCCAGCGACGACAGGCTCGCGAGCACGCGCCGGCGCCCCGGCACCGCCGCATGCCCTGCACCCGCGCGAGCACGCGCGCCCTTTGCACCTCCTTTGTAATCCCGCTCATCGTTCATGTACATGAACTCCTGTTCTTATGACCGTCTTAGGCTACGACCCAGCGCAGCGAAGTGTCAATGGCTCACGTTTGACCACACCGTCGCTCCGTCATATTATCCATACTTATGTTCTATAGTTCTCATATAAGAACTTTATCCCCGCCACCACCGCAGCCATGAACGACACGGTTCTCTACGCGATCGACGACGGCGTCGTCACGATCACCCTCAACCGGCCGGAGCGCCGCAATGCGCTCTCGGCGGACGTGCGGGCGGGCCTGCGCGATGCGTGGCGCCGCTTCGAGGACGATCCGCACGCGAAGGTGGCAATCCTCACCGGGGCCGGCGATCGCGCGTTCTGCGCAGGCATGGACCTCAAGGAAGCCTCGAGCACGGGGCTCGGCATTCCCCCGCGCGGCTTCGTCCCCACGCTGGGCGACGACGTCCACGTGAGCAAGCCCACGATCGCGGCGGTGAACGGCGTGGCGATGGCCGGCGGCTGGCTCCTGGCGCAAATGTGCGACCTGTGCCTTGCGGCCGAGGACGCGGTGTTCGCCATCACCGAGGCCAAGGTGGGTCGCGGCACGCCATGGGCCGCGCCGCTCGTCCACATGCTGCCCCAACGCGTGTGCCTCGAGGTGCTGCTCACCGGCGAGCCGCTCACGGCGCAGCGGCTCTACGACCTCGGCTACGTCAATCGCGTGGTGCCACGCGCGCGCCTCCTCGACGAGGCGCGCACGCTCGCGCGCAAGATCGCCGCCAATGCACCGCTCACGGTAAAGGCCTGCCGCGAGCTCGTGTACATGTCCACCGAGATGGGCCGGTCGGCGGCTCTGCGCGCGGGCCACAAGCTCTTCGAGCCGGTGTATACCAGCGCCGACGCACAGGAAGGACCCCTCGCGTTCGCGCAGAAGCGCGTCCCGCAGTGGCGCGGTCTTTAGGCATGGCGGAGCGCACAGCCGCAGCCGCTGCCGCGCAAGCCGGGTTCGCCGTCCCGGCCGCTGCCGGACCGCTGCACGGCGTGCGCGTAGTCGACATGACGGCCGTGATCAGCGGCCCCTACGCCTCGCAGATGCTGGGCGAGCTCGGTGCCGACGTGGTGAAGGTCGAGCCGCCGGAGGGCGACGGCCAGCGCTGGCTCGGTCCGGCGCGCACGCCGGACATGGGGCCGATCTTCATGAACTCCAACCGCGCCAAGCGCAGCATCGCGCTCGACCTCAAGCATCCGCGCGGCAAGGAGGTGCTGCTAAGGCTCGTGGCGAAGGCCGACGTCCTCCTCTTCAACATGCGGCCAACGGCGATGCAGCGCCTCGGCCTGTCCTACGACGCGCTCGCCGCGGTCAATCCACGGCTCGTCTACGTAGGCATCACGGGCTACGCCGACGGCGGGCCCTACAGCGGCCGCCCCGCGTACGACGACCTCATCCAGAGCGCGTCCACGCTCGCCAGCATGGTGGCCGCCAAGACGGGCGGACCGCCGCAGTACGTTCCCCTGGCAATCGCCGATCGCGTCACCGGGATCAACGCGGTCGTGGCCGTTCTCGCGGCGATCGTCGAGCGCCATACCAGCGGACGCGGGCAGAAAGTGGACGTGCCCATGTTCGAGACGCTGGTGAGCTTCGTCCTGGCCGATCACCTGGGCGGACTGAGCTTCGAGCCGCCGCTGGACGGCGGCGGCTATCCCCGCCTCCTCGCGCCTGCGCGCAAACCCTACGCCACGCTCGATGGCTACGTGTCCGCGATGATGTTCACCGACCGCCAGTGGCGCAGCTTCTACGCGCTGCAGGGGCGTGCCGACGATTTCGATGCCGATCCGCGGCTTTCGAGCCTGTTCACCCGCAACCAGCACATCGATGCGCTGTACGCGGAGGTGGAGGCCGTGTTCGCCACGCGCACCACCGCGCAATGGCTCGCGGCGCTCGAGCAGGCGGACATCCCGGTCATGCCGGTGCACGACCTACGCAGCATCCGCGACGATCCGCACCTGCGTGCCACCGGATTCTTCGAGCGCGAAGAGCATCCGTCGCAAGGCGCGATGCTGCGCACCACGTATCCGCTGCGGTGGTCGCGCAGCCAGCCCGGCGCCACCCGCCATGCCCCGCTGCGGGGCGAGCACACGATCGAGGTGCTGCTCGAAGCAGGCTTCAGCCGCGGCGAGATCGACGAGCTCATGGCAACCAGTGTGGCCACCGCAACGCCCGCCACTGCATCCGAAGAGGACTGAGAAAGCGCATGCCGTCCAAGGTGATCTACTCGGTGGAAGAGCGTCTGGCCACGATCGTGCTGGCCGACCCCGCCTCGCGCAATGCGATGAGCCGCGAGCTTGTGGAGGAGCTCAACGCGGCGCTCGACAGCGCCTTTGCGGCGCGCGACGTGGCCGCGCTCCTGATCACGAGCGAAGGCATCGACTTTTCCGCGGGCGGCGACCTGCGCGAGATGGCCCTGCTTCCCACCCGCTCGCTCGCGGAGATCGAAGCGGTGGGCCGGCCCATCGCCGAGCTCTTCAAGCGCCTCGCGGCTGCGCCCAAGCCTGTCGTCGCGGCGGTGCAGGGGCACGCGCTGGGCGGCGGCTGCGGCCTGGCCTGTGCCGCCTCCATCACGCTCGCCGCCGACGACGCCCGCCTTGGCTGCCCCGAGCTGCGGCTTGGCCTGTTTCCGTTTCTCATCATGCCGGCCCTGCGCCGGGCGATAGGCGACCGGCGCGCGCTCGATCTCGCCCTGTCGGCACGCCTGGTCGACGCGCACGAGGCGCGCTCCATCGGCCTTGTCACCCGCTGCGTGCCGCGCGATGCGCTGGCCACCGAAGCCAGGGCACTCGCGCTGCGCATCGCGGCCAGCAGTCCCGATGCGCTCGACCTCGGCCTGCGTGCCTTCCACGAATCCGGCGACCTGGCCGCCGATCTCGCCATCGAGCGCAACCTCGCGCTGCGCACGCTCTGCTGCAAGAGTCCCAACCTCGCCGAAGGGGCGCGCGCGTTCCTCGAGCGCAGGACGCCGCGCTGGGATTATGGAATGCTGGGGTCCTCCCAATGACTCCGGAGTGACGTCCATGGCAGCCGACATCGAGCCCGATACCGCCGGCGTGAAAAGCGCCTTCCGCGTCCTGCAAGTTCTCGAGCACTTCGCGCGGACCCGCCGCCCGGCGCTAGCGTCCGAGCTCCGCGAGGCGCTCGGCCTGCCCAAGTCCAGCTGCTTCGCGCTCATGGAAACGCTCAAGAACGCCGGCTACGTCTACTGGGTGGGCCGCGACCAGGGCTACTACCCCACCATGAAGTGGTTCAACCTGTCGCGCCTGGTGGCGGAGAACGATCCGGTGCTCCTCGTGGTGGAGCCACACCTGGAGGCAATTCGCGATGCCACGGGCGAGACCGCGATCCTCGCCAAGCTCGACGACACGCGCGTGCTCTACCTAGCGGTGGTGGAGTCGCGGCATATCGTGCGCTTCTCCGCGTCCGCCGGCGACCACCGGCCGGTCCATCCGGCCTCCACGGGCCGCGCCCTGCTCGCGCTGATGACGCCCGAGGAGCGCCATGAGCTCATCGCGCGGCTGCCCCTCACGCGGTACACGCCCGCCACTTGCACGAGCCCGCGCAAGCTCGCCGGAATCATCGAGCAGGAGATGGCCCAGGGCTGGCACGTGAACCTGGGCGCGCACATGAGCGACACCGCGTCGGTATCCGTGCCCTTGCACTTCGGCCTCGAGCACTACGCCCTCGCGGTGGGCGCGCCGCTGGCGAGGCTTGACGGACGCGTGCCGAAGATCGCGAAAGAGCTAGCCCTGCATGCCCGCCAGATCGAGACGCAGAGCCAGGCCGGCGTGCGCAAACGATAGTCGAAAACAGAACAGGAGGAACCGTGCGTACACGAGGGATCACGATCTTGCTGGCGCTCTTCGCGGCGCTGGCGAGCGCGGCGGCGGGGGCCGCCTATCCGGACCGGCCGATCAGGATCATCGTGGCCTTCGCGGCGGGCAGCGGGAACGACGTCGTGGGGCGCATCGTGGCCGAGGAGCTGCGCAAGGAGCTCGATGCGCAGGTCGTCGTGGAGAACCGTCCCGGCGCAGCGGGCGTGATCGGCATGCGCGCCGCGCTGCAGGCACCCGCCGACGGCTATACCCTCGTGATGACGAGCAGCGCCACGCACTCGGCCAATCCATGGCTCGTGCGCGACCTCCCCTACGACCCGGTGAAGAGTTTCGCGCACATCAGCAACGTCATCACTACGCCGCTCCTTCTCGTGGTGCCGCAAGGCAGCGCGTCGACGATGAAGGAGTTCCTGGACAAGAGTCGCGGCAAGGACGTGCCGTTCGGCTTCGGCTCGTCCACGAGCCAGGTGGCCGCGAGCGCCTTTGCCAACATCGCCGGCCTCACCACGACGCCGGTCTCCTATAAGAGCCAACCCCCCGCCCTGGTCGATCTCACGAGCGGCCTCGTGCAGTTCATGTTTGCCGACGCCGCGGCCCTGGGCCCGTTCCTGCAAGGCAACAAGGTGACCCCGCTCGCCACC
>CALFEY010000430.1 GCA_937958295.1 uncultured Pseudomonadota bacterium
TGGGTCCCGACTACCCCGTGATGAGCGACGGCGACATCCGCAAGCTCATCGGCGATTACGTGATCGCGGCGAAGCATGCGCAGGACTGCGGCTTCCAGTTCGTGGACTTGAAGCATTGCCATGGCTACCTCGGTCACGAGTTCCTCTCGGCCAAGACGCGCCCCGGCGATTTCGGCGGCTCGCTGGCCAATCGCACGCGCTTCCTGCGCGAGATCGTGGCCGGCATCCGCGCCGAGGCGCCGGGCCTGGCCATCGGCGTGCGCGTGTCGGCCTTCGACCTCGTGCCCTTCAAGCCCGATCCCAACGACCCCGACACTGAGACGCTCGGCCAGGGCGTGCCCGACGATTTCTCGCAGTGCCTGCCCTACGTGTACGGCTTCGGCGCCGACGAGCGCAACCCGGTGGAGCCCGACCTCGAGGAGACGCGCGCCTTCCTGCAGGTGCTGCAGGACCTCGACATCCGGCTCGTGAACCTCACCCTCGGCAGCCCGTACTACAACCCGCACCTCACGCGTCCGGCGATGTACCCGCCCTCCGACGGCTACAAGCCGCCGGAAGACCCGCTGCTCGGCGTGATGCGCCACCTGGAGCTCGTGCGCGCCATGAAGCAGGCCTTCCCCGGCCTCGCGCTGATGGGCAGCGGCTACACCTACCTGCAGGAGTTCCTGCCCAACGTCGCGCAGGCCGTGGTGCGCGAAGGCTGGGTGGACCTCGTGGGACTCGGCCGCATGGTGCTCTCGTATCCCGACCTGCCGGCGGACGTTCTCGCGGGGCGCCCGCTGCAGCGCAAGCGCCTGTGCCGGACGTTCTCCGATTGCACGACCGCCCCCCGCAATGGCATGGTGTCGGGATGCTATCCCCTCGATCACCATTACAAGAAGTCGCCGGAGATGGTGCGGCTCACGCAAGTGAAGAAGGCCGCCAACCTCCAGTAGCGTCGCGACTCGCCCTCGCGATCGCCGCGACGGCGGCGCTGGCCCTCGGCACCGCCGCGCACGCGGCCGAGTGGAAAGCCGCGTGTCCCGCGGCGATCTCGACCACGCAGAGCGTGGGCGGCACGCTGCCCGCGGGCTGGAGTGCCTACGCGCGCAGCCTGTCGGCGATGCAGAGCGCGCCGCCCGGCAGCGCCATCGCAGGCAACTCGCAGCCGGTGTCCATCAGCGTGTTCGACGGCCCGCCGCAGGAGATGGCCGACCTCGTGCCCGACAATCCCAACGCGAAGCGCCCGAAGTGGACCTTTGCCAAGGACCGCAAGCGGGACATCTTCCTCGTGTGCAACTACGCCGACACGCGCATGAAGGTCGCGCGCAAGGTGCCCGCCGACGTGCGCTCGTGCACGGTCGACACGCCGGTGGGGCCGGCCGTGAGCGTGACCTGCCGCTAGCGCCGGTGGCGGGCTCGCGCCTTGCGGCCTACATCGTCTCGTAGCGCCCTTCGCCGGCTTCCACCGCGTCGACGCCGCGCAGGCGGTCCATCCACGCGCGCACCTTCTTCTGCGTGGACTTCACCCCTTCCACCAGCGGACCGCGGTCGTGGTTGATGATCACCATGAGGCTGTTGCGGGGCTTGTCCTCCACGCGCATCGGATTGACGCTGTGATAGCTCGTGGGCGATACGGCGAAGGCGTAGCCGGTGTTGGGACCGAAGCGCATGGTCCTCGCCACGGCGTAGCTGCCGTCGGCGTGGCGCGTGTGGAAGATGGTGCCGAGGTGCGCCTGGCTGTCGTCGGCCGGCAGGTAGAACTGCGCGGTGATGGCCTTGCGCATCGAGTCGGGATGAATCGAGATCTTGTAGCCGCCCAAGTCGCGGAAGAGCGTGGCGTAGGGTCGCAGACGGATGCGGCTGGCGGGCCTGCCCGTCACGCGCTCGAGCGTGGGGGCGAAGCGGCGCTTCCACGCCTCCATCACGCGCGGGGAGGTCACGGCGCGGCCCACCTCCATCCACAGCTCGCGCGGGCCCGCGGGCAGCCGCTTGATGTTCGCGGCGAGCAGCGGGAACTGCAGTCGCGCGCTGCGGCCGTCGGGCAGCAGCGCATCGTTGTGCTTCAACTCGCGGTAATAGGCGTCGGCCGGCAACGCACGCAGCAGCGCCGGGTAGTCGCGGACAGGCCACAACCCCTCCAGCACCATGTGATCGAAGGGCTCGGCGGTGACGGGCGTGCGCTCGATCACCTCCACGAAGTGCCGCTCGATCCGTTCAGACAGCGGCTCGGCGGACGGGGCGGGAACGGCGGGGGAAATGGCGGCGTCGTGCATGGTTGCGGCGAGCGGAGCCGCCACGATAGGCGACGGGGAAGGAGGCCGGCATCCGGGAAACCCGCACGGGCGCCATGGACGCCGGCAACGGGCCCGATTCTACCGCCGGGACCCGTCACGCCGGCTCGCTGCGCATGCCCTCGCCCGGGTTGCGATCGCCCATGTGCGCCATCGCGGCACGCGTCGTCGCGGGCCGTGGACGCGCAGCCCTCGGCCTAGGCGTACTTGGCGAGTTCGATCTTCGCGATCTGGTTGCGATGGACCTCGTCGGGCCCGTCGGCCAGGCGCAGGATGCGCGCCGTGGCGTAGGCCGAGGCCACGCCGACGTCGTTGTTCGTCCCGCCGCCGCCGAACGACTGGATGACCCAGTCGATGACCTTGCACGCCATGTTGGGCGCCGCCACCTTGATCATCGCGATTTCCGCCTTTGCCGCCTTGTTGCCCACGGTGTCCATCATGTGCGCCGCGTTCAGCGTGAGCAGGCGGCACTGGTCGATCGCGATGCGCGCCTCGGCGATGCGCTCGCGCGTGACCCCTTGGTCGGCGATCGGACGCCCGAAGGCAACGCGCGATTTCGTGCGCCGGCACATGAGCTCGAGCATCCGCTCCGAGAGCCCGATGAGGCGCATGCAGTGGTGGATGCGGCCCGGCCCGAGACGCCCCTGCGCAATCTCGAAGCCGCGGCCTTCGCCCAGCAGGATGTTGGCCACCGGTACGCGGACATTGTCGAACGTCACCTCCGAGGCGCGGTCGGGCACGCCGTAGAAGCCGAACACGCTGATGGGCCGGACGACGTTGACGCCGGGCGTGTCCATGGGCACCAGGATCATCGATTGCTGCTTGTGGCGGTCGGGATTGGCGGGATCGGTCTTGCCCATGAAGATCGCGATCCGGCAGCGAGGATCGGTGGCGCCCGTGGTGTACCACTTGCGGCCGTTGAGCACGTAGTGATCGCCGTCGCGCCGGATCGTGGCCTGCACGTTGGTGGCATCACTGGAGGCCACGTCCGGCTCCGTCATGGCGAAGCACGAGCGGATCTCGCCCTCGAGCAGGGGCGTGAGCCAGCGCGCCTGCTGCTCCGGCGTGCCGTAGAGCATGAGCGTCTCCATGTTCCCGGTGTCCGGTGCGCTGCAGTTGAAAAGCTCCGGCGCGAGGAGGGACCGGCCCATGATCTCGCACAGCGGCGAGTACTCGAGGTTGCTGAGCCCGCCTTCGTGATGCTTGGCGGGAACGAAGAGGTTCCACAGGCCCGCGGCGCGCGCGACGGGCTTCAGCGCCTCGACGATGGGATACACCTCGGAGGGCCCGAGCCGCTCGGCCTCCTCGAAGTAACGCCGCTCGTTGGGATAGACGTGCTCGTCCATGAAGGCCTGCAGGCGGACGGCGAGGTCGCGAACGCGAGGAGTGGGTTCGAACAGCATGGGGTGATCCATCGTCAGGGTTTGTTGCGGCTCGGGAGCTCCACGATCGACGATCCGTCGGCCGTCGTTTCGCCCAGTTGGTTTTCGATGGCGAGCTCGAGCTCGACCAGGGGGATGCCGTCCTCGATGCGCTTGTCGACGACCTTGCCGCGGCACCACGACACGTCGCCGAAGATGTTGGGCCGCTTCACCTGCACTTGCAGGCGGCGGATGAAGCCGTCGTCGCCCGCCCAGTTGGTCATGAGGTGGCCGAGCCACGACACGCGCTGCGGACCCACGTCGTAGCCGCCCGGCATGCCGACCTCGCGTGCCATCTCCTTCTCCGCGTGACCGCGCGCGGCGCTGTCCGGAGCGCCCGTCTTGCTGTCGCGAAAGGCGTCGGCGGGATGTCGCTTGCGATGCCGGTATGCGCGCTCGAGCGCCTGGTACGTGTGCCCGCCGCCCGAGTACCAGCAGATCATGTCGGTGATGTTGAGCGGACCCTTGACCACCGGCTGGGCGACATCACCTACGCTGACGTCCTCCCAGCATCGCGGAGTGGCGGCGCGGCGTACCTCGGCCTCGATGGCGGCGCCGATGCCGGCGAGCTCCTCCTCCGTGTAGCGATGAGCCTCGCGCGGCGAGTACTTGAGCCCACCTTCGGCGCGCGCCCGCGGGATTCGCGCGGTGCTGCCGTGTGCGCGGCACACGAGCTCGCCATCCTGGTTGTAGTAGAGCGACTCGCCCGTCTGCACGATGAAGCGGCGCGCCTTGCTGCCCGTCTTCTCGACCGCATCGATGA
>CALFEY010000431.1 GCA_937958295.1 uncultured Pseudomonadota bacterium
ATCTTCCACATCCTGATCGTCCTGCTGCAGGCGTACATCTTCATGATGCTCACCATCGTGTACCTCGCGATGGCCGAGGAATCGCACTAGGGCTCCGAGTTTGTCTTCGTTCGAAGTAAACCCCCGCAACTGAAAGGACTGCAAAAATGGAAGCTGCACAACTGTCGGCAATGATCCAGGCCTACACCGGCATCGGGATCGGCCTCATGATCGGCTTGGGCGCCCTGGGCGCGTGCGTGGGCGTGGGCATCATGTGCTCGCGCTTCCTCGAAGGCGCGGCTCGCCAGCCGGAACTCATGCCGCAGCTGCAAGCCAAGGTCTTCCTGCTCCTCGGCCTGATCGACGCGTCGTACATCATCGCCGTCGGCCTCGCGATGTTCTTCGCGTTCGCCAACCCGCTGCTGTCCGTCGTGCCCAAGTAAGGCGTGCCCGCTTCCACCCTACCTAGAGGGCAGTCATGAATTTCAACCTGACCCTGATCATGCAGGCGGTGGCGTTCGCGGCCTTCATCTGGTTCTGCGCGCGCTTCGTCTGGCCGCCCCTGATGAATGCCATCGAGACGCGCCAGAAGCAGATCGCCGACGGTCTCGCCGCAGGCGAGCAGGGCCGCAAGGAGCTCGCCAACGCGCAAAAGCGCGAAGCCGAGATCATCGCGGAGGCTAAGTCGAAGTCGGCCGAGATCGTGTCCATCGGCGAGAAGTACAAGGCCGATGCGATCGAGCAGGCCAAGGTCGATGCCAAGGCGGAAGCCGACCGCATCGTCGCCGCGGCCAAGGCCGAGATCGAGCAGGAAGTCGCGCGCGCCAAGGAACAGCTGCGCGACTCCGTGGCCGACCTCGCGGTGGCCGGCGCCACGCAGATCCTCAAGCGCGACGTCGACCGCAACGTGCATGCCCAGCTTCTCGCGCAACTGAAGAGCGAGCTTTGATGAAGCAGCCCCGACGCTCGCTGGCCCCCGCGGGGGCTGCGCAGTCCCCCGGGGCGGCCCTTCGGAACTGATATGGCCGAACTCACCACCATTGCCCGTCCGTACGCCGAAGCCGCGTTCGCGCTGGCGCGCGACCAGAGCGCGCTTCCGGCCTGGTCGCAAATGCTCAAGCTCGCGAGCGGCATCGTGGCCGATCCGCAGATGGCCACGGCGCTCGACAACCCCAAGCTCGACGCACCGGCCAAGCAGTCGCTGCTGCTGTCGATCGCCGGGGACGGGCTCAATGCCGAAGGACGCAACTTCGTGCGGGTGCTGGTCGATGCCGACCGCATCACGCTGATGCCCGCGATCTCGTCGCTGTTCGAGTCGCTGAAGGACGCCGCCGACGGCGTGGCCAAGGCCACGATCGAGACGGCCTTTCCGCTCGAGGGCAGCGACCTGGCCGACCTGACCGCTGCCCTGGAGCGCCGCTTCAAGCGCAAGGTGGAGGCCGAGGTCGTGGTCAAGCCCGAGCTCATCGGTGGCGCGCGCGTCACCGTGGGCGACAACGTAATCGACGGCACCGTGGCCGAGCGCCTGCGCGCGATGGCCATGCAGCTCAGAAGTTAGCGAAGTGGCAAAGCAGCAAGCACGACTCTCGTTATTGTTTTTTCCTTGAATTTCTGCCTTGAATCGTCTGGCTTTGCCAGCGATTCGAGGGAAACCCAAAACCGGCGCGAAGTAGGTTTTTACTTTGCGACGAACGGAGCCATCATGCAGCTCAACCCGTCCGAAATTTCCGAACTGATCAAGGCCAAGATCCAGCACCTGGATACGGGCGCCGAGGTCAAGACCCAGGGCACGGTGGTGTCGATTTCCGACGGCATCTGCCGCATCCACGGCCTGTCGTCGGCGATGCAGGGCGAGATGCTCGAGTTCCCCGGCGGCACCTACGGCCTTGCCCTGAACCTCGAGCGCGACTCGGTGGGCGCGGTGATCCTGGGCGCCTACGAGCACATCACCGAAGGCGAGACCGTCAAGTGCACGGGCCGCATTCTGGATGTCCCGGTGGGCCCCGAGCTCATCGGCCGCGTCGTCGACTCGCTCGGCCGTCCTATCGACGGCAAGGGCCCGGTCAACGCCAAGATGCGCGACGTGATCGAGAAGGTCGCCCCGGGCGTGATCGATCGCCAGAAGGTGAACCAGCCGGTGCAGACGGGCCTCAAGTCCATCGACGCGATGGTGCCGATCGGCCGCGGCCAGCGCGAGCTCATCATCGGCGACCGCCAGACCGGCAAGACCGCGGTGGCGATCGACGCGATCATCAACCAGAAGGGCAAGAACCTTATCTGCGTCTACGTCGCGATCGGCCAGAAGGCCTCGTCGATCAAGAACGTCGTGACCAAGCTCACGGAGTACGGCGCGATGGATTACACCATCGTCGTCGCCGCCACGGCCTCCGACTCGGCCGCGCTGCAATACATCGCGCCGTACTCGGGCTGCACGATGGGCGAGTACTTCCGCGATCGCGGGCAAGACGCGCTGATCATCTATGACGACTTGACGAAGCAGGCGTGGGCATATCGCCAGGTGTCGCTGCTGCTGCGCCGTCCGCCGGGCCGCGAAGCGTATCCGGGCGACGTGTTCTATCTCCACTCGCGCCTGCTCGAGCGCGCCGCGCGCGTGAACGCCGACTACGTCGAGCGCTTCACCAAGGGCGAGGTCAAGGGCAAGACGGGCTCGCTCACCGCGCTGCCGATCATCGAGACGCAAGCCGGTGACGTGACCGCCTTCGTGCCGACCAACG
The DNA here is from genome assembly GCA_937958295.1 of uncultured Pseudomonadota bacterium. Taxonomy (GTDB): domain Bacteria; phylum Pseudomonadota; class Gammaproteobacteria; order Burkholderiales; family Casimicrobiaceae; genus VBCG01. Next base: position 2,715 of record CALFEY010000431.1, read on the forward strand.
TGATCTCGATCACGGACGGCCAGATCTTCCTGGAAACCGACCTCTTCAACGCCGGCATCCGTCCCGCCATCAACGCCGGTATCTCGGTGTCGCGCGTGGGCGGCGATGCGCAGACCAAGGTCATCAAGAAGCTGGGCGGCGGGGTGCGCCTGTCGCTCGCGCAGTATCGTGAGCTCGCGGCCTTCGCGCAATTCGCCTCCGACCTCGATGACGCCACGCGCAAGCAGCTCGACCGCGGCCGTCTCGTCACGGAACTCATGAAGCAGCCGCAGTACTCGCCGCTGTCCGTGTCCGACGAAGCGCTCACGCTCTTTGCCGTGAACAAGGGCTATTACGACGACGTGCCGGTGGAGAAGGCGCTGGCCTTCGAAAGCGGCCTGCGCCAGTTCATGAAGACCAAGTACGCCCCGATCGTGGACAAGATCATGACCACGCTCGACCTCACGGCCGACGACGAGAAGGCGTTGGCCGCCGCGATCGAGGACTTCAAGAAGACGGGAACGTATTAGCAAACGGCCGAAAGTGGAAACCTACTTTCGGCCGGATGGGCTTCCCAAAGATCGCTGGCGGGGCCAGTCGATTCTTGGCAGTGAAAACGGTAAAAGCGGTTAACAGCGAGACGGCGCAATGGCTGGATCAAAAGAAATCCGGAACAAGATCAAGAGCGTGCAGAGCACGCGCAAGATCACCAAGGCGATGGAGATGGTCGCGGCCTCGAAGATGAAGAAGGCCCAGGACCGCATGCGCGCCACGCGTCCGTACATGGAGAAGGTGTTCAACATCGTGATGCACATCGCGAAGGCGAACACCGAGTACCGCCATCCGTTCCTGGTGCCGCGCGAGCAGGTCAAGCGCGTAGGCGCGATCGTGGTCACGACGGACAAGGGCCTGTGCGGCGGCCTCAACACGAACATCCTTCGTCAGGTCCTGACCGCGCACAAGGAGTGGAAGGCCAAGGGCATCGACGTCGACTACGTCGCGATCGGCGGCAAGGGCTTGGGATTCCTGCAACGCATGGGCGGCAACATCGTGGCGAGCGCCGTGCAGCTGGGCGACCGGCCGCACCTCGATCGCCTGGTCGGTCCGGTGAAGACGCTGGTCGACGAGTACCTCGCCGGCAAGGTGGACGAAGTGCACGTGTTCTACACGACCTTCATCAACACCATGCGCCAGGAACCGCGCCACGGCCGCATCATCCCGATTCCGCACCAGTTCAGGACGGCCACCGGCGAAGTGCGCACGGCCGAGCTCTCCGACGGCACCTGGGACTATATCTACGAGCCCGATGCCCGTGATCTCCTCGACGGCATGATGCGCCGCTACCTCGAGGCCACGGTGTTCCAGATGGTCAACGAGAACCAGTCGTCGGAGCAATCCGCGCGGATGGTGGCGATGAAGTCGGCCTCCGACAACGCCGGGAAGATCATCCAGGAGTTGCAGCTGATCTATAACAAGTCGCGGCAGGCGGCGATCACGAAAGAGCTTTCGGAGATCGTCGGTGGCGCGGCCGCCGTTTGATCGTAGTATTTTCCGCCAGGAATCGACCGGCTTCGCCGGCGACTCGTGGGTAACTAACAACGGACGAAAGTAGGTTTTCACTTTCGTACGAAAGGGCTATATGAGCGAAGGAACCATTGTTCAGTGCATCGGCGCGGTCGTCGACGTGGAGTTTCCGCGCGACCAGATCCCCGAGATCTACGACGCGTTGAAGCTCGACGAGATCGGCCTGACCCTCGAGGTGCAGCAGCAGCTCGGTGACGGCGTGGTCCGCACCATCGCGCTCGGCAGCTCCGACGGCCTTCGTCGCGGCATGAACGTCGTCAACACCAAGGCCCCGATCTCCGTGCCGGTCGGCACCGAGACGCTCGGCCGCATCATGGACGTGCTGGGTCGCCCGATCGACGAGCGCGGCCCGGTCGGCGCGGCCAAGACGATGTCGATCCACCGCGAAGCGCCGTCGTACGAAGAGCTGTCGCCGTCGACCGAGCTCCTCGAAACCGGCATCAAGGTCATCGACCTCATCTGCCCGTTCGCCAAGGGCGGCAAGATCGGCCTCTTCGGCGGCGCCGGCGTGGGCAAGACCGTGACGATGATGGAGCTCATCAACAACATCGCGTCGGCCCACTCGGGCTTGTCGGTGTTTGCCGGCGTGGGTGAGCGCACCCGCGAAGGCAACGATTTCTATCACGAGATGATCGACTCCGGCGTCGTCAACAAGGAAGAGCTGTCGAAGTCGAAGGTGTCCATGGTGTACGGCCAGATGAACGAGCCGCCGGGCAATCGCCTGCGTGTGGCGCTTACGGGCCTCACCATCGCCGAGTCGTTCCGCGACGAAGGCCGCGACGTGCTCTTCTTCGTCGACAACATCTACCGCTTCACGCTGGCCGGCACGGAAGTGTCCGCGCTGCTCGGCCGGATGCCGTCCGCGGTGGGCTACCAGCCCACGCTGGCCGAGGAAATGGGCCGCCTGCAGGAGCGCATCACGTCCACCAAGACCGGCTCCATCACCTCGATCCAGGCCGTGTACGTGCCGGCCGACGACTTGACCGACCCGTCGCCGGCGACCACCTTCGCCCACCTGGACGCCACCGTGGTGTTGTCCCGCGACATCGCTTCGCTCGGCATCTACCCGTCGGTCGACCCGCTCGACTCGACGTCGCGCCAGATCGATCCGCACGTCATCGGCGAAGAGCACTACACGTGCACGCGCCGGGTGCAGCAGACGCTCCAGCGCTACAAGGAACTGCGCGACATCATCGCGATCCTCGGCATGGACGAGCTCTCGCCGGAAGACAAGCTGGCGGTGGCGCGTGCGCGCAAGATCCAGCGCTTCCTGTCGCAACCGTTCACCGTGGCCGAAGTGTTCACGGGCTCGCCCGGCAAGTACGTCTCGCTCAAGGACACGATCAAGGGCTTCAACATGATCGTCAACGGCGAGTGCGATGCCCTTCCGGAGCAGGCCTTCTACATGGTCGGCACCATCGAGGAAGCGTTCGAGAAGGCAAAGACGCTGCAATAGGCGAGCAACCATGGCCAATACCATTCACGTCGACGTCGTCAGCGCGGAAGAGCAGATCTACTCCGGCGAAGCGGAGTTCATCGTCCTCCCCGGCGTGGATGGCGAGCTCGGCGTCTACCCGCGCCACACGCCGCTCTTCACGCAGATCAAGCCCGGTGCGGTGCGCATCAAGCTGCCCGGGCAGGCGCAGGAAGAGTTCGTGTTCGTCCAGGGCGGCTTCCTCGAGGTGCAGCCCACGAAGGTGACGGTACTGGCCGACACGGCCATCCGCGCCACCGACCTCGACGAGGCGAAGGTGCTCGAGTCCAAGAAGAAGGCCGAGGAAGCCATGGCCAACAAGGACGCCGCGGGCAATATCGCCGCGGCACAGGCCGAGCTCGCGGCGGCGCTGGCGCAGCTCGAGGCCATCCGGAAGTTTCGCAACCGGGCGGGTTAGGCCGGTCGTCGCGGCCGATCGCCGGCGGGAGCCGGACGATCCGCCCGCAGGCAAGGGAACGGGGCGGCGCAAGGCCGCCCTTTTCTTTGGGCGCGTGGCTATACTCACCCGATCACGAAGCGTCGCCGGCAGGCCGGCAAAGGCGCCGATCCGCACGAAACGAGCCGGTGTCACGCCGTGGCGCACGACTCTTGCTTGTGCTCCAGTCCGGCAGAACACACCGCACGCGGCGATCCGGCGCCGCCAGGCAAGGGGGAGTAGGGCATGAAGTTCACGACGTGGTGCGCGCTCGCGCTTGGCGCGCTCCTGCCGGCCGTCGCGGCCGCGCAGGGCAACGAGCTGGTCTTCGGGATCACCGAGGGCGTCACCTACCAGGCCACTCCCAAGGAGATCCGCGACAAGTTCGCCCCCATCGCCGAGGTGCTTGCAAAGGCCACCGGCCGGCGGGTGCGCATGGTGGTGGTGCCCGGCTACAACGACGTCCGGGAGGGCCTTGCCAAGCAGGAGCTCGACGTCGCCTTCATCCATCCCGCCCACGTGTCGATGGCGGAGATCAAGGCGGGCCGCTACAAGTCCGTGGCATGGACGACGGGATTCACCGAGTACACGGTCTCCCTCATGATCCCCAAGGACGCCCCGCTGAAGGGCCTGGAGGATCTCAAGGGCCGCACGCTCGTCACCCCCGACCCGGACTCCATCACCGCGGTGATGGTCCGCGCCATGTTCCGGGTGGAAAAGATCCCCACTTCGGCAGAGAAGCAGGCGCCGCCGGGATCGGTGCGCATCATCACCACGCGCTACCAGGATGCGGTGCCGTTCTACATCGAGAACGGCTTCGCCCAGGTTGGAGCCACCGCGGCCAATGCGGTGGTGAAGGGGTGGACGGAAAAGGGTGGCAAGGTCCTCTACCGCTCGCGCACGGTGCCGATCAAGCAGTTCATCGTGTCCTCGAAGATGCCCCCCGACGAGCAGCAGAAGATTCGCGAGGCGCTGCTGACCCTGCGCGACGCCAAGGCGCTCGAAACCGTCGGCTACAGGGGCTTCGTGGCGCCGAACCCGGACGTGGAGAGCTCCACTATCGCCTGGCTGGGGTTGTAGGCCCCTCCCGGCGCCCGGGCCGCCCCGGACCGGCGGAGCCGGTCCAAACCGGTGCCGATGCTAGAATATTGCACTGCACAATAGCATCGGCGGGCGGCGGCATGAGTGATCTGGGACGTACAGTCAGCAGTTCAGTGGACATCTCGCGGTGGGTCGCGGATCTCGTCCAACGGCGGGTCAAGGCGGCCCACGAGCGCTACGCGGAGCGCATCCGCAGCGCGCAGGAGACCCTGCGCAAGAGCGCGGGCCGGCCGCGCACGCCCTACGAATGGACGCGCGAGTGGTCGGAATATGCCACTGACGCCGTCCAGCGGCAGGTGCTCTACTGGGACACGCTGCGCCGTCGCGGGAACCAGTGGCTGGAGCACGAAGCCGCCGGCCAGCCCCCGGTACTCAACTATCGCTACGAGACGGTGGCCGATGCGCGCCACTTCGAGCGGCCGGCCAACCATGCGCTGGTGCGCATCATCCCGCCGCGCGGCGTGGAGGTCGACGCGACCAAGCGTCCCTTCGTGATCGTGGATCCGCGCGCGGGCCATGGCCCGGGCATCGGCGGCTTCAAGGACGACTCTGAGGTGGGCGTGGCGTTGCGCGCCGGGCACCCGGTGTACTTCGTGATCTTCTATCCCGAGCCGGAACCGGGGCAGGCCCTCGCGGACATCACCGACGCGGAAGCCGAGTTCATCCGCATCGTGGCCGAGCGGCATCCCAAGAGCCAGAAGCCCGTGGTGGTGGGCAACTGCCAGGGTGGCTGGGCGGTAATGATGCTGGCCGCGGCGCGGCCGGAGGTGGCGGGTCCGCTCGTGATCAACGGCGCGCCGATGTCGTACTGGTCGGGCAACGACGGTGAGTCGCCCATGCGTTATGCCGGCGGCCTCGTGGGCGGCGCGTGGCTCTCGCTGCTCGCGGCGGACCTCGGCGGAGGCAAGTTCGACGGCGCCAATCTCGTGGCGAACTTCGAGAACCTCAATCCCGCGAACACGCTCTGGAAGAAGTGGTACCACCTGTACGCGAATATCGACAGCGAGCCCGAGCGCTTCCTCGAGTTCGAGCGCTGGTGGGGCGGGTTCTACCTCTTCAACGAGGAGGAGATCCGCTGGATCGTGAACAACCTCTTCGTGGGCAACAAGCTCGCCTCGGGCGAGGCGCGCCTCGGTCCCGGCCGCTACTTCGACTTGAAGGCGATCAAGCAGCCGATCATCGTGTTCGCCTCGATGGGCGACAACATCACGCCCCCGCAGCAGGCCTTCAACTGGATCGCCGACGTCTATCGTTCGAGCGAGGAGATCAAGGCCAACGGGCAGACGATCGTGGCGCTTCTGCACGAGGACGTGGGGCACCTCGGCATCTTCGTGTCGGGGCAGGTGGCCAAGAAGGAGCACGCGCAGATCGTGGAGGTGCTGAAGTACATCCAGGAGCTGCCGCCGGGGCTGTACGGCATGCTCATCCACGAGAAGGTGGGCGCCGACGGCGAGGTGGCCTACGACGTGACGCTGTCCGAGCGCCAGGTGGAGGACCTGCGCCGCCTGCAGAAGTATGACCGCGTGGACGAGCGCCCCTTCCAAGCGGTGGCCGCGCTGTCGGAGCTTCTCGAGCGCTCGTACTCGCTGCTCGTGCGGCCGTTCGTGCGCAATGCCACGCCGGATTGGCTTGCCAAGGCGTCGCGCGACTTCCATCCGCTGCGCATGCAGTACTGGGCGCTGTCGGACAAGAATCCCTTCCTGTGGGCGCTGCCGCACCTCGCCGGCGCGGCCCGCGCGCAACGCCGTCCGCGCGCCGACGACAACGACTTCACCGCGCTCGAGACGTTCGTGTCGGCGTGCACCGCCGCCAACCTCGACCTGTACCGCGACCTGCGCGACGCCGCCAACGAAGCGGCCTTCTTCGAGGTGTACGGCAACCTCATGTCCTTGCAGATGGCCGACGAGGACGTGGCCTTGAGGCGCAACCGCAAGTTCGATCCGCGGTCGATCCCGGCCGTGCGCGAGGTGCTCGATACGATCGAGGAGGGCAGCGCGGTGGAAGGCCTTGCCCGCATCGCGATGCTGCTGTCGAAGGCGGGCAGCGGCAAGCGCAGCCTGTCGCAGATGCAGAAGACGCGCGAGCTCCTCTCGCCCGAGCACGAGATCGCCCACCTGTCCGAGGACGAGCGCCGGCGCTTGCTGCAGGAAGAGACGATGGTGGTCGAGTTCGAGCCGGAGCGTGCGAAGCGCTCACTGCCTAAGCTCCTGCGCACGGCGGCGGACCGCCGTCGCGCGCATGCGCTGCTCGCGTGGAACGAGAGCCACGGCGAGCTCGACGAGCGGCAGCTCCTCCTCGCGGCAGAAATCCGCGCGCTGCTGCCGGTGGGACCGGAGCGTGCGGCGGTGCCCTCTGCGCCGAAGCGTCCGCGCGCGCGCAAGCCGGCCGCGCGGCGCTGATGCCGCGCAGTCCGCCCGCGTTGGGCGGGCGGACTATCATGGCGATCCGGCTCGAAGGAGATCGCCATGACGCAGCAACGCATCGAGAAGGACGCGCTGGGCGAGGTGCCCGTTCCCACGCACCGCCTGTGGGGCGCGCAGACGCAGCGCTCGGTCGACAATTTTCCCATCGGTGTCGCGCGCTTCGCCTTCGGTCGTCCCGTGGTACGCGCCTTCGGCCTCGTGAAGCAAGCGGCGGCGCGGGCCAATGCGGAGCTTGGGGTGCTCGCGCAGGACAAGGCCGACCTCATCGTGCGCGCCGCGCAGGAAGTGATCGACGGCAAGCTCGACGACGAGTTTCCGCTCGTGGTGTTCCAGACGGGCTCCGGCACGCAGTCGAACATGAATGCCAACGAGGTGATCGCCAATCGCGCGATCCAGCTCGCGGGCGGCACCGTGGGCAGCAAGAAGCCGGTCCACCCCAACGACGACGTCAACCGCAGCCAGTCGAGCAACGACGCGTTCCCGGCGGTGATGCACATCGCGGCGGTGGAAGAGCTCGACCGCACGCTGCTCCCCGCCGTGCGGCAGCTGCGCGTCACGCTGGACGCCAAGGCGCGTGCATTCGCCGACGTCGTGATGCTCGGGCGCACGCACCTGCAGGACGCCACGCCGGTAACCCTCGGCCAGGTGATCTCCGGCTGGGTGGCGCAGCTCGACGATGCCACGCGCTTCCTGCACAGCGCACGCGATAGCCTCTACCCGCTCGCCCTCGGCGGCACCGCCGTGGGCACCGGCATCAACTCGCCGGCGCGCTTCGGCGAGGTGGTGGCGCGCCACCTCGCGGAGGCGACCGGCAAGCCGTTCACCTCGGCGCACAACAAGTTTGCCGCGCTGTCGGCGCACGACGCGATGGTCAATGCGAGCGCTGCGCTGCGCACGCTCGGCGGCATCGCGATGAAGATCGCCAACGACGTGCGTCTGTACGCGAGCGGACCACGCGCCGGCTTCGGCGAGATCACCATTCCGGACAACGAGCCGGGGTCATCGATCATGCCGGGCAAGATCAATCCCACGCAGAGCGAGGCGCTCACCATGGTGGCAGTGCAGGTGTTCGGCAACGACACCGCGGTGGCTTTCGCCGGCACGCAGGGCCACTTTCAGCTCAACGTGTACAAGCCCGTGATCCTGCACAACGTGATGGAGTCGCTCGAGCTCCTGGCCGACGGCCTGCGCTCCTTCGATGAGCGCTGCGCGCGCGGCATCGAACCCAACCGCGAGCGCATCGCGCGCAACGTGGAGGAGTCGCTCATGCTCGTCACCGCGCTCAATCCGCACATCGGCTACGAGAACTCCGCCAAGATCGCGCTCAAGGCCCATCGCGATCACAGTTCGCTGCGCGCTGCGGCGAAGGCGCTCGGCCTCGTGAGCGACGACGACTTCGACCGCTGGATCGATCCCGAGTCGATGACGCGGCCGGAGCGCTGACCCGCAGGTCCCTGTCGAATCGACTTCCGGCAGGGAACCTCTGCACACCTGCGTAGGAGCGGACTCGCGCGCAACCGTCGCACGACTCGCGTCCTTGCCCCGCTCTTTCCTGCGACCGCTGCCGGGCTGCCCCCAGGCCGACGCCTTTTGCAGACGCTCCTTAGCGGCGGCAACCGCGCGCATTGGGTAGCATGGGGCCATGAACGCCTCCTCGTTGTGCCGCCGCGGCGCGCTCGCGCTGCTCGCCCTGGCGCTCGCCGGCCCTGCGCTGGCGCAGGCGCCTCGTTCCCCCACTCCCGCAGCCGTGGATGGCCCACTCGCCGTCACCGAGGTCGCGCGCGGCTTCGACCATCCCTGGGGCTTGGCCTTCCTGCCCGACGGCCGCATGCTCGTCACCGAGCGCTCGGGGCGGCTGCAGCTCGTCGAGCCCGACGGCAAGTCGCGGCGCCCGGTGACGGGTGTGCCCACCGTGCGCGCCGCGGGGCAGGGCGGCTTGCTCGGCATCGCTCTGTCCCCCACGTTCGAGCGCGACCGACTTGTCTACCTGAGCTTCTCGGAGGCGGGCGAAGGCGGCGCGGGCACGGCCGTGGCCCGCGGATCGCTGAACGACGCCCGGCTCGACAACGTGCAGGTGATCTGGCGACAGGTGCCCAAGGTCTCGGGCACCAACAATCACTGGGGCTCGCGGCTCGTGTTCGCACGCGACGGCACGCTCTTCATCACCACCGGCGACCGCTACAGCGAACGGCCGCGCGTGCAGGACCTCACCTCCACCATCGGCAAGGTCGTACGTATCAATGCCGATGGCTCGATCCCGAAGGACAACCCGTTCGTCGGCCGCGCCGATGCGCGCCCGGAGATCTGGTCCTTCGGCCATCGCAACCTGCAGGGCGCGGCGTTGCAGCCGGCGACGGGGCAGCTATGGACGCTCGAGCACGGCGCGCGGGGCGGCGACGAGCTCAATGCGCCACAGGCGGGCAGGAACTACGGCTGGCCGGTGATCACCTACGGCGTGGACTACTCGGGCGTGAAGATCGGAGAAGGCACCGCCAAGGCTGGCATGGAGCAGCCGGTGTATTACTGGGACCCGGTGATCGCGCCGTCGGGCGCCGCGTTCTATACGGGCGACCTCTTCCCGCAGTGGAAGGGACAGCTCTTCGTGGGCTCGCTCACGCCGGGCGCGCTCGTGCGCTTGAAGCTCGAGGGCGGCAAAGTCGCCGAGGAGGTGCGCTACCTGCCCGGCGTGGGCCGCGTGCGCGACGTGGTGCAGGGACCCGAAGGCGCGCTCTACCTGTTGATCGATGCGGGCGACGGCAAGCTGTTGCGCGTGACGCCGCGCTCCTGACAGCGGCGGGCCCAGGCGCGCGGCCCCGCGCGCCGTTCAGGTCGCCGGAAACGCCACCACGTGCTCCACCTCGAGGCGGATGCCGATCATCTCGCCGATCGCGTGATCGTGATGGGACGGCACGAGCGAGAGCACGCGCGCGCCCGAGGGCAGGCAGAGCGCGTACATGAACTCCGCGCCGCGGAACGACTTGCTCACGATGCGCGCGCGCTGGCCGGCGTGGTCGTCGTGCACGATGTCGTCGGGTCGCAGCAGCACGTCCACGCGCGTGCCGGCATCAATGCTCTGCGCAGTGGGCAGGACGCCGAGCTCGGTCTCTACGGTATCGCGGCCGCTGCCCACGCCGCGCACGAATACCCCTTCGCCCACGAAGTCCGCGACAAAGCGCGTGTGCGGCTCGTGGTACAGGTCGTAGGGGGCGGCCCACTGCTCGATGGCGCCCTCGCGCATCACGCCGATGACATCGGCAAAGGCGAAGGCCTCGCGCTGGTCGTGCGTCACGAGGAGCGCCGTGGTGCCTGTCGTTTGCAGGATTGCGCGCACCTCCAGTGACAGGCGCTCGCGCAGGTCGACGTCGAGACTCGAGAACGGCTCGTCGAGCAGCATGAGGCCCGGGGCCGGGGCAAGCGCGCGGGCGAGCGCCACGCGCTGCTGCTGGCCGCCGGACAGCTCGTGGGGATAGCGCGTGGACTGCGCCTGCATGCCCACGAGGTCGAGCATTTCGCGCACGCGCGCGCTCCGCGCCGCGGCCGTCTGCGAGGAGAGGCCGAAGGCCACGTTGCCGGCTACCGTGAGATGCGGAAAGAGCGCGTAGTCCTGGAACACCATGCCGATGCTTCGCCGCTCGGGAGGCACGAGCATCGCCGGCGTGGACACCACGGTGTCCGATAGCGCGATCGTGCCGGCGCGTACCGGCTCGAAGCCCGCCACGCAGCGCAGCAGTGTGCTCTTGCCGCAGCCCGAGGGTCCGAGGAGGCAGCCGATCTCGCCCGGTGCCAACGCGAACGAAAGGTCGTGCAGCACGGGAGTGCTGCCATAGGCATGCGCGACGTCGCGCACGGTGACGGACAACGCCATGGCTTACCGGCCCCGCCTTCTATAATCGCGCGATGGCGAAGGAACGCGATGCGCGCTGATCGATCGTGGCTCGCGGCCGGAGCGGTGCTCGTGGCCGTGCTGGCCGCCGTGCCCACCCTGGCCGTGGTCACGCGCGGCATCGCCCCCGGCGCGGGCGGCACGTGGTTGCACCTGCTCCAGACCGTGTTGCCCGAGATGATCGCCAACACACTGGCGCTCATGGCGATCGTGGGCACCGGCGTGATCGTGGGCGGCACGGCCTGCGGATGGCTCGTCGCGCGGCACCGCTTCCCCGGCAGCCGTCTGTTCGAGTGGGCGCTGCTGCTGCCGCTTGCCATGCCGGCCTACGTGATGGCGTATGCGTACACCGACTTCCTGCAATACGCCGGACCCGTGCAGTCCGCCTTGCGCGCCGCATTCGGTCTCGCGCGCGGGGATTACTGGTTTCCCGACGTGCGCTCGCTGCCGGGGGCGGCGCTGCTCTTCACCTTCGCGCTCTTTCCCTACGTGTACCTGCTCACGCGCGTGGCGTTCCTCGAGCGGTCGCCCTCGCTCGTGGAGGCGGCACGCACGCTTGGCCTCGACCGCCGCGCAACGTTCTGGCGCGTGGATCTGCCGCTCGCGCGTCCCGCCATCGCAGGCGGCGCGGCGCTCGCGCTCATGGAGACACTGGCTGATTTCGGCACCGTCTCCTACTTCGGCGTGCCCACCTTTACTACCGGCATCTATCGCGCGTGGTTCTCGCTCGGCGATCGCGCCGCCGCGGCGCAGCTCGCGAGCGCGCTCCTGCTGTTCGTGGCGACGGTGCTCGTGGTGGAGCGGAGCAGTCGCGGAGCGGGCCGCACGCACAACGCCGCGCGCGGCAAGACGATGCTCGACGCCGCACGCGAGCCCCTGCGCGGGGTACCGGCCGTGCTGGCCACGACCCTGTGCGGCGTCGCGGTGACCGTGGGCTTCGTGCTGCCGGTGCTGATCCTCGTGCGCCTCGTGTGGGCCGACGCGGACGTCGCCTTCGATACGCGCTTCCTCACGTGGATGGGGAACAGTCTCACCGCCGCGGGAGCGGCCGCGTGGCTGTGCGTGCTCCTCGCGATCCTCGTCGCGTACGCACTGCGCCTGACCCCCGGCCTGCCGATGCGCATGGCGAGCCGTGCGCTGACCATGGGCTACGCCGTGCCAGGCACGGTGCTCGCCATCGGGGTGCTGCTGCCGCTCGGTGCGCTCGATGCGTTCTACGCCGACTGGCGGCGCAGCGTGACCGGCGTGTCGCCCGGCTTGCTCCTCACCGGCAGCATCGCGGCGCTCGTGTACGCCTACGTCGTGCGCTACTTCGCCGTGGCCTGGAATGCGGTGGAGCCGGGTTTCGCTCGCATCACGCCCGCCATGGACGCCGCCGCGCGCAGCCTTGGCGTGGGTGCCGCGGGAACGCTCTTCCGCGTGCACGCGCCGCTGCTCCTGCGCAGCGCCGCCGCGGCGCTGCTGCTCACGTTCGTGGATGTGATGAAGGAACTGCCCGCCACCTTGATCCTGCGGCCTTTCAACTTCGACACGCTGGCCACCCAGGCCTACCAGCTCGCGCGCGACGAGCGCCTCGCCGAGGCGGCGGTGCCCTCGCTTGCGATCGTGGCGGTGGGCCTCGTGCCGATCATGCTGCTCGCGCGCCTCGCGCGCCGCGGGCCCCCGCGCGAGGCGGCGGCCCGGTCTTCCGCGGTGGCTGCGGGACACGCTTGAACGGAAGCGCGGCGAGCTACTTCCAGCCGGCGCGGTCGGCGATCTTCTGCGCCTCGACGGTGTTCTTGCCGAGCGTGGCGATGGGCAGGGGATCGATCTTGAACTTGCCGAGCGGGTCGAGGGCGTGGCCCGCGATCTGCACGCTCGCCACCACGGGCCACTCGTTGTTGCCGTTGGCGAAGTAGCGCTGCGCCTCGTCGCTCGCGAGGTACTCGAGGAACTTGGTGGCGTTGCCCGGATGCGGCGCGGCCTTCATGATGCCCGCGCCGGAGATGTTCACGTGCACGCCGGCGCCGTTCTGGTCGGGCCACACGAGGGCCGTCTTGGCCACGATGTCCTTCTCGTCGGCCTTCGTCGAGCGCATGAGGCGCGCGTAGTAGTACGAATTCACGAGCGCGACGCTGCACTCGCCGGCGGCCACGGCCTTGATCTGGTCGGTGTCGCCGCCCTTGGGCGCGCGGGCGAGGTTGGCCACGATGCCGTTGGCCCAGGCTTGCGCCTTCTCGGGGCCGAGATGGGCGATCTGCGAGCCGAGCAGCGAGAGGTTGTAAGGATGGCTTCCCGAGCGCACGCACAGCTGACCCTTGAGCTTGGGATCGGCGAGCGAGTTGTAGGTGGCGACATCCTCGGGCTTG
>CALFEY010000432.1 GCA_937958295.1 uncultured Pseudomonadota bacterium
GGTCCGCCGGTGTCAACCCATCGGCGGGAGCGACAACGAGAATCGCCGCGCCGCGATCTCGAGCTTCTGTACGGTCCCCGCGGGCAGGGGAATGCCGTCGCGCCGGCGCTCGAGCTCGAGGCGGTCTTCGAGTTCGCCCGGCACCAGGATCTCGTCCACGCCGTCCGCGCGCGGTAGCTTCTTGAGCTCGTCGACGAGTCCTTCCACGTGCCCGCGAAAGCCCTCGACGTCGGTGAACGCAGCGATATCGATGGCAGCCACGATCCCGTGCTGCCGATGCGTATCGGCGCCGGGCACCTTCCGCAGCGAAGGCTCGAGCAGGGGATCGCCCACCATCATGCCGGTGAGACACTCGAACATGATGGCGAGGCCCGAGCCCTTGGGACCGGCGATGGGCAGCAGCGTGTGCGCCTGGTGCGCGTCGGTCGTGGGCCGGCCCTGCTTGTCGAGCATCCACCCGAGCGGAATCGCCATGCCCTTGTCCTTGGCGAGGCGCAGCTTGCCGCCCGCGGCAACGCTCATCGCGATGTCGAGCAGCAGTGGCGGCCGCCCCCGCGACGGCACGGCGATCGCGATCGGCGTGTTGTGCACGCCCATCGCCGTCGCGCCGAACGGCGCCATCGACGGCGGGCCATTCACGATCGCGATGCCGGCCATGCCTTCCCGGGCCGCCATTAGCGGATAGAAGCCCATCGCACCCTGGTGGGTCGTGTTGCGGATGAGGCCCCACCCGATGCCGGTGGCCCGGGCCTTCTCCAGCGCCTTGCCCATCGCGTATGTGGTCACCACCGGGCCGAGCGCATGATCGGCATCGACGATGAACGTCGCCGCTGTCTCCTTCTCCAGCCGGATCGATGGATGGACGTTCATCACGCCCTTGTCGATGAGCTCGAGATACCACTCGATGCGCAGGACCCCGTGCGAATCCACGCCGCGCAAGTTGGCCCACACGAGCACCTCCGCCTCGATGCGAGCATCTTCCGGGGGCATGCCCACGCGCTGGAACACCTGCTGCATGAACTCCTGCAGCACCTGCCACTGCACCCGCACTTCGTTCATCGCCGGCTCCTTCACTTGCTGCCCGCGCCGTCGAGCACGAAGGGCGCGAAGATCTCCGGCACGCCGGGGAGCTCCGGGAGCCTCCACAGCACGCGCAGCGCCCGCTCCACCCCCTCGGGGCCGAGCACGTCATCGGCGAGCTTGTGGAACTTGCCGTCGATCTCGGCATCGCTCATCGGGTTCTTCGGATGGCCCTTGGCGTAGTGGATCTCGCGGGTGAGCGTGCGGCCCGACTTGGTGGTGAGCGTGAGCTTGAAGGGATACGCGTCGGGCCACAGGCGATCCATGGGCTCGGTGGCGTGTACACCGATGCGCTGCATGAGATCGTGAACCTCGCGATCGGCGATGCGCTCCGGCAGGAAGTCGTCCACCCAGATGGCGCCACGGTGCAGCGCCACGGCCACGCAATAGGGCAGGCTGTGATCGGCGGTCTCGCGGCTCGTCGGATTCCATTTGTCGCGCGAGTCGGCGGAGCACTCCACCGCGTGGGTGTAGGTTTCGATGTCAACCTTCTCGATGTCCTGCCAGCGGCCGCCCAAGTCCCGGTAAAGTTCCATCGCTGGGGTGACGCAGCATTGCGCCTCGTAGTCGCAGGGATAGTTCTTGAACCGGCTCTGCTCGATCGTGTACTGGCCGTTGCGCCCGCCCAGCACCGGGAGCTCGAGCTTCACGCCTAGCTGCGCATTGAAGCCCGCCACCCCTTCGAAGGCCTCCTCCGGGCCGGTGAGACCCCGGCGCGCCAGCAAGGCGGCGAACACGGCGTTGCGCGCGGCATTGGGCGCCGCGCAGCCCTTCCACATCGACAGCTCGCCGCGACGCGTCTGGTGATTGGCATTGTTCGAGGTCACGGCAATGGCGATCGCGTTGGCGATCTGCGCCTTGGACAGCCGCATCGCGCGCGCCGCACCGGCAGCCACGCCTACGGCGGTGTAGATGACGTAGTCCCAGCCGCCGTCGAGCACGCCCACGCACGAGTCGCCCATGCGATCCTGCAGCTCGTAGGCGAGCACGATGCCGGCGATTGCATCCTCCAGCGTGCCGTTGACATACTCGGTGGCCGCCAGCACGGCGGGAATCGCATCGCTCGGATGGCCCGCCTTCTTGCCCACGGCCATGTCGTTGAAGTCGGAGTAGCGTGCCATCACCCCGTTGGCGAACGCCGCCAGCTCCACCGACGACTTGTGCCGGGTGCCGAGGAGCGTGGCGCCGGGCGCGGCACTCACCTCCAGGGCATGGGCGCGCGCGATGCGCGGGGGCTCCATGTGAAAGCTGCCCATCGCGCAGCCGAACGTGTCCACCACCCGCTTGACCACCTCGTGCACGGTGGTTGCCGAGAAGTTGCGAAAGTCCAGCGCGACCGCGTAGTCGCTGATCTGGTCGAGGGTCTTGTCCATTGCCATGGTTCTGCCTTGCGTTGTGGAGTTGGGGAAAGGAGGGGCTACTTGCCGTCGTCGCCATCGAGCATCTGCGGCGGCACCCGCACGAGCAGCCGCGCGGCGACGACCACCGCCACGACGGTGAGGACCAGCAGCGTGGCGGCGATGGGCCGGGAGAAGAACACGCCGGGACCGCCCATGTTGAGCGACTGCGAGAGCGAGGTCTCGAGCATCGGCGCCAGCAGGAAGCCGAGGATGAGCGGAGCCACAGGCCAGCTCACCTTCTTCATGAGGAAGCCCACGAAGCCGAAGAGGATCGCGACGCCCACGTCGAACATCGAGTTGCGCGGCGAGTACGCGCCCACGATGCACACGCCGAGCACGATGGGCGCAAGATACTTGTAAGGCACCTGGCTGATGCGCGCCCACAGCCCCACGAGCGGCAGGTTGAGCACCAGCAGCATCACGTTGCCCACGAACATGCTTCCGATTACCGTCCAGATGAACGCCTTGTTGGCGTCGAACAGCACCGGTCCGGGCTGCAGGCCGTAGACCATGAGCGCCGCCAGGATCACGGCGGTCGACGCGCTCGTGGGGATGCCGAAGGCGAACAGCGGAATGAATCCTGTCTGCGCCGTGGCGTTGTTC
Organism: uncultured Pseudomonadota bacterium; assembly: GCA_937958295.1. GTDB lineage: Bacteria > Pseudomonadota > Gammaproteobacteria > Burkholderiales > Casimicrobiaceae > VBCG01. The sequence goes on from CALFEY010000432.1 coordinate 3,084, forward strand.
GCGGCTTCCGGCGCAGCGACGCCCTCGATCGCGCCGCGGCCGAATCGCTCCGGGTGCTTCGAGATGTGCTTCTCGAGGTCGTAGGCCAGGAACGACGACACGGCCGGCACGAAGCCGGGCAACAGGCCGAGCGGAAGGCCCACCAGCGTCCCCCGCGCACTCGCCTTGAGGCCTTTGCGCAGCTCGTCGCCGCGCGGCATCATCCGCCCGAGCTTGCCTTCGTAGATGCGGCCCGTGCGCGCTGCCGCACTCGAGAGGATCTCGCCGATGCCGAAGAGCCCCACCGTGACGGGGATGATGTCGAGGCCCTGCATCAGCCCCGTGAAGCCGAAGTGCAGGCGCGGCACGCCTGTGAGCGGGTCGATACCCACGCACGCGAGGAGCATTCCCAGCAGGCAGGCAGCGAGCCCCCTGAGCAACGACAGCCCCGCGCCGGAGAGGCTCACCACGAGCGTGAGGCTGAAAATCACGAGAGCGCAGTACTCGGGCGGCCCGAACTTGAGCGAATAGCGTGCAAGCCCGGGACCGATGAGGCTCACCGCCACCACGCCGCCGATGCTCGCGATGAACGACCCCACGGCCGCGATCCACAGCGCCTGGCCGGCGCGGCCGTCCTTCGTCATCGGATAGCCGTCGAAGCAGGTCGGCAGCGACGAGACCTCCCCGGGCATGTTGACGAGGATGCTCGTCGTGGAACCGCCGTACTGCGCACCGTAGTAGATACCGGCGAGCATGATGATCGAGCCGGTCTTGTCGAGATACATCGTGATCGGGAGCAGGATCGCGATAGTCGACGCCGGACCGAGGCCCGGCAGCACGCCCACTAGCGTGCCCAGGAGCGCGCCGGCAAAGCAGTACAGCAGGTTGGCCGCAGTGAGGACGTTGGCGAGACCGTTGATCAGGTCCATTGCACCTCCCGCTGCTCACGCCGCACGGGACTAGTCAACGAAGACTCCACGCGGAAAGATCATCTCGCCGTAGTGCACGAACAGTACGTAGAACGCGACGGTGGTCGCGAGAGTGAGCGCGAGGTTGCGCGGCCACGAGCGTACGCCCAGGAGCCAGAACTCGGCGGCAAGGAAGAGCAGCGTGGCGGGCACGTATCCGAGCACGGGAATGAGCACGCCATATAGGACGATGGCGGTGTACACGAGCCGCACGGCGGGGCCGTCCTCTGCACTCGTACTCGTGGTCGGTGGCGGGAGCGATGCCGCGCCCGCCCGGCGCAACCCGAGCAGGCCGTAGGCGAGCGCAGTGGCGACGAGCACCGCCGCGATCACCACGACGTACACCCCCGGCTGCAGCAGCGACGACTGCGTTCGCGCATCGCTGCGTAGGTACGCGCCCATGCCGCCGGCGATGCCGAGCGCGCCGATGGTCAGCAGCACCGCGCATTCGATCAGGAGCTTTCGTTTCATGCTCGATCCTTCGTTTCGACATCGATGTTTCGTGAGGCACGGACCTCGCTGTCGCGCCTTTTAGCGATCGACAGCACGAGCTCCGGCCGCGCGCGTTCATGCCCGCCGCACGCGCACATTTATCGTCGCGCGGAGCGATCCGCGCTGTACATCACGCGAATGTTTCGCTCTACAATCGATCGCGCTGCATCGCTTCATCATCCTTCACGACAACAGCGGCAACGTCGTTCGACATCGCCGCGCGAACATCTCCAGGAGGCATCACATGAGCAATCGTCGTCAGGTCGTCGCGACCCTGGCCGCGCTCGTCGGCGCGAGCGTTCTGCCGTTGGCCGCGCACGCGCAGGGCAACTATCCGTCGCGTGCCATCGACATCATCGTTCCCTACGGCCCGGGCGGATCCACCGACCTGTCCACGCGCATGCTCGCCGAGTTCCTGAAGACGAAGCACAACGTGATCGTGAACGTGATCAACAAGCCGGGCGGCGCCACGGTGCCGGCGAACCTCGAGGTGTACAAGGCGCGTCCGGACGGCTACACGCTGTTCGCCGACAACACGTCGTCGAACGTCACGCTCGAGATCGCCGTGAAAGACCTCCCGTTCAAGGTGATGGACCGCACGTTCGTGGCCTCGCACTCGGCAAGTCCCTACATCATCACGGTGCCGGCGGCCTCGCCCTACAAGTCTCTCAAGGACCTGTTCGACGACCTGCAGAAGAGCCCCGACCAGTTCACCTACGTCTCGGCGGGCGCGCTTGCGAACCACGACGTGATCTTCCGGCAGGCGGCGGCGGCGCTCAAGGTCGATCCGCTCAAGCCAAAGCCTATCGTGGTGAGCGGCGCCGCTCAGGCCGCGACGGTGACCGCGCAGAATGGCGTCAAGATGGGCGGCGGTACCGTCGCGTCGCAGCTCGTGGCGATCAAGGCCGGGACGATCCGCGCGCTCGCCGTGGCGGGCAATCGCCGCTGGGACGAGCTGCCGGACGTCCCCACCACCGCCGAGCTCGGCTTTCCCACGATCGCCTACGACCAGTGGAACGGCGTGTCGGGACCCCCCAACATGCCGCCCGCGGTGGTGAAGATATGGGAGGGCTACATACAGGAGATGGTCAAGGACCCGGCGGTGATCGAGCAGCTCAAGAAGACAGGCGCCTGGGCGCGCTACGTGGGATCGGAGGCCCTGCGCAAGGAAGTGCAGGCCACCGGCGAGCAGATGCGGCGCCTTTGGCAATGAGGCACCGCATGCCGCCGGCGCCGCCGCGTTGCGGCGCGGCGCGGGCGGTGTCCGCGACGCGCGGGCGATGACCGCATGCATGGGTCCTGCTCCTCCTGCGGCCGCGGCTGGCGGGCAATGCCACGGGCGGCCGGTCGCTTGCGGCGCGCGACGGAACGTGCAGCGCCTTGTCGTATGGCGCATTGTCCCGAGGGGACGCCGCGTCCGGCCAATAGTTTCGGAAGATGCCGGGCCATCAACGCGGATGATGGCCTAGGCCTGGCGCCAGCCGCGCGCTAGGGGACCGGTGCGCGCCGGCAAGCCGTTGGCGCCGAGCCGCTGCCGGTTGGTCTACGATGTCACCGTTTGCAGCGGTGCTCCTGGTGCGCCGCCCTCCTGTCATCCGCGAGACGCCATGCTCGATTTCAAGCAGATCGAAACGTTTCTCTGTGTCTTCGAGGAGGGCAACGTCACGCGGGCGGCGGCGAAGCTCAACATCGTCCAGCCGGCCGTGAGCGCCCAGCTCAAGAAGCTCGAGGGCGCCCTCAAGCTCACGCTCTTCGAGCGCACGCCGCGCGGCATCACGCCCACGCCCTCGGGCCGCGCCCTGTATCGCCTGTTCGCCCCCGTGCTCGAAAGCTTCCGTACCGCGGAGTATCAGGCGCACGCGCTGTCGGCAGTGGACCTGCAGGAGATCACGATCGGGATGAACCCCTTCGCGGGGAATGCGATCATGAGCGACGTGTTGCAGACCTACCGCATCCGGTATCCCGAGGTCGGCGTGCACGTGGAGGAGGAGACGAGCTCGACGCTCCTGCGCCGAGTCGCCGACGGCGCGCTCGACCTCGCCATCGTGCACTTCAGCGCCCGCTCGCCGGGCATACCCGCCACCGTGGTCGCCACGCCGCTCGCCGAGGAAGAGCTGGTGCTCATCGAGCGCGCCACCGCCGACAACGCCGATCCCGCGCCGCTGCGCTTCGCAGAGCTTGCCGGGCGGCCGCTGGTGCTCCCCAAGTGGCAGTTGGGCTTTCGCCGCGACGTCGACCATGCCGCACTCGAGTCCGGCACGGCCATCCGCGTCGAGCTCGAGATCAATGCCCCGGGGCCTGTGCTGGAGCTCGTCGCGCGCGGCGACTTGAGCGCGATCGTGCCGGAGATCACGGCCCGGCGCGCCCTGCACCACCTCCCATTGCGCATGCGCCGCATCGTGCAGCCCACCATGCTGCGCAGCATCCTGCACGTCCAGCGGCGCGACCTCCCCGTCTCGCCGCAGCTCGACGCCTTCGTCGCGGTCATCAAGGCGACCCTCGACGAAGCCCTCGGGCTCGCCCTGCCTACGGCCGCGCCGCGGCCCCCTGCCGGCGCGCGCACGCGCCGTCCCACCCATCACAGGAGAGTGACTTGAGTTCCACCGAATCCCGGACGCGCTTGCGCGCCCTGCTGCGCAGCGACCGCTGCGTGCTCATGGCCTCGGTCTACGAGCCCCTTTCGGCGCGCATCGCGCAGTCGCTCGGTTGCGAGGCTTCGCTCATGGGCGGGTCGCTTGCGTCCCTCGCCGTCCTCGGCGCCCCCGACCTCATCGTCATCACACTGAGCGAACTGGCGGAGCAGGTGCGCCGCTGCACGCGCGTGTCGAACGTCCCGCTGGTCGTCGACGGCGACCACGGCTACGGCAACGCGCTCAACGTGATGCGCACGATCCAGGAGCTCGATGCCGCCGGCGCGGCCGCCGTGTCGATCGAGGACACGCTCCTGCCTCGCGCGTTCGGCGCGGGCGACGGGCCGCAGCTCGTCTCCCTCGCCGAAGGTGCCGGGCGCGTGGCCGCCGCCGTGGAGGCTCGCGGCAAGGACGGCCCGCTCGTCCTCGGCCGCACCAGTGCGGCGAGCCTCACCGGCGTCGACGACGCGCTCGCGCGCCTCGTCGCCTACGAGAAGGCCGGCGCGGATGCCCTCATGATCCCGGGGGTGGCCTCACGCGAGGTGCTCGAACGCGTCGCCGCGGCCACGACCCTGCCGCTCGTGGTGGGCGGCCTGCCCGCGGCCCTGTGCGATCCCACGTATCTCGCGTCGCAACGGGCGCGCCTGTGGTCGGGCGGCCACCAGACGGTCAATGCCGGCATCCAGGCGCTGCACGACGCCATGAAGGCGGTACACGAAGGCACGCTGGCCGCGACGCTTCCCGGAGTGGCGAGTGGCGCCACGATGCGCGCTCTCACCGGGGCCGACGGCTACGATGCCGCGGCCCAGCGCTATCTCGCGTAGCGCGCCGCTGCCGCGCCACGCGGCGAATTACGGCGCCACGGGCTCGCCCGGCACGCGCAGGGCCGCGCCGGCCTCCCGTCCGAAGGCGATCATCGCCGCGCGCGCCCGCGGGACGTAAGGCGCCGCGCGCAGAAAGCCGTGCGCAAGCGTGGCCTCGTTCACGACCGTGGTGGCCACGCCGGCATCGTCGAGCGCCCGTGCGAGGGCGACGCCCTCGTCGCACAAGGGGTCGAGCCCGGCCACGATCACCTGTGCCGGCGGGAGGCCGCGCAGCGACGCGCGCGTGGGGACCGCTCGCGCGTCTCCGGTGTCGAATCCGTCGGGCAGGTAGGCTTCCCAGAAGTCGACCATCTCCGCTCGCGTGAGTGCGGGCGAGGTGGCGTACTCGCGGTAACTCGCGGTATCGAAGCGAGGCTCGAGCACCGGGTAGATCAGGAGCTGGCGCGCGATCGCGGGGCCGGCCCGATCGCGTGCCTCGATGGCCACGCCCAGCGCCAGGTGCGCACCCGCGCTGTCGCCGCCCACGGCGATGCGCCGCGCATCGATATCGAGGACGTCGGCGGCGGCCACGAGCCACTCGAGCGCGGCGTAGGCGTCGTCGTTGGGAGCGGGCCACGGGTTCTCCGGCGCCCGCCGGTACTGCACGCTGGCCACCACGACGTCGGCGTCGGCGGCCAAGGCCGCGCAGGCACCGTCGTGGGTCTGCACGCTGCCGATCACCCACCCGCCTCCGTGAAGGTACAGCACCGCCGGCAGGCGCCCGGCCCGTGGACGATAGACGCGCGCCATCAACTCGCGGCCCGGCAGGTGCAACCAGTGATCGCTGCGCACGACCGCGTCGGGAGGATAGGGAAAGCGGGCCGCCGCCGCCTCGAGGCGTGCCCGCCGGTGCATCGGGCTCGCGGAGGCAGGGGGCGGCACGGCCGCTGCGACGTTGGCGAAATGAGCGGCAAGGTCGGGATCGAGGGACATGGCGAACCGGGCAAAGGGAGGCGCTGTCCATTGTAGCGGCGGCGACCGGGCGGTACAGGACGAGCGTGCCGAAACGCGCTAGGATGCCCGCCGCGTCCCACCCTCAAAGGAGGAAGTCCCGCATGGCACGCATGAAGGCATCCGATTTCCCGCAGGAAGTGCTCAACCTGTTCGACGGTTACGTCCACGGCCGCATCTCGCGACGCGAGTTCATCGACGATGCCGGCAAGTTTGCCGTGGGCGGGTTCACCGCCGCCGCGATGCTCGAGGCGTTGCGGCCCAACTACGCGATGGCGCAGCAAGTGCCCAAGGACGACGGCCGCGTCAAGGCCGAGTACGTGACCTACCCCTCTCCTGCCGGCAGCGGCACGATGAAGGCGTACCTCGCGCGTCCCGCCAACGCTTCGGGCAAGCGGCCCGCCGTGGTGGTGATCCACGAGAACCGCGGCCTCAATCCGTACATCGAGGACGTCGCGCGTCGCCTCGCGCTGGACGGCTTCGTGGCCGTCGCGCCCGATGCCCTCACCCCCCTCGGCGGCTATCCCGGCAACGAGGAGAAGGCGGCGCAGCTCTTCGGCCAGCTCGACGCAAACAAGCGCACCGAAGACCTCATGGCGGCCTACGACTACCTGAAGTCGCGCCCCGACACGGGCAAGATCGGCGTAGTGGGCTTCTGCTTCGGCGGCGCGATGGCCAACCAGTTCGCCGTGCGCTTCTCCGACCTGGGCGCGGCGGTGCCGTTCTACGGCGGCGCCCCCGGTGCGGAGGCTACGGCGCGCATCAAGGCGCCGCTCATGATCCATTACGCCGCCAACGACGAGCGCATCAATGCGGGCTGGCCGGCCTACGAGACGACCCTTAAGGCCAACGGCGTGACGTACGAGATGTTCATGTATCCGGGCACCCAGCATGGCTTCCACAACGACAGCACGCCCCGCTACGACGAGGCCGCTGCCAAGCTCGCCTGGTCCCGGACCGTGGCGTTCCTCAAGAAGAACCTCGCGTAATGCAGGCGGCGGGGCTACCCGCCCTGCCGCCCCGACGCTGCGTCCCCTCTTGCGGCCGGCGCGCTGGCTCGGCGCCTTGCTGCCATCGAAATGATAGTCCCTGCCTATCATTTTGCTCCAAAAAAATCAGCTTTTTGAAATGACCTCCCACTGCTAAGGTCGCGGACACAACAAGGGCAAGCGCACCCCGGCGATTAGCCCTGACCCGCGGCCTGGCCGCACCACGAGGAGGGTCTGCGCCCGCGCAGACGATCGGCCGTGTCGCCACCATCGCGCCTTGTCCCGTCCACGCGGCGCCTCGCAGCCGCCGCGCACCATCCTCCAAGGGAGCTCCGATGATTCCCCGTAACGCCGTCAAGCACGCCGCCGCCACCGGCGACGTGATACGCGGCATCCATCTCACCTTCGCCGCCCCCGCCGTAATCGAGGTCGTCGCTTCCGAGCGCCTCAACTTCGTATACATCGATGGCGAGCACGGCTGCTTCGACTGGCGCGACATCGAGCTGTCGTGCATCACCGCCGAGCGGCATGGGCTCACGCCCATCGCCCGGATCCCCGATCCCTCGAGCGCCACGATCACCCGATTCCTCGATCGCGGCGTGCGCGGGATCGTGGTGCCGCACGTAGAGTCGGTGGACGATGCCCGCCGCGCGATCGACGCCGCGTATTTCGCGCCCGCGGGCACGCGTTCCTTCGGCGCCGGCCGCCCGGAGTATTGGGAGAACGGCGCCGACCGCGCCGCCTACATGACCGCCTGCAACGCATCGATCTCGGTGTGCATGATGATCGAGAGTGCTGCCGGGTTGGCGCACGCCCACGAGATCGCGCAGGTGCCAGGCGTGGACTACCTGAGCTTCGGCCTCCTCGATCTTGCGCAGTCGCTGGGGCACCCGGGCGAGGCGGCCCACCCCGCGGTGAAGGACGGCGTGGCCCGGTGCAGCGCCGCGATCCGCGCTACCGGCAAGCGTGTGCGCGAGGACTTCATGCGCTTCGTCTGGGTGAACGACGCCCTCCGCACCGGCCTGCGCACCCTCCTCGACGGCAGCACCGCTCGCCCGGGAGCGAGCGCATGATGCGCATCGCGGTCACCGACGACTGGCAGCGCGTCGCGCGCAAGTGCGCCGACTGGACAACCCTCCAAGCACGGGCCGACGTCCAGTTCTTCAACGAGCCCTTCGGCTCCGAGGATGCCGCGGCGGCCGCCCTCGCGCCCTTCGACGCGATCCTCGTCACCCGCGAGCGCACCCCGTTTCCCCGCACGCTGATCGACCGCCTGCCGGCGCTCAAGATGTTCGGGCTCACCGGCGTGCGCGCGGGGCTGATCGATCTCGCGCACCTGCAGGCGAAGGACGTCACGGTGTGCTTTACCGAGGGCGGACCCGGCGTGGAGAGCACGGCCGAGCTGGCGCTTGCGCTCATGCTCGCCGCGGCGAGGCGGATCCCGGCGAGCGAGGCGTCCCTGCGGGCCGGACGCTTTCAGCTGGATGCGCCGCAGGGAAGCGTGCTCGCGGGGCGCACGCTCGGGCTCCTCGGTCTTGGCAAGATCGGCGCGCGCATGGCGCGCTACGGCCAAGCCCTCGGCATGAACGTCCTGGCGTGGAGCCCCCACCTCGACGAGAGCCGCGCCGCCGAAGCCGGCGCGACGTACGTGGACAAGGCGTCCTTGTTCGAGCGCTCCGATGTCGTGAGCCTTCACCTCGTGCTCTCGCCGCGCACCCGCCATATCGTGGCCGCGGCCGACCTCGCGCGGATGAAGCCGGGCGCGATCCTCGTCAACACCTCGCGCGCACCGCTCGTCGAAGAGAGCGCCTTGCTCGCTGCCGCGCGCAGCGGCCATCTTGTGGCCGCGCTCGACGTCTTCGAGCGCGAGCCCCTGCCTTCCGGCGATCCGTGGCTTGCATGTCCTAACACCGTGCTCACGCCGCACCTTGGCTACAGCGTGCTCGAGGTCTATCGCGACTTCTACGTGCAATGCGTCGAGAACGCGCTCGCCTGGCTCGACGGCAAGCCGATCCGGCTGCTGCCGTCGCTAGCGCCGGCGACACCGGTGGCATGAGCGAGCTGCACGCGATGGCGCCCAGCCGCTGGCCGGCGCAGCGGCGCAGCCGCGTGCGCACGCCCGATGGCGTGGACATCGCCGTGCACGAGTGGGGCCCCCGCGATGCCCGGCCCATCCTTTTCGTCCACGGCCTCGCGCAGTCTCATCTGTCGTTCCTGCCGCAGTTCGCGAGCGATCTGTCGCAGCGACACCGGCTGGTGGCCTACGACCTGCGCGGTCACGGGGACTCCGATCAGCCACCGGACCCGGCGTTCTACCGGGACGGTCGCCGGTGGGCCGATGAGCTCGCGGCGGTGATCGACGCCAGCGCGCTCGAGCGGCCTGTGCTCGTGGGCTGGTCGCTCGGCGGACGGGTGATCCGGCAGTACCTGCTCCACCACGGCGACGACCGCCTGCGCGGCCTCCACTTCGTGTCGACGCGGCCGTTCGAGGATCCCGCGGTGCTCGCCCCCGCGTCGCGAGCCGACCTTGCCGGGCGGCCCGAGACGCTCGCCCAGCGCATCGACGCGCACATCGCATTCCTGCGCGCCTGCTTCCACCGCCCGCCGGCGGAGGCCGACTTCGCGGTCGCCCTCGCCTACAACGTCGTCGTGCCGCAGGCGATCCGCGAGGCCATCTCCGGCTGGTCGACCCCGCTCGCGGACACCCGGGACGCATTGGCGCGGGTGCGGGTGCCCACGCTCGTGTGCCACGGCCGCAACGACGCGCTGATCCTGCCGGCGGCGGCAGCGATGACGGCCGCCGCCATCAGGGGGGCGCGCGTGTCCTGGTACGAGGACTGCGGGCACTCTCCGTTCGTCGAGCACGCGCCGCGCTTCAACCGCGAGCTCGACGAGTTCGCCACCGCGATCGCCTGACGCCATGATGCCGACGAGCTGCCCGACCGCGCGTTCGCGCACGCGCTGTGCAAGGCTCGTGCCGTGAGCGCGCGCGGCGAAGCGCCTGCGCGTTCCGCTCCCACGGCGGACGGGCTCGTGGGTCGGCTCGACCGCGGCGTGGGTCGCGCGCTCGAGCTCGCGTGTGTCGCGCTGCTCGTCGTCGAGACTCTGATCCTGTTCGCGGGGGTGATCGCGCGCTACGTCCTCCACCAGCCACTCGTGTGGTCCGACGAACTCGCCTCCACGCTGTTCCTCTGGCTCGGCATGCTCGGCGCTGCGCTCGCCATCCGGCGCAACGAGAACCTGCGCATGAACACGGTGGTGAACCGTCTCCCGCACGCCTTGCGCGTGTTCGCGGAGCCCCTCTCGCTCGCGGTGATGCTGGCGTTCGTGGCGCTGGTACTGCCGGCGTCGATCGAGCACGTGCAGATGGAGATGATCGTCATCACGCCCACCCTCGAGATCTCCTCGAGCTGGCGGGCAGCGGCCATGCCGGCCGCGCTCGTGCTGATGGCGCTCTTCCTCGTGCTGCGGATGGCAGCGCTGCCGCCGCGCACGCTGGTCGTCGCAGTCGCGGTGGTGCTCCTCGTGTGGCTCGCCCTCTACCTGGCACGCCCTTGGTTCCTGACGCTCGGCCGCGCCAACCTCGCGATCTTCTTCCTGGGCATTGTGCCCGTCACGGTGCTTCTCGGCGTTCCCATCGCCTTCTCCTTCGGCGTGGCGACGTTCGCCTACCTCGCCGTGGCGACCCAGCTACCCACCTCCGTGGTGGTCGCGCGGTTCGAAGCGGGCATGTCCAACCTCATCCTGCTGTCCATCCCGCTGTTCGTGTTCCTGGGCTACCTGCTCGAGATCACCGGCATGGCGGCCTACATCATCCGCTTCCTGTCGAGCCTGCTGGGGCACGTGCGCAACGGCCTGCATTACGTGCTGGTGGCCGCGATGTACCTCGTGTCGGGCATCTCCGGCTCCAAGGCGGCGGACATGGCAGCGGTGGCCCCGGCGCTGTTCCCGGAGATGGAAAAGCGCGGCGCCGACCGCGCGGAGCTCGCCGCGTTGCTCGCGGCCACCGGTGCCCAGACCGAGACCGTCCCGCCCAGCCTCATTCTGATCGCCATCGGCTCGGTCACCGGCGTGTCGATCGCCGCCTTGTTCCAGGGTGGCCTCCTGCCGGCGCTCGTGATCGGACTCATGCTGTGCGCGCTCGTGTGGTACCGCGGACGGCGCGCCAGCATCACCGTGGCGCCGCGAGCGACCCGGCGGGAGATCGGACGGGCATTCATGGTGGCGCTGCCGGCGCTCTTGCTTCCCTTCGTGATCCGCAGCGCCGTCATCGAGGGCGTGGCCACCGCCACCGAGGTGTCGACGATCGGCATCGCCTACTGCTTCCTCGTGGGCGCGCTCGTCTATCGCGAATTGCAGTGGTCGCAGCTCGGCCGGATCCTGGTGCAGTCGGCGTCGCTGTCGGGGGCGATCCTCATCGTCGTCGGTGCCGCGACGGCAATGGCATGGGCGATCACGCACTCCGGCCTCTCGCAATCGCTCGCCGCGGCGATCGGCGGCATGCCGGGCGGAAGGTTCACCTTCATCGCGCTGTCGATCGTCCTCTTCGCCGTGCTGGGATGCGTGCTGGAGGGATTGCCGGCCGTGGTGCTCTTCGCGCCGCTCATGTTCCCCGTGGCGCAGCAGTTCGGGGTGTCCGAGGTCCACTACTCGATGATCGCCATCCTCGCGATGGGCGTGGGGTTGTTCACGCCGCCCTTCGGGATCGGCTTCTACATCACGTGCGCCATCGGCGGCGCGGACCCGGACAAAGCGATTCGACACATCTGGCCGTACCTCGGCGTGCTGCTGCTCGGCGTGATCGTCGTGGCGGCGGTGCCGTGGCTATCCGTGGGGTTTCTCTAAGGAGGAGAAAGCATGAGTGCGAAGACAACGATGACCCGCCGCGGGTTCGTGGCGGGCACCACCGCGGTCGCGGCCGCCACGCTGCTGCCGAGCGCGCCGGCGCGCGCCGCGGAGTTCGAGTACAAGATGGGTCATTCGAGCCCGGCCGGGCACCCGTTCCACAAGCGGCTGCTCGAGGTGGCCGAGCGCATCGACAAGGGCACCAATGGCCGCATGAAGCTCACCATCTTCCCGGCGAGCCAGTTGGGTGGAGACAACGACCTGCTCTCCCAGGCGCGCAGCGGCGCGGTGGATTTCGTGCAGCCCGCCGGCCTCATCCTGGCGTCTATCCTTCCCGTGGCGGCGGTGAACGGCATGGGCTTCGCGTTCAAGGATTACACGCAGGTGTGGGCCGCGATGGACGGCGAGCTCGGCAACTTCGTGCGCGCCCAGATCGCGGCCAAGGCCGGTCTCGTACCGATGGAGAAACGCTGGGACTTGGGCTTCCGTCAGATCACCTCCAACACCCCGATCATGAAGGCTGGCGACCTCGCGGGGAAGAAGCTGCGGGTGCCTGGTGCTCCCGCGCTCGTGTCGCTGTTCACCGCGCTCGGCGCCTCGCCCGTCAGCATGCAATTCGGTGAGGTCTACACCTCGCTGCAGACGCGCGTCGTGGACGGGCAGGAGAACCCGCTGTCGGTGATCGATGCCGGCAAGTTCTACGAAGTGCAGAAGTACTGTGCCATCACCAACCACGTGTGGGACGGCTACTGGATATGCGCGAATCCCAATTCATGGAACCGCCTACCCAAGGACATCCAGGCGGTGGTGGCGAAGGCGTTCAACGAGGTGGCTCTGCTCGAGCGCGACGATCTCGCCAAGCTCGATCGCTCGCTGCAGGCCGACCTCGAGAAACGGGGCATGACGTTCACCAATCCCGACCTGGCGAGCTTCCGCGACAAGCTGCGCGCCGTGGGCTTCTACCAGGAGTGGCGCGGCAAGGTCGGCAACGAGGCCTGGACGCTGCTCGAGAAATACGTGGGCAAGCTCGGATGACGAGGCCGCCCGCCGCCCGACCTCTCTCCTTCTTGCGACTGTCCTCTCCTCCTCTTGCCACCCCATGCCGATGACGCCTCGCGATACCGATGA
>CALFEY010000433.1 GCA_937958295.1 uncultured Pseudomonadota bacterium
ACCAAGGCGGCAATGTGGAACGAGGCCAAGGACAAGCTGAAGCAGAGCGGCATGGCGCTGTCCGGCGGCCAGCAGCAGCGCCTGTGCATCGCGCGGGCGGTGGCGGTGAAGCCCGAAGTCCTGCTCCTGGACGAGCCCACTTCCGCTCTGGACCCCATCTCCACCGCCAAGATCGAGGAACTCATCACCGAGCTCAAGCACGACTACACCATCGCCATCGTCACCCACAACATGCAACAGGCGGCGCGAGTGTCCGACTTCACGGCCTACATGTACCTGGGCGAGCTGATCGAGTTCGGCGTGACCGACCAGATCTTCCTGAAGCCCAAGCGCAAGGAAACCGAGGACTACATCACCGGCCGCTTCGGGTAGGAGCCCGTCATGCCTGACCATACGCACAAGCAGTTCGACACCGAGATGGAGGCCATCCGCAGCGGCGTGCTGACGATGGGCGGTCTCGTCGAGACGCAGCTCTCCCGCGCGATCGCGCTCCTGGAAGGCGACGAGAGCGGCAGCCTCGCCGCGCAGGTATCCGCCGACGAGCAGGTCATCAACCAGATGCAGGTGGACATGGACTTGGCCTGCAGCCAGATCATCGCCAAGCGGCAGCCCACCGCGATCGACCTGCGCATGGTGCTCACGGTTACCAAGATCGTGAACGACCTGGAGCGCGTGGGGGACGAGACCAAGAAGGTCGCCAAGAAAGCCACGCAGGAGGCGCAGAACTCGCGCCTGGCGCAGGTGCGCTGCTTCGACGCGGCGCGCGCCGCTGGCCGCGCCAAGGAGATGCTGCAGCTCGCGCTCGACGGCTTTGCCCGGCTGGACGTGAATGCCGCGGCGGAGGTGATCGACATGGACGACGAGATCGACGCCGCCTTCTCGGCCATCATGCGCCAGCTCATCAGCTACATGATGGAGGACCCGCGCACGATCACGCCGGCGCTCGAGATCGTGTTCATGGCCAAGTCCATCGAGCGCATCGGCGACCACGCCAAGAACATCGCCGAGGCCGTGGTCCAGGTGGTCAAGGGCATCGACGTACGGCACGCCACGGCCGAGCAGATCCGTGCCGAGGTGGCGGAGTCTTGACGATCGCGTGCAGGGAATGCCCGCCATGACTACCATCCTCATCGTCGAGGACGAGCCTGCGATCCTCGAGCTCCTCAAGGTCAACCTGGTGGACGCCGGCTACGAGGTGCGGGCGGCCGCCGATGCCGAGACCGCGCAGTCGATGCTCAGGGAGGCGCTGCCCGACCTCGTGCTCCTCGACTGGATGTTGCCCGGGCAGTCGGGGCTCGCCCTCGCCAAGACCCTGCGCGCCGACCCGCGCACCAAGGAGCTGCCGGTTATCATGGTCACGGCCCGCAGCGACGAAGCCGACAAGGTGGCGGGTCTGGAAGCCTGGGTCGACGACTACGTGACGAAGCCCTTCTCCCCCCGCGAGCTCAAGGCGCGCATCAAGTCCGTGCTGCGGCGGCGCGCCCCGGAGGCGGCGCAGGAGCCGCTCGCGGCCGGCGGCCTCAAGCTCGACCCGGTCACCCATCGCGTGACCGCCAACGAAACGCCCGTGTCCCTCGGCCCCACGGAGTTCCGCTTGCTGCGCTTTCTGCTCGCCCGACCCGAGCGGGTGCATTCGCGCACCCAGCTCCTCGACCAGGTGTGGGGCGATCATGTGTACATCGAGGAGCGCACGGTCGACGTGCACATCCGGCGCCTGCGCCTCGCCCTCGAGCCGTACGGCTTCGACAGCCTCATCGAGACGGTGCGCGGCGCAGGTTACCGGCTCGCCGTCCCCCGTTAGGACGTCTTGGGCCGTCCGAGCCCGTTGCTGCTGCAGGCCCTCGCGGTCCCGGCGGCCGTGCTCGCCGTGGCGGCGATCGTCGCCTTCCTGGCGGGCGGGGCGTGGGGCTTCGGCGTGCTGGCCATCGGTTGGGGTGGAGTGCTCGTGCACCACGTGCGGCATCTCGACCGGCTCACCGCCTGGTCGGCCGCGTCCCTCGACGCGCGCGTGCCGGAAGGCACCGGTGTGTGGCGCGCGGCGTTCTCCGGCTTGTACCAGCGCGTGCGCACGCGGCGTGCGCACGAGCGCGACCTCGCGCACACGATCGAGCGGTTTCAGAGCGCAGCCGAGGCCATTCCCGACGGCATGGTGGTGCTCGACAGCCAGGATCGCATCATGTGGGTGAACCTGCGCGCGCAGTTGCTGCTCGGCTTGAGCGCCGACCAGGACGTGGGGGCTCGCCTCGTGAACCTCGTGCGCGCGCCCGCGTTCGTGCGCTATCTCGAGGCCGGCGACTACCGCGACGGCATCGTCATCGACTCGCAGCGCGACGCCGCGATCACCTTGGCCATTCAGGTCGTGCCCTTCGGCGTGGCCGAGAAGCTCCTCATCGCACGCGACGTGACGCAGATGGAGGCGGTGGCGCGCATGCGCCGCGATTTCATCGCCAACGTGTCGCACGAGCTCAAGACCCCGCTGACCGTGATCAGCGGGTTCATCGAGACGTTGCAGGAGCTCGACCTCGACGAGCGGCAGCGCGCGCGCTTCCTCGAGCTCATGCGCGAGCAGTCGGCGAGCATGCAGCGGCTGGTCGAGGACCTCCTAACGCTGTCGGCACTGGAGAGCGAGCAGAACCCGCTGGCGGAAGAGTCCTTCCCCGTCGGCTCCCTCGTGGAGGCGGTGGCCGCCGACGCGCGCGGGCTCTCGCAGGGACGGCACGAGCTGCACGTCGACGTGGCCGACGGCGCGCTCGTGCAGGGCAGCCGCGAGGAGCTCGCGAGCGCCTTCGGCAACCTCGTGTCCAATGCCATCCGTTACACGCCGGCCGGGGGCACCATCACCCTCGGCTGGCGGGTGGATGGCGACGGCTCGGGCGTGTTCTCGGTCACCGACACCGGGATCGGCATCAATCCGGAGCACATTCCCCGCCTGACCGAGCGCTTCTATCGAGTGGATCGCTCCCGCTCCCGCGCCACCGGCGGCACCGGCCTTGGCCTCGCCATCGTCAAGCACGTGCTGCTGCGCCACGGCGCCGAGCTCGAGATCACGAGCGAGCCCGGCAAAGGCAGCGTGTTCGCCGTACGCCTGCCGGCGCGGCGCGTCCGGCGGATCGCGGCGCCCCCCGACCCGACGCCGGCCACGCCGGCGGCCGGCGCCGGAACCCCCGCAGCGTCGCGCCAGGCCGCCCGGTCAACGCCCTGATTCCAAAGGGAAGTCCCGCGGCAGGCCTGCCGCGCGCCGCACCGGTGCGTTTGACCGTGATCGCGAAAAGCTGCTAGAATCGCGCGTTTCTGCGGTCGAAAAACTGCGGGAGGGGTTCCCGAGCGGTCAAAGGGAACAGACTGTAAATCTGTCGGCTCTGCCTTCGAAGGTTCGAATCCTTCCCCCTCCACCATTAAGACGCCGCGCGGGTGTAGCTCAATGGTAGAGCAGAAGCCTTCCAAGCTTACGACGAGGGTTCGATTCCCTTCACCCGCTCCAGGTCGCAAGACAGGCTGCAAGCAGCAGGCGAATACGGCATTGCATGTACCGCCCATGTAGCTCAGTGGTAGAGCACTCCCTTGGTAAGGGAGAGGTCGCGTGTTCAATCCACGCCATGGGCACCAAAAAGTAGACGGCGAAAAGTGAAACCCGACTTTTCGCCGGATGATCACCTGGAGATCGCTGGCGGAGCCGGACGATTTCCAGCGGGAAAAACCAGGTAGAGACGAACAGGACGCACAGACATGGCCAAGGGCAAATTTGAGCGTAACAAGCCGCACGTGAACGTGGGGACGATCGGTCACGTGGATCATGGGAAGACGACGCTGACGGCGGCGATCACGTCGGTGCTGTCGAAGAAGTTCGGTGGCGAGGCGAAGGCGTACGACCAGATTGACAACGCGCCGGAAGAGAAGGCGCGGGGGATCACGATCAACACGGCGCACGTGGAGTATGAGACGCAGAACCGTCACTACGCGCACGTGGATTGCCCGGGGCATGCGGACTACGTGAAGAACATGATCACGGGCGCGGCGCAGATGGACGGGGCGATTCTGGTGGTGTCGGCGGCGGACGGTCCGATGCCGCAAACGCGCGAGCACATTCTGCTGGCGCGTCAGGTGGGTGTTCCGTACATCATTGTGTACATGAACAAGGCGGACATGGTCGACGACAAGGAGCTGTTGGAGCTGGTCGAGATGGAAGTCCGCGAGTTGCTCTCCAAGTACCAGTTTCCGGGTGACGACACGCCGATCGTGATTGGTTCGGCGAAGCTTGCGCTGGAAGGCGACAAGGGCGACCTGGGCGAAGGTTCGATCTTCAAGCTGGCGGAAGCGCTGGACAGCTACATTCCCACGCCGGAGCGTGCGGTGGATGGAGCGTTCCTGATGCCGGTGGAAGACGTGTTCTCGATTTCGGGCCGCGGCACGGTGGTGACGGGCCGGGTGGAGCGGGGGATCGTGAAGGTGGGCGACAACCTGGAGATCGTGGGGTTGAAGCCGACGCTGGCGACGGTGTGCACGGGAGTGGAGATGTTCCGCAAGCTCCTGGACCAAGGTCAAGCGGGCGACAACGTGGGGGTGCTGCTGCGCGGCACCAAGCGCGAAGAAGTGGAACGTGGTCAGGTGCTGGCGAAGCCGGGGTCGATCACGCCGCACACGAAGTTCACGTGCGAGGTGTACATCCTGTCGAAGGAAGAGGGGGGGCGTCACACGCCGTTCTTCCCGGGCTATCGGCCGCAGTTTTATTTTCGGACGACGGACGTGACGGGCAGCTGCGAGCTGCCGGCGGGGACGGAGATGGTGATGCCTGGGGACAACATTGCGATGACGGTGACGCTGATCCAGCCGATCGCGATGGAAGAGGGCCTGCGCTTCGCCATCCGCGAGGGCGGCCGCACGGTCGGCGCCGGCGTCGTGGCCAAGGTGATTCAGTAA
>CALFEY010000434.1 GCA_937958295.1 uncultured Pseudomonadota bacterium
GGGCCTCGGGGGCGAAGGCGGTCGCGAGCCGGTGCGGAGCCGTGGCCACGATCGCGGCGCGCGCCTGAAGGGCGGTGTCGCCCGCCGCCACCACCACGCCGTCGCGGGCCGCGCGCACGACGCGCATCGTGCGTCCGGTCTCGACCACGCCGCCGCGTGCCCGCACGTAGGCCGCCGCGGCCTCGGGCAGGAACGCGCTCAGGTCCGTGGTGGGCAGCACGAAGTCGCAGTCGGCGCCATCGCGCGTGAAGGATGCGCGCAGCACGTTGGCGAAGACCTGTGCCGAGGCCGTCTTCGCGGGCGTGTTGAGGGCGGCCAGGCACAGGGGCTCCCACAGCCGCTCGGCCACGTTGCGCGGCAACGTCTTCAGCATCTTCGCCACGGTTTCGCCGCGGGGACGCACGAAGCCGCTGCGCTCGAGCGCGCGAAACCACGCGACGTTCGCCATGCGCTCGCGCCAGGTGAGCCCGCCGGCGGTGAGCAGGCCGATCGCGAGTCCCAGGCGCCCCGGGGCGCGGCGCACGACGAGCGAGATCGCGTCCCGCTG
Organism: uncultured Pseudomonadota bacterium; assembly: GCA_937958295.1. Lineage (GTDB taxonomy): Bacteria > Pseudomonadota > Gammaproteobacteria > Burkholderiales > Casimicrobiaceae > VBCG01. The sequence goes on from CALFEY010000434.1 coordinate 548, forward strand.
GCCGGAGCCGAACGGCACGAGGGCGAGCGGCCGCCGCGAGTAGGGCCGGGCGTGACCTGCCGGCGTGACCTTCGCCACGAGCGCGAAGGTTTCGGCGTAGGCGCCGAGCAACAGGTGCTGGCCGTTGTCGAGCGCGAGTCCATCCTTCACCACGCGCCGCCCGCGTCCGCCGAGCGTCGGCGCCGCTTCGTGGAGCACGCATGGCACGCCGGCTTCGGCCAGCGTGACCGCCGCGGCGCATCCCGCGTAGCCGCCGCCGATTATCGCGACCGGCGCGCCGTCTTCCACGCGATCCACAGCTTGCGCACCGGCGTGAGCGACGTCCGCCGGTCGAGCACCAGGTAGCCGTCGCGGGCGATCTCGTGGAGCAGGGTGCGGTAGATCGCCGCCATCACGAGGCCGGCGCGCTGCGGCGCGCGATCGACGGTGGGCAGCTGCCCCAACGCGCGGTCGTACCACTGCTGCGCGCGGCCCACCTCGAAAGCCATCAGCTCGCGAAAGGCGGGCGTGTACTCCGCGCGCATGAGGGCATTCGCCGTCACCCCGAAGCGCGCGAGATCCTCGTGCGGCAGATAGATGCGGCCACGGCGTGCATCCTCGCCCACGTCGCGGCAGATGTTGGTGAGCTGGAACGCCACGCCGAGGTCGCGCGCGTAGCCGCGCGTCGCGGGATCGGTGTAGCCGAAGATCTCCGCCGACATCAAGCCGACCACGCCGGCCACGCGGTGGCAGTACAGCTCGAGCCCCGCGAAATCGAGATAGCGGGTCTGCGTGAGGTCCATCGCCATGCCGTCGATCACGGCCTCGAAATGCTCGTGCGGCAATGCGAAATCGCGCACCACGGGGACGAGCGCCTTGCCGACCGGATGATCCGGCGCACCGGCGAACACGCGCGCGATCTCTTGGCGCCACCAGGCAAGCTTGGCCTGGGCCACGCCGGTGTCGCGGATCTCGTCGACGACGTCGTCGACCTCGCGGCAGAACGCGTACAGCGCGGTGATGGCGCGACGCCGCTCCGGCGGCAGGAAGAGGAAGCTGTAGTAGAAGCTCGAGCCGCTCTGCGCGGCCTTCTGCTGGCAATACTCGTCGGGGGTCATGCGGACACGGAGCTCACGTCGCGGACACGGGCGGGAACGAGCGTGCGGAACGCCACCGCGCACCAGTCGCCGGTGCGCAGGATGGGCCGCTGGTTGAAGACGTCGCCGCCCACGGCATCGATGCGGTCGAGGATGCGCGTGCCGCCGGCGATCACCGCGGAGAGCTCGAGGCGCAGCCGCCACGGCAGGCGCCGGGCGAGGGCCGGGCCGCGCTGGAGTAGGGCGCGGGCGCGCGCCGTTTCGAAGGCCATCAGCGCTCGCCAGCGCGCATCGACGCGGCCTTCGGCGATGTGGGCGAGGCCCACGCCGAAGCGGTCGAGGTCTTCCTGCGGCAGGTAGACGCGATCCTTGCGCCAGTCGATGGCCACGTCCTGCCAGAAGTTGGCGAGTTGCAGGCCCGTGCACACCGCGTCGCTTCGCGCGAGGCTGTCGTCGCGATCGGCGCCGCGGTCCGCGCCGTAGAGCGCGAGGAGGAGACGGCCCACGGGATCGGCCGAGCGCCGGCAGTAGTCCTGCACGTCGGCGTAGGTGGCGTAGCGGCCCACCGTCGCGTCCTGCGTGAATGCCGACAGGAGATCGCGCAACGGGCTCATGGGCAGCGCATGCGTGCGGATCGCGTGCGCCAATGCGGGGAAGGGCGCGGCGGACGGCGTGGCGCCCGCTTCGATGGCATCGAGGGCGCGGCCGAAGGCGGCGAGCGCCTCCACGCGCTGCGCGGGCGTGGCATCGCCCTCGTCCGCCAGGTCGTCGGCCGCACGGGCGAAACGGTAGATCGCCACGATGGCCGGACGCAGTGCCGCAGGCACGAGGCGCGAGGCCACCGGGAAGTTCTCGTAATGGCCTACGCTCACGCGATGGAATCCCTTCTCCTGCTATACTAACCCGTTCGGCGGACGCGTCTTCTGGTTGACGAGTCATGAGCCGGTTGTACGGCGCCCCCGGCGTCCCGCGCGCGAAAGTGGCGGAATTGGTAGACGCACCAGCCTTAGGAGCTGGCGGGGCAACCCGTGGGGGTTCGAGTCCCCCCTTTCGCACCACGAGAATTCCAGGAACTGCGTATGCAAACCACGTTGGAAAATTTGGGCGACCTCTCGCGCCGGCTGCACGTTGCCGTGCCCCTCGCGCAGATCGATGGTGAAGTCGGCAAGCGTCTCGCGCGCCTCGCCAAGACGGTGAAGGTGCCCGGCTTCCGGCCGGGCCACGTGCCGATCCGGATGGTCGAGCAGCAATATGGCCCGCAGGTGCGCTCCGACGTCATCTCCGATGCCGTCCAGGCCAGCTTCGCCGATGCGATCCGCGAGCAGAACCTCCGCGTGGCCGGTTACCCGCGCATCGAGCCCGCGGCCAACAAGACGGCCCCGGATACGGCGCTCGAGTTCTCCGCCATCTTCGAGGTGTATCCCGATGTCACCGTGGGCGACATCGCGTCGGCCACGATCGAGCGGCCGCAGGTGGAGGTCACTGCGGCCGACGTCGACCGCACCGTGGACGTCCTGCGCCGCCAGCGCGCGACCTTCCATCCGGCCACCGACGGCGCGATCAGCGGCGACCGCGTGAAGGTCGACTTCACGGGCAAGATCGACGGCGTGGAATTCGCCGGCGGGCAGGCCAAGGACTTCGACATCGCCGTGGGCGAGGGCCGCATGCTGCCCGAGTTCGAGGCGGCCGTGGCCGGCATGAAGGCCGGTGACACCAAGACGTTCGACCTCACGTTCCCCGCCGACTATCACGGCAAGGAAGTCGCGGGCAAAGTGGCGCAGTTCGAGATCAGCGCCAAGGAAGTCTCGCGCCCCGACGTCCCGCCCTTGGACGGCGCGTTCGCCACGGCCTTCGGCATCAAGTCCGGCAACGTCGACGACCTGCGGTCGGAGGTCGAGAGCAACCTGAAGCTCGAGCTCAAGCGCAAGGTCGACACGATGCTGCGCGATCAGGCCATGCGCGCGCTGCGCGAGAAGTCGCAACTCGCGTTGCCCAAGTCGCTCGTGGTGGACGAAACGCAGCAGCTCATGCGGCGCATGGCCGGCCAGCTGCAGCAGCAGGGGATGAAGCCCGAGGACATCAAGCTCGAGCCTTCCATGTTCGAGAAGCAGGCGGAGGAGCGTGTGGCCCTGGGCCTCATCCTCGGCGAGATCGTGCGCAAGGAAGGCCTCGAAGCCAAGCCGGTGCAGGTCAAGGCGATGGTGCAGGAGCTCGCGCAGACCTACGAGCAGCCCGACGCCGTGGTGCGCTGGCATTACGAAAAGCCGGAGCGGCTCGCCGATTTCGAAGGGATGGCCGTGGAGCACAACGTCGTCGACTGGGTGCTCGGCAGGGCGCAGGTCAAGGACGTCCCCGCCAAGTTCGAGGAGATCGTCGGCACCCCCGGGCGCTGATCGACGGTTCGCGCCGGCATGCGCCGGGGCGCACTCCATGCCGGCGTCTTGGAGGGCGCCGTCGCGGCGCTGTGCCGGCGTCCATTGCGTGCGTCGGTTGCGCCAGTTTGCATTGCATCTCGCGATCGCTCCCACGCGGGCGCATACTTGATCCATGCGTGCGCCGCTACCACTTGAGAGGGCACGAGCGAGTCCTTCCGCCAGATGTGCGCAGGCCCGCTCCGAACCCGATCGCGACGAGTCGCGTTCCGGCGACTGTAGAGCACAGTCGTCGCAGCCGGCCCGCGCCGGCGTCGACAGGCTCGCCGCTGCTCCCTAACTTCAGGACACCCCGTGATGCACCCCCCCACCCTGC
>CALFEY010000435.1 GCA_937958295.1 uncultured Pseudomonadota bacterium
TGGGCATGGCCGACAGCAGCGCCGGCAGCCCGTGGTGCGGAATGGTCGCGAAGTCGACCGGCTGCGAGGACGTCATGGCGTCAGGCATCCTCGCTGGCGGGCGACTGGGGCGCCGGCGCGCCCGCGGCCGCCGTCGAGGCGGCGGGCACGGCGTCGAATACCAGCGCGTTCAGGCGGCGCACGAAGGCCGCGGGATCCGCGAGCTGCGCCCCCTCCGCGAGCAGGGCCTCGTCGAAGAGCACGCTGGCCCAGTCGGCGACCTTGTCGTCGGGCTCGGCCTCGATGCGCCGCACGAGCGCATGGCGCGGGTTGATCTCGAGGATCGGTACCACGCTCGGGGCCTTCTGGCCCGCAGCCTTGAGCATGCGCTCGAGGTTGGCGGACAGCTCGCCCTCGCCCACCACGAGGCACGCCGGCGAGTCGGTGAGGCGATGCGTGACCCGTACTTCCTTGACCCGCTCGCCCAGGGCCTTGGCCAGGCGCTCGGTAAGCGGCTTGAGCGCGGTGGCCTCCTGCTCCTGCGCGGCCTTCTCCTCGGCGTCGGCGAGACCGGCCAGGTCGAGGGCGCCCTTGGCCACTGAGCGCAGCGGCTTGGCCTCGAACTCGGTGAGCGAGCCCACCACCCACTCGTCGATGCGATCGGCCAGGATCAGCACCTCGATGCCCTTCTTGCGGAAGAATTCGAGGTGCGGACTACCCGCGGCGGCGGCGTAACTGTCGCCTGTCACGTAGTAGATGGCGTCCTGCTTGTCCTTCATGCGCGATACGTAGTCGGCGAGGCTCACGTCCTGCGCCTGCGTGCCGCCATGGGTGGAGGCAAAGCGGACGAGGCGGGCGAGCTTGTCGCGGTGCCCGAGGTCGTCGACGAAGCCTTCCTTCAGCACCTGGCCAAAGGCGCCCCAGAAGGTGGCGTACTTCTCCTTGTCATCGGCGGCGAGGGACTCGAGCAGATCGAGCACGCGCTTGGTGAGGCCGCTGCGTATGGTCTCGACATCGCGCGACTCCTGCAGGATCTCGCGGGACACGTTGAGGGGCAGGTCGTTGCTGTCCACCACCCCGCGCACGAAGCGCAGGAACGGCGGGACGAGCTGGTCGGCATCGTCCATGATGAACACCCGGCGCACGTAAAGCTTGACGCCGTGCCGGTGCTCGCGGTCCCACAGGTCGAACGGCGGCACGGAGGGGATGTACAGCAGCAGCGTGTATTCCGATCGGCCCTCGATGCGCGCATGCAGGTGCGCGAGCGGCGAGGTGCCGTCGTGGGCGACGTGCCGGTAGAACTCCTCGTATTGCTCGGCGGTGATGTCCTGCCGCGGGCGCGCCCACAACGCGCTCGCCTGGTTCACGGTCTCGTCTTCGTCGGTGGCGCGGTAGCCCTTCTGCTCCTCGTCCCACACTTCCTTGCGCATCACGATGGGCACCGCGATGTGATCGGAGTACTTGCGGATGAGCGCCGCCAGGCGGTAGCGCGACAGGAAATCGTCCTGGCCTTCGCGCAGGTGCAGCGTGACCTCGGTGCCGCGCTCGGGACGGTCGATGCGCTCGATGCTGTACTCACCCTCGCCGGAGGACTCCCACCGCACGCCGTCGCCGGCCGGCAGGCCGGCGCGGCGCGTGGTGAGCACCACGCGATCGGCCACGATGAACGACGAATAGAACCCCACGCCGAACTGGCCGATGAGGCGGGCGTCCTTGGCCTCGTCCCCCGAGAGCGAGGCGAAGAACTCGCGGGTGCCCGACTTGGCGATCGTGCCGATGTTGGTCACCACCTCGTCGAAGGACATGCCGATGCCGTTGTCGCGAACGGTGATCGTGCGGGCCTCGCGGTCGTAGCTCACGGCGATGCGCAGGTCGGGCTCGCGCTCGTAATAGTCGGGGTGCTTCAGCGCCTCGAACTTGAGCTTGTCCACGGCGTCGGCAGCGTTGCTCACAAGCTCGCGCAGGAAGATCTCGGGATTGCTGTAGAGGGAATGGATCATGAGGTGAAGCAGCTGCTTCACCTCGGCCTGGAAGCCGCGCGTTTCGGCGGCTGCCGAGGCTTGAGGGGGGGTATCGTCGGTCATGCGAAGTCCGTTAGCGAGTGGGCGCGTGCTGCGTTGTCGACTAGAATTGGGGCGATGCAGGCGCACGTCAATGCCTCGCCGCCATGCCGCCGCAAATGATAAGGCATCCGATATCTCCTCCATTTTCCGGGAATCCATGTCTTCGTTCCACCGCAGCAAGCTCGCTACCGCTACCCTCGCCGCCGCCACCCTCGTCGCCTTTGCCGGATTGCACGGCTGCGGCGATGACGTGTCCCCCGCCCCGCCGGTCGTCGACGAGGGCAAGTTCGGCTCGATGGTCGACGTGGATGAGTTCAACATCGCGCCCCAGGCCCTTCCGGTGGAGGCCTTGCGCGTCCCGCCCGGACCGATCTCGATCAAGTCGTCGCACCTGCTCACCAACACCCCCGCCGTGGCTCAACAAGGCACGGCGGATTCCCCGGGGTCGCCCGGCAGCTGTGAAGCGCAGTCGTTCGGCTATGGCCTGGGCTCGTATACCGCGGCGCGCAACCCGGATGGCTCGATCAAGTGGGATGCCGCGCAACCGGGCAACGAGATGAGTGCCGCCTACCAATTCGCGCTGGCCATCAAGGACGGCTTCGCCACCTGCTCGGTGGGCAAGGCCCTCCCGTACCTGTCGCGCATGATCGGCTACGGCAGCCCCACCACCGCCGACGTGCCCTACCAGCCGCTGTGTTCCTACTTCGCCTCGATCGACCTCAACAAGACCTGGCCCGATGCGAAGCGCCTGCGCATAGGCAGCTTCGCGACGTTCAACATATCCAACCCCGATGCCCTCGCCCTCATCAAGGGCTACCTCGCAAACGACCAGGCCGTGGCGTTCTCCGGCGCGGTCTTCAAGAGTTACGGCAAGAGCGTGGCGGTCACCGACGGCGTGTTCTACGACGTCGCCGCCAACCTCATTCCCAACTCCGGGCACGGCCAGCTGATCGTGGGCTACGACGACACGCTGGGCACGCCCGGCAAGACGGGGGCGCTTCTCGTGCAGAACAGCTTCGGCACGGACTGGCCGCCGAAGGGCTCCGGCTCCACTGCTCCGCCGGGCAAGCTCTACTGGTCCTACGACACGTTCACGGTGTCGCAGAAGCTGATGGCGGTCGCCTACCCGTTCGACCCGTCGCCGCCCTCGGGCACGATGCTCACGGCCAGCGCTTCGACGGCGCCCGTGGGGTCTATCGAGCGGGCCTTTCAGTGGGCGCCGAGCACCGATGCCGCCTACCTCGTGCTGATGCATCACTTCGCCGATGCGGTGCGCATCACCGGCGTGACGGTGAAGGAGCCGGCCCCGGGCGCTGACATCGCCACGGGCAAGTACGGGCAGTACATCAGCAGTGGCTACACTTACCTGCGCCGTACCGATGGCAAGCAATTCCTCGCGGGGACGTACCAGGTGAGCATCGCGGCCACGACCCTCGAGGGCGCGGCTGTCAGTTACACGGCGAGCGTGGCGGTGGGCCACGCCGAGCCCGCCGCTCCCGCCGCCGCGAGCATGAGCGGCGCGGCCGGCAGCCTGTTCGACACCCTCGGCAGTGCCGTCACGCCCACCACCGGCAACTGACGGACCAGCCACCGGGAAGGAGCACGCGATGGGCGACCTCTTCGACAACCCCATGGGCCTCGACGGCTTCGAGTTCGTGGAGTTCGCCTCGCCGACGCCGGGTGTCCTCGAGGACACCTTCACGGCGCTGGGCTTCGTCAAGGTCGCACAGCACCGCTCGAAAGATGTCGCCCTCTTCCGCCAGGGTGAGATCAACTTCATCGTGAACAACGAGCCGCAGAGCGTGGGCTCGTACTTCGCAGCGGAGCACGGCCCCTCGGCGTGCGGCATGGCCTTTCGCGTGCGCGACTCGCACAAGGCGTACCAGCGGGCGCTGGCCCTGGGCGCACAGCCCATCGACCTGCCGCCAGGACCCATGGAGCTCAAGCTGCCGGCGATCAAGGGGATCGGCGGCGCGCCGCTCTACCTCATCGATCGCTACGGCGACGGCACGTCGATCTACGACATCGACTTCAAGTTCGTCGAAGGGGTGGATCGCCATCCGCGCGGACATGGCCTCCAGCTTATCGATCACCTCACGCACAACGTGTATCGCGGGCGCATGGCGTACTGGGCGGGCTTCTACGAGAAGATCTTCAACTTCCGCGAGATCCGCTACTTCGACATCAAGGGCGAGTACACCGGGCTCACTTCGAAGGCGATGACGGCGCCAGATGGCAAGATTCGCATCCCGCTCAACGAGGAGGCCTCGAAGAGCACCGGGCAGATCGAGGAGTTCCTGATGCAATTCAACGGCGAGGGCATCCAGCATATCGCCCTGCTCACCGATGACCTGCGGGCCACCATCGACAGCCTGCGCACAGCGGGCGTGCCGCTCATGACGCCCCCGCCGGACACCTATTACGAGATGCTCGAGGAGCGCCTGCCCGGCCACGACGAGCACGTGGAGTCGCTGCGCTCCCGCGGCATCCTGCTCGACGGCGCCACCGACGGCTCGCCGCGCCTGCTGCTGCAGATCTTCTCGGGCGCAGTGCTGGGGCCGGTCTTCTTCGAATTCATCCAGCGCCGCGGCGACGAGGGTTTCGGCGAAGGCAACTTCAAGGCGCTCTTCGAATCGCTCGAGCGCGACCAAATCCGCCGCGGCGTGATCAATCCGGCATGAGCCCGATCGACGAGACCCACGATCCGGCGCTTTCGAGCTGGGTCGAATCGGCCAACGCGGCCGACACCGACTTCCCCCTGCAGAATCTGCCGCTCGGCCGCTTCCGCCGTCGCGGCGATGCCGAGCTGCACATCGGGGTGGCCATCGGCGACGCGGTCGTCGACGTGACAGCCGCCGGCTTCACGGCAGCAAGCGACATGAATGCCCTCCTTGCGCTGGGCGCGCCGGCGCGGCAGGGGCTGCGCATGACCCTTTCGCGGGCGCTGCGCGCGGGCAGCCGGGAGGAGGCTCGGGTGCGCCGCTTCGTCTATCCGCAAGCGGCCGTGGAACTGGCGCTGCCCTGCACGATCGGCGACTACACCGACTTCTATACGAGCCTTCACCATGCCACCAGCGTGGGACGCCAGTTCCGTCCCGACAATCCGCTGCTGCCGAACTACAAGTGGGTGCCCATCGGCTACCACGGACGGGCTTCGTCGATCGTGCCGAGCGGCACGCCGGTAGTCCGTCCCCGCGGCCAGTCGAAGCCGCCCGATGCCGACGCGCCCGTGTTCGGCCCCTCGAAGCGGATGGACTACGAGCTCGAGCTCGGCATCGTCGTCGCGCGCGGCAACGAGCTCGGCACGCCGGTCCCCATGGACGAGGCCGAGGCGCACGTCGCCGGCCTGGCCCTGTTCAACGACTGGACGGCCCGCGACCTGCAAGCCTGGGAGTACCAGCCGCTCGGCCCCTTCCTTGCCAAGAATTTCGCCTCCACGCTCTCGCCGTGGATCGTGACGATGGAGGCACTCGCGCCGTTCCGCGCGCCCTTCGTGCGTCCGGCCGGCGATCCACAGCCCCTGCCCTACCTCGACGACGACGACAACCGCACGCGGGGTGCCCTCGACATCGCCCTCGAGGTCTGGCTCGAAACGCCCGCGATGCGGGAGGCCGGCACCGGCCCGCAGCGCCTCATGGAGTCCAACTTTCGCGACAGCTATTGGACACTCGCGCAGCTCGTGGCGCACCACACGGTCAACGGCTGCAACCTCATGCCCGGTGACCTCCTGGGCTCCGGCACGCAGTCCGGCCCCGATCCGGCGCAGGGCGGCTCGTTGCTCGAGCTCGCACAAGGCGGTCGCCAGCCGCTGCAGCTCGCCAACGGCGAGAAGCGCAGCTTCCTCGAGGACGGCGACACGGTGATCCTGCGCGGCCATTGCGAGCGAGCAGGCTTCCGCCGCATCGGCTTCGGCGACTGCGCCGGTACCGTGCTGCCCGCCCGCTGACCCCCCTGCAGGAGAAGACGACGATGCCCTCCGTGGTCATGATCACCGGCGCCAGCGGCAACCTCGGGCGCGCCCTCGCGGCGGCCTTCGAAGCAAACGGCGGGAGTGTCGCCCTGGTCGACCGCCGTCGCGA
>CALFEY010000436.1 GCA_937958295.1 uncultured Pseudomonadota bacterium
CGAAGATGATGAGGAAGAGCAGGAGCGCCTCGGGCGCGATGTCGTTGGCCACCGCGACCCAGCCGAGCACCGGCGGCATGGCGCCCGAGGCCCCGCCGATCACGATGTTCTGCGGGGTGGCCGGCTTGAGGAGGACCGTGTAGATGACGGCGTAGCCCACGAACGTGGCCAGCGTGAGCCACATGGTGAGCGGATTGACGAACTGATGAAGGATCCACAGGCCCACCCCGCCGACGATGGCGGCGAACACGAGCGTAGACGCGGACGTGACCTCGCCCCGCGGCAGCGGCCGGCCCCGGGTGCGTTGCATCACCGCGTCGATCTTCTGCTCGACGAGGCAGTTGACCGCGGCGGCGGCCCCGGCCACGAGCGCGATCCCGACGGTGGCGGCGAACACGACGCCCGCCGGCGGCAGCCCCGGCGCCGCGAGGAACATGCCGATCACCGCGCAGAACACGATGAGCGATACCACCCGCGGCTTGGTGAGCGCGAGGAACTGGCGGAATCGACTTTCGGCGAGAGCGAGGGCGGTCATGGGCAGGAAGCGCGCGGTGGGGGCGCGCCTAGCCTTCCATTTTACACCGGCGGCGGGGTTGGGCCCGGTGGCTAGCCGATCCGCGAGGCGCGCAGGAGGCGGGAAATGTCGCGCCCCAGCGCCTTGATGTCGGGGTCGCGGGGATATGCGAGCACCAGGTTGCCCAGGGGGTCCACGAGATAGAGGCGCTGCCCGCCAGCAGGAAAGGCGGACAACCCGTGGCCGGAGGACAGCACCACGAGGTCCGGGTGCGCGGCGAGGAGCGCGGCGGACGGCGGCACGTCGTCCGTGACGATCCACAGGCGCTGGACACGCTCCATCTCGCGCCCCTGGATGGTGCGGGCCTGGCGGGTGGCATACAGCGCCTTCGTGCAGGCGTCATCGCAGGCAGCCGGCGCCGCCATCGCAAGCACCCACTTCCCGCGCAAATCGGTCAGCGCCGCGGCCTTGCCTTCGCGCAGGCCGCGCACGTCGGGCGCCGGCCGGGTCTCGAGCAACTCGCCGTAGTTGGCCTGCTTGTCGCGCGGGAGGAGGTAATAGGCGGTGTATGAGGCGATGACGGGCGCGATGGTGACGAGCGCGAGGAGGATGAGCGTGCGCCGATTGCGACGCGTCATGCCGGAACGCGCGGCGTCCGCGGGCGCGAGAGGAGGAACGGGGGGCGGCAAGCTCATCGCGGGCGGCGGAATGTGAACCAGGCCCACAGCCCGGCGGCCATGGCGGCAAACGTAAACCACTGCACCATGTACATCCGGTGCTTGTCCACGCCGAAATCGGGCGGCGTGCGGTCGCGGGCGAGATCGTCTCCCGGGCGTGCGGGCAGCGTCTGCTCCACGATCACCGGCAGCAACGCGGCGTTCACGAGCTTGCCGGCGCGGGCGAAGTCGAGGTTTTGCCACACGGGGCCCGACGCAGTATCGGGCGCAAGCTCGAGATAGGCCGACGGCGGCAGGTTCACCCGCCCGGTCAAGGTCACCACATCCACCGGCGGAGGCACCGATGGCAATGCCTCCCGCGAGGGCCCGGCCGCCACCCAGCCGCGATCGACGAGCACCGTGCGCCGGTCTGTGAGAGTGAGCGGAGTGATCACGTCGTAGCCCACGCGTCCCGCACGGACCTTGTTGTCGAGCAGGATTTGGTGCGCGGCATCGAATGTCCCGGTAACGCTCACGGGACGGAAGCGCCACGACGTCCAGTCGGACACCGCAGGCAATGGCACCGGCGCCTGACCCGATGCGGCATCGAGCGTGGCCCGCAGCGCGAGCTTTTGTTCCATGCGATCACGCTGCCAGAAGCCGGCGGTGACGAAGAGCGCGATGGCCACGATCGTGGCCAGGGTTGGCACCAGGGCTGGACGACGCGAGCGCGGCGCCGGTGGCGTGTGTGCGGGCGGATTCGTCATGCGAGGCCGCGCACATGCGGCGAATTCTTTACACTGGCGACGCCATGAAAATCGTCGTCGTTGCCATCCTCATTGCGATCGTCGTCGCGCTCTTCACAGCCCTCGTGTTCCTCTACCGCGATGCGGGACGCGGCAAGCGCGTGGTATGGATGCTCACGCTGCGCGTGGGACTGTCGATCACGCTGGTGGTGTTTCTGATCGTCTCGTACTACATGGGCTGGATCGGGCCGGGCGGCATCAGGTAGCCGCGCGGATCCGGCCGGCGCACGGCCGGCCGCGATCCGCCGGAGCGTCAGACCATCCAGTACACCAGGACGAAGAGCAGCAGCCACACCACGTCCACGAAGTGCCAGTACCAGGCCGCGGCCTCGAAGGCAAAATGGTGCTCGGCGTCGAAGTGACCCTTGAGCACGCGCCCGAACATCACGATCAGCATCGTGGCGCCCACGGCCACATGCACGCCGTGAAAACCGGTCAGCATGTAGAACGTCGAGCCGTACACCCCCGTGCTGAGCTTGAGGTTGTACTCGTGATGAAGGTGGTAGTACTCGTAGGCCTGGAAGCCGAGGAAGGTCACGCCGAGCAGGATGGTGAGGAAGAGCCAGAGCTTGAGTGAGCCGCGGTTGCCGGCCTTGAGGGCATGGTGCGCGATGGTGAGCGTGACGCCCGAGGTCAGCAGCAGCAGCGTGTTGATGAGCGGGATGCCTATCGCGCCCATCGGCGTGAACGGCGCGGTGAGATACGGGCCCTCGGTGGGCCACTGCGCAGCGTAGTTGGGCCACAGCAGCTTCGAGGACAGGCTCCCGAGGTCCGGCACCGAGATGTTGCGAATGTAGAAGAGCGCGCCGAAGAACGCCGCGAAGAACATCACCTCGGAGAAGATGAACCAGCTCATGCTCCAGCGGAACGAGAGGTCGACCTTCTTGCTGTACAGGCGGCCCTGCGACTCGCCGATCACTGTGCCGAACCAGCCGAAGAGCATGTAGAGCAGCACCGCGAAGCCCACGGCCACCATCCAGTGGCCCGCGGGGTACTGGTTGAACCAGAATGCCGCGCCGGAGCCCATGAGCAGCAGCGCGATCGAACCGGTGATGGGCCAGTGCGAAGGCTGCGGGATGTAGTAGCTGGGCGTGGCGCCAGGTGCCGCTGCGCTCATGAATTGCTCCTCGTCTTGGTGCTTGTCTCGGGCGGCTTGACCGCGCCCTGGATGTCGGTTGCCGCACCCTCGACTTCGAAGAAGGTGTACGACAGGGTGATGGTGCCGAGGTCGTCGGGGGCTTTCGGATCGATCACGAAGACCACGGGCATCCTGCGCGTCTCGCCCGGCTGCAGGGTTTGCTTGGCAAAGCAGAAGCACTCGAGCTTCTTGAAATACGGCGCCGCGTGCTGGGGGCCGTAGCTCGGAATGGCCTGGCCCGTGATCATCCGCCCGGTGTTGTTGGTGATCTCGTAGACCACCTGGCGCAATTCGCCGGGATGGATGTCGACGAAGGGCTCCAGCGAGCGGAAGCCCCAGTCGAGGTGGCGCACGTTGGAGTCGAGCTCGAGGCGGATGGTACGGCTCGTGACGACCTGCGTGTTCTCGACCACGTCGGCGCGCGCGATCTCGCGCAGCCCGGTGACATTGCAGATCTGCTCGTAGAAAGGCACGAGGAGAAAGCCGAAGCCGAACATTCCCACGGCCACCACGGCGAGGCGCTTCAGCATGCGGCGGTTGGCCTGCCGGGTATCCTCGCGCCGGTCGTGCACCGCGCCTGCAGCCGACTCGCCTGCGGCGGGACGGTCGTGCGTGGGGCCGTTGCTCATGAGCGGCGCCCCTTCCACAGGTTGCGGCCGATGGCAAGACCCAGGAAGAGCATCACCGCGACGCCGAGGACCGTCATGCCGCTCTCGCCGTCACCCATGTAGCGCGCGAACATGATGCCGAAGAAGAAGACGACGGCGATGGACGCGAGCACGACCGCCGTGCGCACGTTGGCGGCGCGCACGCGGTCCGGGGACGACGTCGACGGGTCGGGCTTGGCGGTCACCGGCGCCCTACTTGATGACCGGAGGGGTCTCGAAGCTGTGATACGGCGCCGGCGACGGCAGCGTCCATTCCAGCGTGTCGGCGCCTTCCCACGGCTTGGCCGGCGCCTTGGCGCCATCCCCGCGCATGCACTTGATCAGCACCCATACGAAGATGAGCTGCGAGATCCCGAAGCCGAACGCCCCCACGGTGGCCACCATGTTCCAGTCGGTGAACTGCTGGGCATAGTCCGGGATGCGCCGCGGCATCCCGGCCAGGCCCAGGAAGTGCATCGGGAAGAACGTGATGTTGAAGGTGATCATCGCGGCCCAGAAGTGCCACTTGCCGAGCGTCTCGTCGTACATCGTGCCGGTCCACTTGGGCAGCCAATAGTAGGCGCCGGCGAAGAAGGCGAACAGCGACCCGGCCACGAGCACGTAATGGAAGTGCGCCACGACGTAGTAGGTGTCCTGCAGCTGGATGTCGACCGGGGTGATCGCGAGCACAAGCCCCGTGAAGCCGCCCATCGTGAAGAGGAACAGGAAGCCCACCGAGAACAGCATCGGCGTTTCGAAGGTCATCGACCCCCGCCACATCGTGGCGAGCCAGTTGAAGACCTTCACGCCCGTGGGCACCGCGATGAGCATCGTGGCGTACATGAAGAACAGCAGGCCCGCCGCGGGCAGGCCCACGGTGAACATGTGGTGCGCCCACACGATGAACGACAAGATGGCAATGGACGCCACCGCGTAGACCATCGACGCGTAGCCGAACAGCGGCTTGCGCGCGAACGTGGGAATGATCTCCGACACGATCCCGAACGACGGCAGGATCATGATGTACACCTCGGGGTGGCCGAAGAACCAGAACACGTGCTGGAAGAGCACCGGGTCGCCGCCGCCGGCGGCGTTGAAGAACGACGTGCCGAAGTGACGGTCGGTCAGCAGCATCGTGACCGCACCGGCCAGCACGGGCATCACCGCGATGAGCAGGTAGGCCGTGATGAGCCAGGTCCACACGAACATCGGCATCTTCATGAGCGTCATGCCGGGCGCGCGCATGTTGAGGATGGTCGTAATGATGTTGATCGAGCCCATGATCGACGAGGCACCCATGATGTGGATGGCGAAGATCGTGAGGTCGGTGCCCATGCCGGCCTGAACCGACAGCGGCGGATAGAGCGTCCAGCCGCCGGCAGCGGCGCCGCCCGGCACGAAGAACGAGCCGATCAGCATGATGGCGGCGGGCGGGAGGAGCCAGAAGCTCCAGTTGTTCATCCGCGCGAACGCCATGTCGGGCGCCCCGATCATCATCGGGATCATCCAGTTCGCGAAGCCCACCGCGGCCGGCATGATCGCGCCGAAGATCATGATGAGGCCGTGCAGCGTGGTGAGCGAGTTGAAGAACTCGGGATGCACCACCTGCATCCCCGGCTGGAAGAGCTCGGTGCGGATCGTGAGCGCCAGCACGCCGCCGACGAAGAACATCCCCAGCGAGAACAACAGGTACATCGTGCCGATGTCCTTGTGGTTCGTCGTGGTGACCCACCGCATGATCCCGGTGGGATGGTGCGCGTGGTCGTCGTGGCCGTGGCCGTCGTGGGCGTGATCGTGCGGAATGCTGCTCATGCGTGACTCCTGAGTGGACGACGCGTGCGGTTCGCTTGCGTCACTTCCTTGCCGCCTTGACGGCCGCCGGCATGACCGCGCCGGCCTTGTTGCCCCAGCTGTTACGGGTGTACGTGATGACCGCAGCGATCTCGCTGTCGGAAAGCTGCTTCCAGGCCGGCATCGCCGTGCCCGGCTTGCCGTTCAGCACGATGTCGATCTGGCCCTCGGGCGGGCCGTTGACGATCTTGCTGCCGTCGAGCGGCGGGAAGGCGGGCGGTGTGCCCTTGCCGTTGGTCTGGTGGCAGGCCACGCAATTGGCGGTGTACACCGTTGCGCCCTTGGCCATCAGCTCGGCCTCGGTCCATTGCTTGTTGGGGTCGTCGGCGAGTGCGGCGACCTTCTGCTTCTGGTCGGCGACCCAGGTGGCGTAGTCCTCCTTGGACTTCACCTCGACGACGATCGGCATGAAGGCGTGCTCCTTGCCGCAGAGCTCGGCGCACTGGCCGCGGTACGTGCCCACCTTCTCGGCCTTGAACCAGGAGTCGCGGACGAAGCCCGGGATGGCATCCTGCTTCACGCCGAAGGCCGGCACCCACCAGGCGTGGATGACGTCGTCGGCGGTGATCACGAGACGGATGCGCTGGTCCACCGGTACCACTAGCGGCTGGTCGACCTCGAGGAGGTAGTTTGGGCCCTTGGGCTCGCGGCCCTCGATCTGGGCCAGCGGCGTGGCGAGGTTGGAGTAGAAGCCGAAGCCTTCCTGCAGATAGTTGTAGCCCCACTTCCACTGGTACCCGGTGACCTTGATGGTGACGTCGGGCGCCGAGGTGTCCTTCATCGCGAGGATGGTCCGGGTCGCGGGCCACGCCATGAAGAGGAGGATCAGCAGCGGAATGACCGTCCACACCACTTCCACGGTCGTGTTCTCGTGAAACTGCGCGGCGGGATGTCCCACCGATTTGCGGTGCTTGTAGATCGAGTAGAACATCACTCCGAACACGCCGATGAAGATGACGACGCAGATCCAGAAGATGTACGAATGCAGGTCGAACATCTGCTGCGCGATCGGCGTGACCGGCGGCTGGAGGTTCCAGACGAGTTCCGCATTCGCGAGTCCCGGTACCAGCAGCGCTGCTGCGGAAGCTGCCGCGGCCAGCGTGCGGCCGCACCCGCGCATCGCGCCCTTCTTCTTCTGTGCCATCGCTGCACTTGCGTTACGAATCATGCTATCCCCATCGAACGTCCCACTGTCGGCGCCCTCGTGATCCCCGGTCA
>CALFEY010000437.1 GCA_937958295.1 uncultured Pseudomonadota bacterium
AGCGAGCGGGCGCGGCGTCGCTATACGCCGAGGTACTCGCGCAGCACGCGCGGATCGGCGAGCATCGACGCCGAATCGCCCTGCCAGGCCACGCGTCCCTTCTCCACGATGTAGTGGCGGTCGGCGATCCGCGCGAGGGGCGCGATGTTCTTGTCCACCACGATGAGCGTGAGGCCATCTCCCTTGAGTGCCTCGAGGCAACCCCAGATCTCCGCGCGCACCAGCGGCGCCAGGCCTTCAGTGGCCTCGTCGAGGATCAGGAGCCGCGGATTGGTCATGAGCGCGCGGCCAATGGCGAGCATTTGCTGCTCGCCTCCGGAGAGCTGGCTGCCGAGATGCCGCGCGCGCTCCGCGAGGCGCGGAAAGAGCCCGTATACACGCTCGAGCGTCCAGTCCTTGTCGCTGCGTGCGCGGGGCAGTCGACTCGTGGCCACGAGGTTCTCGCGCACGGAGAGCGTGGGAAAGATCTGCCGCATCTCGGGCACGTAGCCGATGCCTGCCTGCGCGATGCGATACGACGGCAAGCCAGCCACGTCCCGTCCCGCGAAGCGCACGTTCCCCCGCGCGCCCGGCAACATGCCGAGAACGCTCTTGATGGTCGTGGACTTGCCCATCCCGTTGCGACCGAGCAGCGTGACGCACTGCCCGGCCTCGGCCGCGAAGGCCATGCCGAAGAGCACTTGGCTCGAGCCGTAGTGCGCGGAGAGGTCGGCGACGTCGAGAAGCGCCATATTCAGGCCTCGCTTGCGAAGGCGCGACGGGGGGCGGCGGCGCGCCTCATGCCACGAGCTCCTGGTCGCCCAAGTAGGCGGCCCGCACTTCGGCATTGTCGCGGATCACTGCGGGCTCGCCGCACGCGATGATGCGCCCGTACACCAGCACCGAGATGCGGTCGGCGAGGCGGAACACCGCGTCCATGTCGTGCTCCACGAGCAGGATGCCGTAGCGACCCTTGAGCGAGGCGATGAGGTCGACCATCCGCGCCGACTCGGCGAGGCTCATCCCAGCCATCGGCTCGTCGAGGAGCAAGAGCTTGGGCCGCGTGGCGAGCGTCATCGCCACCTCGAGCTGGCGCCGCTCGCCGTGGGCGAGCTCCGCCACTGTCGCGTCGGCCCTGTCCGCGAGGCCGACCTCGCGCAGCGCCTCGCGGGCGCGGCTGGAGAGCGCCGTTTCGGCTGCGAGCGGGCGGAAAAAGCGGAAGCTGTGGCCCGCGTGGCCCTGGACGGCCAGAAGGACGTTGGTGAGGGCGCTGAACTCGGGGAACACGGAGGTGATCTGGTAGGAGCGGCCGAGGCCCGCGAGCGCGCGGCGGTACACCGGCAGCGCGGTCACGTCGCGGCCGTCGAAGGCGATGGTGCCGGCGTCGGGCCCGAGCTCGCCCGCGAGGAGGTTGACGAACGTAGTCTTACCCGCACCGTTGGGTCCGATCACCGCGTGCACCTCGCCGGCGCGGACGTCGAAGTCGACGCCATCGGTGGCGGTCAAGCCGCCGAAGCGCTTCACGAGGCCGCGCACATCGAGCAGGTTCATGGTTCCTTCCTGCCCGCGGCTGCAGCGCGAGCCGCGGCACCGCGACGCGCGTCGAGGTCGCCGAGATAGCCGTAGATGCCTCGCTTGGCGGTGAGCACGATCACCACGATCGCCGGGCCGAGCACGATCATCCAGTGCGTGGTCCACGATGCCAGGAGCTCCTCCGTCACGAGCAACGCGATCGCGCCGGCCACCGGGCCCACCACCGTGCCCATCCCGCCCAGCACGATCATCACGATGAGGTCGCCCGAGGCCTGCCATGCCATGTACGACGGGGACGTGAACTTGGTGAGGTTGGCGAGCAGCATGCCGGCCACCACACACACGAGGGCGGAGATCACGTAGGCCGTGAGCCGGTAGCGCAGCAACGGGAAGCCGAGCGCCGCCATGCGCCGCTCGTTGGCACGCGCCCCGCGCAGCACCATCCCGAAGCGCGAATCGACAAGGCGCGCGATGCCCGCGAGGCACGCCACGAGCACGACCAGCGCGGCGTAGTAGAGGGCCGCGTTGCCTTGCAGCGAGAAGAAGCCGAACTGGCTGCGCGAGGCGATGGCGAGGCCGTCGTCGCCGCCGAACTGCTTCAGGCTCACCGCCAGGAAGAAAAGCATCTGCGCAAAGGCCAGCGTGATCATGATGAAGGCTATCCCGCTCGTGCGCAGGCACACGAGGCCGACCACGAGCGCCACCGCGCCGCCGACCAGGAGCCCCGCGGCGAGCTGCACGTAGCCGCTGTCCACGCCGTAAAACGAGAGGATGCCCACGGCGTAGGCGCCGATGCCCACGTACATCGCGTGTCCGAAGCTCACGAGTCCGCCGAAGCCCAGGATCAGGTTGAGGCCCACCGCCGCGATGGCGAGGATCACGATGCGCGTGAAGAGCGTCACGTAGTACGGCTGTCCGAACGCTGCGGCGAGCACCGGCACGAGGGCCAGGCCGATGAGCATCGCGGCGGCCACGACCCCCCGGATCGATGTCCGGCGCGCGTGCGTATCCACGGGGGCTATCCGTGGCGGACCGGGAACAGGCCCTGTGGCCGGAACGCGAGGACCACGGCCATCAGCACGTAGATCAGCATCGACGCAATGGCCGGCCCCGCGGCCTGCGCGAGCGACCGCTCGAGAAACTCCCGCAGCACCATCGGCAGGAAGGCGCGGCCGATGGTATCGACGATCCCCACGATGAGCGCCCCGTAGAACGCACCGCGGATGGAGCCCACGCCGCCCGTCACGATCACCACGAGGGTGAGGATCAGGATCGGCTCGCCCATGCCCGACTGCACCGACACGATCGGCCCCGCCATGAGCCCCGCAAGCCCGGCGAGCCCGGCGCCCAGGCCGAAGACGAGCGTGTTGAGCAGGCGGACGTTGACCCCCAGCGCGGCCACGATCTCCGGATGCGTGGCACCGGCGCGGATCAGCATGCCCACGCGCGTGCGGTGGATGAGGACGTACAGCCCCGCCCCCACGGCGAGCCCCACGCCGATGATCGCGAAGCGATACGCGGGATAGGTCAACCCGAAGAGGTTCACCGTGCCCGACAGCCACGGGGGCGCATTCATGTACACGGACGAGGGGCCCCACACGATCCGCACGAGCTCGTTGAAGAAGAGGATGAGCCCGAACGTGGCGAGCACCTGATCCAGGTGATCGCGGCGATACAGGTGCATGAGCGCGACGCGCTCCACGACGATGCCGAGGAGCATCGTCGCCGGGACGGCCACGACGGCAGCGAGCAGGAACGATTCCGTGCGGCCGAACACGGCCGCAGCGAAGTACGCCCCCATCATGTAGAGCGACCCGTGCGCGAGATTCACAAAGTTCATGATCCCGAACACGAGAGTGAGCCCGGCCGCCAGCAGGAAGAGCAGGATGCCGAACTGCAGGCCGTTCAAGGCCTGCGTGAGGAAGAGTCCGAGGGTCATCGCCCGGAAGCCCGGGGAGGGGCGCCCCTGCCGCGGGCAGCGGGGGCGCTTGCGCGCGCTACTTCATCGCGCATTGCGTGGCGTAGGCGTCCTTGTGGTCCTTCAGCGGATTGGCGATGGTCTTGAGGCTCACGCGGCCCTTCGCATCCTTGGCGACCTCGAACACGTAGAAGTCCTGGATCGGAAAGCCGTTGGTGTTGAACTTGAAGTTGCCGCGCAGGCTCTTGAAGTCGGCGGCGCGCAGTGCGGCCTGGAAGGCCTTCTTGTCGGCGACGTTGCCCTTCACCTTGGCGATCGCGGAGTCCAGCAGCAACGCAGCGTCGTACGACTGGGCGGCATACTGCGACGGGATGCGGTTGTACTTCTTCTCGAAGTCATCCACGAATTTCTTGCTCACCGGGTTGTTGAAGTCCGGTGCCCAGAATGAGCCCGCGAGCACGCCGAGCGCGTCGTCCTTCACGGCGGGCAGCGTGGTGCCGTCGGCGGTGGAGGCCGACATGAGCGGCACCTTGCCGGCGAAGCCCGCCTGCTTGAACTGGCGGATGAAGTTCACGCCGAGGCCGCCCGGATAGAACACGAACATCGCATCGGGATTCTTGGACGCCACCTGCGCGAGCTCGGCCGAGAAGTCCGGCTGATTGAGGGGCGTGTAGATCTCCTCGACGATCTCGCCGCCCTTGAAGAAGCGCTTGAAGCCCGCGAGCTGGTCCTTGCCCGACTGGTAGTTCGGCGCCATCAGCACGACGCGCTTGTAGCCCTTGTCGGAGGCATACTTGCCCATCACTTCGGCCTGGTTGTCGTTCTGCCACGAGACGACATACGAGAACGGCGTGCATTGCGCGCCGGCGATCGGCGCGGGGCCTGCGTTGGAGCTGATCAGGAACACTTCCTGGTCGGTCACCTTCTTGTTGACCGCCATCATCACGTTGGAGAAGGTCACGCCCGTGATGATGGGCACCTTGTCCTTCTCGATGAGCTTGTCCACCACCTGCACCGCAACTTCGGGCTTGAGCTGGCTGTCCTCCTTGATGATCTGCACCGGCACGCCGCCCAGCTTGCCGCCGTTGGCCTCCACCACCATCATGAAGGCGTCGTACTGGTCCTGCCCGAGGGCGCCCTGGGGGCCTGACAACTCGCCCATGAAGCCGATCTTGAGCGGCGCTTGCGCCAGGGCCGCGGTGGCCGCCAGCGCCACGCCCGCTGCCACGAGCCCGCGCACGATGTTCGATTGCGTCATTGCCGATTCCCCCTCGAGCGAAGTAAGTGCTTAGATTCTACCGGGTTATGTCCTGCCTGCGACCCCGTCGCCGGGCGGGTGCGGGTGGCGGGCCATGAAGCCCACGGTGAGCGCCGTGACGGCGTCCGGCTGGTCGCGCTGCGGGGTGTGACCGCACGCCGCGAGCTTCGCGAGCGCCACGTGCGGCGATGCGGTTGCGAGGCGATCGAGTTGGGCCATGGTGCCGTATTCGTCGCCCTCGCCCTGGATGGCGAGCACCGGCACGCCGAGGAGGCGCATCTCGGCCTCGATGTTCCAGGCGCGGAAGCCCGGGTCAAGCCATGCATCGCTCCAGCCGTAGAACGGCGAGTCGGGATCCGCGTGATAGCGGGCGAGGCGCGCACGCAAGCCGCTCGTCGCGTACGCGGCGCGGGTAGCCTCGATACCGGTGATGCTCACGTCCTCGACGAAGGTGTGCGGTGCCAGCACGATCGCGCCCGCGGTGCGGCGCGGGAACCACGCCGCATGCAGCAGAGCGATCGAGGCGCCGTCGCTGTGACCGAAGAGCCACGCCGGCTGCCCGATGCCGGCGGCGGCGAGCACGGCGGGGAGCACGTCGCGCGCCTGCCGCTGCAGATAGTCGAGCGGCCACCGCTCCGCCGGCTCGCGCGGTGTCGAATGCCCGTAGCCCGGGCGCGAGAACACGAATCCGCGGGCGTGTGCGGCTTCGCACAGCCTGGCGGGATAGTCGCGCCACATCGCCACCGAGCCCAAGCCCTCGTGCAGGAACACGAGGGTGCGCGGTGCATCCGCCGGGCCGATCCAGGCATGCTCGATGGCAAAGCGGCGCCCGGCCGCCTCCACGTACAGGAGGTCGGTCACGTGGCCTCGCCCTTGCGCGCGAGCGCCCGCCGGTAGAGCTCGTCACGGCTCGTGCCGGTCACGGCGGCCACCACACGCGCTGCGCGTGCCGGCGGCAGCTCGGCCAACAAGGCGTGGAGCCACTTCTCGCCTTCGGCGTCGAGTACTGCGGCACCCTCCGCCGCGAGCGGCTCGTCCACCATGAGGACGAACTCGCCGCGCTCGTGGTTCGGGTCGACTGCGATCCAGGCCTCCCCGTCGCGCAGGGGCATCGAGACGATCGACTCGAAAGTCTTCGTCAGCTCGCGCCCCACCACCAGCGTGCGCGCGGGATCGAGCGTGGCCGCAAGCTCGGCCACCGTGGCCCGCACGCGATGCGGCGCCTCGTAGAACACGAGCGCCGCGGGCAACGCCGCCAGCGCGGCGAGGCGGGTGCGACGCTCCTTAGCCTGCGTCGGCAGGAAGCCCGCGAACACGAACATCGCCGCAGACAGGCCCGCGGCGGAGATCGCCGTGGCCACGGCCGACGGTCCCGGCACGGGCACCACGGGATGCCCCGCTTCGCGCACCGCCCGCACGAGTCGCGCCCCCGGATCGCTGATCGCGGGCGTGCCCGCATCGGTCACGAGCGCCACGCTCTCGCCGGCCGCGAGCCGGGCCACGAGGCTCGCGCTGCGTTGTGCCTCGTTGTGCGCATGCAAGGACACCGTGCGGGTGCCGATGCCGTAGTGGGCGAGCAACCGCTGGGTCATGCGGGTGTCTTCGGCGGCGATCACGCTTGCGCTGCCCAGCACGTCGAGCGCGCGCAGGGTCATGTCCCGCAAGTTCCCCAGCGGGGTGGCCACCACATATAATGACCCCGACACCGCGCGAAACCGCGCGGCCGTTGCCGGTATTCCTTCCACAGCGCCCGCCTCGCTCAAATGCCGGTCCCCTCGTGCCCATGACGGCCTTGCAATGCGCGGCGCGCCTCCTGCATCGTTTCGCGGCAGGCATCGTCGCCTGCGCCGCGGCATTGTCCTTCGCGCAATCGCCGCCGGCAAGCGACATCCCCGTGCCGGAGCGAGTGGACATCGCGCTGGTGCTTCCGCTGGAGGCTCCTGCCTATGCCCGCGCCGCCGACGCCGTGCGCGCCGGCGTGCTCTCCGCCGCAGAGGCCGCCGGGGGCCGCACGCGCGTGCGCGTGTTCGCGCACGGCGAGGACGGCATGCTCGGCGCGTTCGAGGCCGCGCAGCAAGCCGGCGCGCACGTCATCATCGGCCCGCTCCTGCGCGACGACCTCAAGATCCTCGCCGCCATGGCGATC
>CALFEY010000438.1 GCA_937958295.1 uncultured Pseudomonadota bacterium
ATCAGCACCGCGTGCCCGACTGCGGCGGTCGGGCCCCTCAGCGCCTGCGGTGTCTGCGCCTTCGCGCCGGCGATCTTCGTAGCCAATGCCAACGGCATCGTGGTGGGCGCGGGCGGCCGCATCGTGGCGCCTGCGGGCGTGGGCCTCATCGGCGCCGACCTGAACAACGCCACGTCCATCGACGAGTTCGTGGCCAACAACACGTGGGCGCCCCCGGGCGCGCCGGCCCTCGGCACGTCCTACCTCTCGTTCGGCAGCCTGCCCTCGGCCGGGGCCACGCCGGGCCTCGTGGAGATCGGCGGCGCGATCAACGGGGACTTCGTCACCAACGAGCCCGCCAAATACATCGTGGTGGCGGGCAACAATGTGCACGTGACCAATACCGGCAACCTGTTCGGCGCCAAGGTGGTGATCGACGCGGGGGTGGTGGCGCAGACCACGAAAGCTTCTGTGGGCGGGGTCACCAACGTAGCCGTCAACCGCCTGTGGAATGTGGACACGGGGGCGGAGGAAGCGTGGGGCGCCCTCGGCACGATCACGCCCTACTTCGTAAAGGCCGGTCCCGCCGGCAACGGGAACATCACTAACGAGGGCTCGATCTCCCAGCGTGGCACCAACTCGGACTTCATCGCTCTGCAGGGCACGGGCAACGTGCAGTCGGGGATCGACGGCAGCACCGACACGCTGGTTGGCCTCTTCGCCGACAACGGCATCTTCATCGAGTCGATGTCGGACACGAGCACGGTCTCGCTGTTCAACGTGGTGTCCGGCTACACGACCAACGTCGTGCTGCCTTTCCTCTACGTTAATGCCTTCGCCACCAACTCCGGAGGTGGTCCCGGCATCACGCCCACCTATGCGGACGTGCACATCGACGCCCTGACGCCGGGAATGCAGCCGTCGAGCATCGCCACGTCGGGGGCCGTCAGCCTCTTCGGGCGCAACATCACGATCGACAGCACGATCAACCACAAGCTGGTGTCGGCGGGGGGCGTGAACACGAACTGGGACCTCACCGTCAATGCGAAGGAGCAGCTCACGGTCGCGGCCGCCATCGGCTCCGGCAAGAATGTCTTCCTCACGGCGGGGACCGACACGCTGATCGCCGGCAACGTCCGCTCCGATACCTCGCAGGATGGCAGCGGCGGGATCTTCATCCAGGGAGGCACAGGCACCACCACGATCACCGGCGACCTGCTGCCCTTCTCGGAAGACGCCAACGTCGTGGTCAAGAACACGCTTCTCATCTCAGGCATGATCGCCGGCTTCGAGGACGTCCTGATCCTCAACGCCGGTACCGGCCCGGGCAATTCCACGACCATCACGGGCGACATCATCACCGACGGCACGGTAACCATCAGCCAGGACCCGTCGGCGTTCGCTTCGCCGCTCACCCTCTCCGGCGACATCCAGACCAGCGGCGCCGTCGTCATCGAGAATCGAGCGGCCGCGGCCGGCAACACCACGAAAATCTCGGGCAACGTGACGTCGTTCGGGAGCACGGTGTCGATCTTCCACTCCGGCCTTCTGACCGGCCTGCTGGAGACGACCGGCACGCTCAGCGGCGCGGTGGTGAACATCCTGACCGATGGCAACGCCCATATCGGCGCCATCGATGCCGGCGTCATCGTGGAGACCGTGGGCGGCCTCGATAACCAGATCGACGGCCCGTGGACGGCCACGTTGGCGAGCATCAATGCGCCGCTTGCGACCACCCTGTTCAAGCCCGAAGGCACGATCGACTCCGCTGCCATCAACTTGAGCGGACTCAACTTCAAGAGCGTCGATGCGCTGGGCGGAGCCTTCGCGTCGGCCGCCGACAAGCCGGCTTACCAGTTCCGCACCAACGCCCTCACGGTTTCGCTCACGGGCTCGATCAATGCCCCGATCGCGGGCAACACGAACTGGCCGCAGAACTCGCTGGACGTGGCGCCGCTGCTCACGCTGGCACCGGTCCTCGTCTCGGTCAGCGCCAGCGGCGGCGGCTTCCAAGCCGTCAACCTCCACGTGCTGGGCAGTTCGATCTTCGACACCGGCAGCACGACCACGCCGTTCATCGGCGTGCCGCTTACCAGCGGCGGCTTCCCGGCGGGCGGATTGCAGGGCAACCTCGGCAGCCAGCTCATCATCCAGGCCGACGGCTCGCTGACCATCGTGGGCACGCCTACGGGCTCGCTCACGGGGCCTGCCGTGGCTGCGCAGTGGCCGGGCGGGGCGTCGTTCATCGCCGGCACCACGTTGCAGCTGCTCACGCCCTTCTACAACGCGTGGTCGGTCGAATCGCCGGCATTCGGCGGTTCGTTCTGGACGGCGCCGGCGATCGCGCTGAACGGCTACATCGCCACCAGCGGCACGGCATGGGCCAACTTCAGCTCAGAGCCGGTGACGGGCAACCCCACGGTCTACCAGGTGCGCTCGCTCGGCACCAATGCGTTCGGATTCGCCGCGACGGACGCGTTCGTGAAGAACGACTACCTGCAGACGGTGGTGGGGGGCTTCGTCTGCACGGTGCTGGGTCCCACGACCTGGACGGTCTGCCCGTAGCCGGCGACTATCCGGCGGTTACGCAGAGAAGGGCGCCGCGCGGCGCCCTTCTCGTTGCTGCGCTGCGCGGGGACCATCCTCTGCGGTCGCGTGCCGCGACGAGGCTGCTGGGGATTCGCCGGCGTGCGCGACGCAGCCCGCCGCGCCTCGTGTCTCGTTCCAAAAAAAAAGGGTTGCGCTTTCACGCAACCCTCGGTTCAGTGTGGTGGGCATTGCTGGGTTCGAACCAGCGACCCCTCCCGTGTGAGGGGAGTGCTCTACCGCTGAGCTAAACGCCCCGCGAACCCAGACAGGAGCCGCGATTTAACCATAGCCACGGGACCTTCCGCAAACGACGTTTCGGTGACACCCCATGCTTGTCCATGACAATAAGGCACCACTATGGTGCGATATTGCCCCGGGAACGGGACACAGCATATCCCTAACCTCAGAATGGTATTGATAAACCCTTGGATCGCAACAAGAACCCTGCATGGCCCGGGGTTTGCTATCCTCCAGAACGTTCCCAAGCCCAAATCGCATGACTGCCCGCCCCTTCGATGAAATGACGGCCCCTGGCTCGGGGGTTCGGCCGCACTACCGGGCCTTCGCGGACTGGCTCGAGCGCACCGACGCCAAGCTCATCGCCCAGAAGCGCGAAGAGGCCGAGCGGGCCTTCCACCGCGTCGGCATCACCTTCGCGGTCTACGGCGAAGGCGGGGGCACCGAGCGCCTCATCCCCTTCGACATCGTTCCCCGCATCATCCCGGCCGTGGAGTGGGAGATGCTCGAGCGTGGGCTGAAGCAGCGGGTGCGCGCGCTCAACCTGTTCCTGCAGGACGTCTACCACGACCAGAAAATCCTCAAAGGCGGCGCGATCCCCGCCGACCGCGTGCTCGGCAACAGTCAGTACCGGCGGGAGATGGCCGGCATGGATGTCCCCGGCGGCATCTACGCGCACATCGCGGGGGTGGACATCGTGCGGGCAGGGGAGGGCGAGTACTACGTGCTGGAGGACAACCTGCGGGTCCCCTCCGGCGTCTCGTACATGCTCGAGAACCGCAAGATGATGATGCGGCTCTTTCCCGAGCTCTTCGCCAACCGGTCGATCCGCCCGGTGCAGCATTACCCGGACATGCTGCTCGAAAACCTGCGTGCCGTCGGCCCCAAGTCGGAGGACAACCCCACGGTGGCGGTGCTTACCCCAGGCGCCTACAACTCGGCCTACTTCGAGCACGCCTTCCTCGCCCAGCAGATGGGTGTGGAGCTGGTGGAAGGTCAGGACCTCTTCGTGCAGAACGACACGGTGTACATGCGCACCACCCGCGGCCCGCGGCGGGTGCACGTGATCTACCGCCGGGTCGACGATGACTTCCTCGACCCGCTCGCCTTCCGCAAGGATTCGATGCTGGGGGTGCCCGGCCTCTTCGCCGCGTATCGTGCCGGCCGCATCACCCTCGCCAACGCCATCGGCACCGGCGTGGCCGACGACAAGTCGATCTATCCGTACGTCCCGGACATGATCAAGTATTACCTGGCCGAGGACCCGATCCTCAACAACGTGCCCACCTACATGCTCTACAAGCCGCAGGACAAGGAATACGCCCTGGCGCATCTGTCCGAGCTCGTGGTCAAGGAAGTCCACGGTGCCGGTGGGTACGGCATGCTGGTGGGACCGGCGTCCACCGCGGAGGAGCGGGCAGCCTTCCGCGAGCGCATCCTCGCCCATCCGGAGAAGTACATCGCGCAGCCAACGCTGGCCCTGTCCACGTGCCCCACGTTCGTGGGCGCCGGGATCGCCCCGCGTCACATCGACCTGCGGCCCTACGTCCTGTCCGGCGCGGACATCGACCTCGTCCCGGGCGGCCTCACGCGCGTGGCCCTGCGCGAAGGCTCCCTCGTGGTCAACTCGTCGCAAGGCGGCGGGACCAAGGACACGTGGGTCCTCGCGTGATGCACGCCGCCATGCTCTCCCGTACCGCCAACGAGCTCTACTGGATGGCCCGCCATATCGAGCGGGCCGAGAACACCGCGCGCCTGCTCGACGTCACCTACCGCACGTCGTTGCTGCCCTACCAGCCGCAGGAGCCCGGCCTCGCGTGGGCCGAGCCCTGGGCCGTGCCGCTCATCGCCAGCGGCGGCGCCACCACGTTCTACAAGAGCTTCGCGGAGCTCACCGCCGAGAACGTGCTCAAGTTCATGATCCTCGACGCCGCCAATCCGTCGTCGATCTACTGCTGCCTGCGGGCTGCCCGCGAGTCGGCGCGCAGCGTGCGGGGCGCGATCACGTCGGAGATGTACGAGGATCTCAACGGTGCTTGGATCGAGATGCGCGGCTACGACTACCAGCGCATCCAGGGCATGGGGGTGTCCGAATTTCTCGACTGGGTCAAGATGCGCTCGCACCTGTTCCGCGGGGTGACCTTCGGCACCATGCTGCGCGACGAGGCCTACCACTTCATCCGCCTGGGCACCCACCTCGAGCGCGCCGACAACACCGCGCGCATCCTCGACACCAAGTACCACATCC
>CALFEY010000439.1 GCA_937958295.1 uncultured Pseudomonadota bacterium
TGGGCCTGTCCCGCGTGCGTGAGCCCAAGATGTTCGCGGGCACGCCGCTCACCGAACGCATCCCGGAGGCGGAGCGCTTCTGCGGCCTCCAGGCCTACGACATCAGCACGGGGAGGATCGTGGGATTCGTCAAGTTCGAGGCGGGCGTCAACGAGATCTTCTCGGTGCAAGTGCTGCCGGAAGGCATCGCCTTCCCCCACGTGCTCGAGTTCAACGATCCGCTCGTGGACACCTGCTTTGCCCTGTCGGATACCGCGCTGCGTGACGTCCGCCCGCCGCCAGACGCGAGACCGCCGGCGGCCACGGCCTAGCCGGGGTCGCACCCCTTCATGGCGAAGATCCTCGGCCTCTCGGCGTTCTACCACGACAGCGCCGCCGCGCTCGTGGTCGACGGCCGCATCGTGGCGGCGGCCCAGGAAGAGCGCTTCACCCGCAAGCGCCACGACGAGCGCTTTCCCGCACAATCGATTCGCCACTGCCTCGCGCAGGGCGGCCTGCGACTGGCGGACATCGACCATGTCGTTTTCTACGACAAGCCGCTGCTCAAGTTCGAGCGGCTGCTCGAGACCTACCTCGCCTACACGCCGCGCGGACTGCAGTCCTTCCTCCTCGCGATGCCCGTATGGCTCAAGGAGAAGCTCTACTTCCGCAAGATGCTGGGCACCGAGCTCGCGGCCCTTGCGGAGGACGCCGGCGGCAGGATGCCTCCGCTGCTGTTCACCGAGCATCACCGCGCACACGCCGGTGCGGCGTTCTACCCGAGCCCGTTCGACGAGGCCGCGGTCCTGTGCCTCGACGGCGTGGGCGAGTGGGCCACCACGTCCGTGTGGACCGGGCGCGGCCACCACCTGACCCCGCTGTGGGAGATCCACTTCCCGCACAGCCTGGGCCTGCTCTACTCCGCCTTCACGTACTACTGCGGCTTCAAGGTCAACTCGGGCGAGTACAAGCTCATGGGACTTGCCCCCTACGGCGAGCCGCGCTACGTGCAGCAGATCCTCGACCACCTCGTCGACCTCAAGCCCGACGGCACGTTCCGCCTCGACATGAGCTACTTCGACTACGCCACCGGTCTCACCATGACCAACGCGAAGTTCGACGCGCTCTTCGGCGGCCCGCCGCGCCGCGCCGAGTCCACGCTCACACAGCGCGACATGGACCTCGCGCGATCGATCCAGGAGGTCACGGAAGAAGCCGTGTTGCGCCTCGGCCGTACGGTGGCCGCCGAAACGGGCCTGCGCAACCTATGCCTGGGCGGAGGCGTGGCGCTCAACTGCGTCGCCAACGGCCGCCTGTGGCGCGAGGGCCTGTTCGATCGCATCTGGATCCAGCCCGCAGCCGGGGACGCCGGCAGCGCGCTGGGCGCGGCGCTGTGCGCCTGGCACGAGTATCTCGACCAGCCGCAGGTGGCCGATCCGCGCGACTCCATGCAAGGCGCGCTCCTCGGCCCGGCGTTCGACGATGCAGAGGTTCGTCGCCGGCTCGATGCGCAAGGCGCCGTCTACGACCTCGTCTCCGACGACATCCTCATGCGCGATACCGCGGCGGCACTCGCGGCCGGCGAAGTGGTGGGCTGGTTTCAGGGCCGCATGGAGTTCGGGCCGCGCGCGCTCGGCAACCGCTCGATTCTGGGCGATCCGCGCAACCCCGAGATGCAGCGGACGATGAACCTCAAGATCAAGTTCCGCGAGTCGTTCCGGCCCTTCGCGCCCTCGGTTCTGCGCGAGCACGTCGCGGAGTATTTCGACCTGCACACCGACAGCCCGTACATGCTGCTCGTGGCGCCGGTGCAGGAGGCGCTGCGGGTTGCGGCGGCGCCGGGCCTGTTCGGCATCGACAAGCTGATGCAACCGCGCTCGTCGCTCCCGGCGGTGACGCACGTCGACTATTCGGCGCGCGTGCAGACCGTCACCCGTGACGTTCACCCGCGCTACTACGCACTCATCGACGCGTTCCGCGCGCACACCGGCTGCGCCGCCCTCATCAATACGTCGTTCAACGTGCGCGGCGAGCCCATCGTCGCCACGCCGGAGGATGCCTACCGCTGCTTCATGCGCACGGGCATCGATCGCCTCGTGGTGGGCAACTGCGTCATGCGCAAGCCCGCGCAGCCCGCGGTCGAGCAGGACGAGCAGTGGAAGCAGGAGTTCGCCCTCGACTAGGGCGCCCTACGCGATGGCAACCTCCGCGGACACCGGTGAGCTGCGCAAGTTCGGCTTCGTCATGGCCGCGGCCGTGGCGGGCGTGTTCGGCATCGTCCTGCCCTGGATCTTCGGCCGTGCCTGGCCCACGTGGCCGTTCGCCGTGGCGGGGATCTTCATCGCCTTCGCAGTCGTATGGCCTCGCGCGCTCGCGCCCGTGCTGCGCGGCTGGATGAAGGTCGGCCACGCGCTCGGCTGGATCAACTCGCGCATCATCCTGTCGGTGCTCTTCTTTGGTGTGGTGCTGCCGCTGGGCCTGCTGATGCGGCTCTTCGGCAAGGACCCGGTGGCCCGCAAGCGCGACGACTCGGCAACGAGCTATCGCATCGCCGCAGCGCCCTCGCCCGATCCCAAGTCGATGGAAAAGCCCTTCTAGCGTCAACCGGGAGTGCGTCCCGCCAGCGACGCGCGGTGGCCGTCGGCGCCTAGAAGATGGTGTAGATGAACGGGGCCAGGACCGAGCCCTGCCCAAAGACCAGCAGCGCGCCGAAGACCACGAGCAGCACGATGAGCGGCGCAAGCCAGAACTTCTTGCGCGTGCGGATATAGGCCCAGAGGTCGCGAAACAGTTCGAGCATGGTCGCGGATTCTACACGCCGCGCGTCCGCGCCCCCGCTGGAGCGGCGCCGCCTGCGGCCCGCGCATAGAGGGCAAGGCAGACGACGGTCACGAGGTAGAGCGCGAGACCCACGCCCAGCGCGGCCGTGAACCCGGCAAACAGCCCCAGCACGCGGCTGCCGAAGATCCCCACGATCGACAGGCAGCCGTTGATGGCCCAGAACCAGGGGATCATCGCGCGGTGGCGTGGCGTGGCGAGGCGGATGCCGATGGGGAAGAACATGCCCATCAGGAAGGCGAGCGGAAAGATCGCCAGCACCACGATCAGGCCGCGCATGGCGCTCTCGTAGGCGATCGTGGCGTCCTGCACATCGGGCCACAGGAGGCGGAAGGCGATGCCGTAGACGATGATGCCGAGGGCGGCGTAGGCCGCGGGGCGCACGGGAGAGCGCAGGTCGATCCGCTGCGAGACCGCGCTGCCCAGCCCGCTCGACAGGAGGAAGGCGAAGAGGCCGATGCCGAGCGTGTACACGGGCTTGCCGAGATAGAGCTGGAGCTTTAGCAGCAGGCTGATCTCGATGAGCATGTAGCCCGCCCCGATCGCGGCAAAGTACACGAGCATCGCGGGCAGGCCGGGTGCCTGGCCGCGCGCGTCGGCGCCATCGCCGCCGCCCAGGGCAAGCGGCCCGAACAGGAACACGATCGAGATCACCACGAAGATGAGGCCGTTGGACACCAGCGGATTGGCGAGGAGGGCCCGCGCCCAGTCCGCCGCCCCGTGCAGCACGGCCGCATTGAAGGCGTAGTGGAACGGGCGATCGTCGGTGGACGGATGGATCGTGAACGGCAGCGCGGCTTCCAGCGCGGCGAGCGACGGCGCATCGATCACGTCGGCGTAGATCGTCCGGGCGGGACCGGGCGGATAGAAGGGCACGAAATCGAGGTCGGCGACGAGTTTCTCGAACCGCGCGCGCTCTTCCGCCGTGAAGGGACTCATGCTCACGACGATGTGCACGAGATCGTAGTCCTCCTTCACCACCCCGTGCAGGCCCGCGACCAGCACGTGGTCGGCAAAGCGGGTCCCCGGACGCAGTGCCTCGACTGTCTGCCGCAGTCCCACCAGCGTTTTCACCGACGGGATGTAGGGCAGCGCCAGTGACGCTCGGCCGCGCAGCGACTCGACGAGATCCGAGCGCGTGTTGTACATCACGTGCGAAAACACCCCGTCCGGCGCGAGATGGGTGAGGTAGGCCTCGAGCGCCTCGCGCGTGAAGAGATCGTCGACCTTGATTACATCGAGCTTCTCGAGGTTGGTCCCGCCTACGATCGTGAAATCGATGAGGTCGTAGCGGCGTCCGGAGCGCATGACGAAACTGCGCCCCTCGTCGGCATGGGCCTTGACCTCGGGCCGGCCGTAGAGGTTGCCGCTGAAGTCGCGCAGTCGTCCCTTCATGATGGCGGTGATGGTGGCCTCGCTCACGTCCACGGCCGTGACGTCGCGCGCGCCATGGCGCAGCGCGTTCAGCACTTCGCGACCGCCTCCGGCACCGATGTTGAGCACGTTGTCGTACTTGCGGCCGATGAGGTACTGCAGCGAGATCAGGTCGGCGTCCAGCCACGCCGCGATCTTGCCGAAGTCGCCGTCGAACTCGGTGATGTAGGTGGAGTAGCGCAGGTTGTAGTTGACGAGCGCGAGGCGCGGCACCGGGCCGTCGTAGCGGCTCGACAGGCCCCACCCGCGGAATTTCTCCCACTGCTGCGGGATCGAGGGCTTGCGGATGATGGTCCACGCATCGAGCGACCAGCGCTCGAAGTCCAAATCGCTCGCGGAGGCATCGAAGGCGCGGTATTGCGAACGGTTGACCTCGCCCAGGGTGTTGAAGCGTTTCACGTCGAGCACCGGCACGCCGCCGGCCGACAGGGCGAGCACAGCTAGCGCCAGCACCGGCGCCGCAGCGTGGCGCAGCACTTGGCGGCGGGTGCGCACCGCGTGGGACACCGCCAGGAAGGCCGCCGGCAACGTGGCGGCGATCATGGCCTCGGGGGCCCCCAGCGGCCCCAGCAGGGCCACGGCGGCGAGGCAGCCCAGCGCCGCGCCGGCGAGGTCGGCGGCATACATCGGCCCGATGCGCTCCGCGTGCACGGACAGCAGGACGGTGATGGCGAGGCCCCCGCAGAAGAACGGCGCGATCGCGGTGAGGTACGCCACGATCTTCCATGCCTCGGCGGCCGCGGACGGCGCATAGGAGAAATCCCCGTGATTGATGGGCAGGGCCATGATCACCACGACGCTGATCGCGGTCACGGCCACGAAGAGCGTGAGGAAGCCGTACGGATCGGTGTGCCCCAAGGCGGCCGCTCGGAAGCGCGGCACCGAGTACACGACGATGCCGGCGGAGGACATGCCGAGCAGGGCCACCGCGATCGCGGTGATGGTGTTGTAATCGCCGATCAGCACGCTGAAGACGGCGCTGACCAGCACCTCGTTCACCAGCAGGGCAAAGGCGACCGCGAAGATCGCGGCCATCGGCGCGAGCCTGTTCACGGCGGGAGGGCCTAGAAGACCTGGTAGATGAACGGCTCGGACTGCGGCCCGCGCGTCATCAGGATCAGCAGGAGCGTGCCCACCACGTACACGATGAGGCCGATCACGATCCAGCGCCGGTACTTGCGCCAGAATCGCTTAACGGGGCTTGTCGGCTCGTCCATTGGAATCCTTGGAGATGAAGTCGAGCGCGGCGTCGGCGATGATGCCGTGCGCCCGCGCGTTGGGATGGGCATCGTCGAGGGCCACCCAAAGGCCGTGCGGATCGCCGGCATCCTTGAACGCCGGCGTGATGTCGAGCGCGGCGATGCCGTTGCGGGCAAGAAAGTCCATGAGCTTGGCGTGCTCGGCGGCGAAGGGATAGTGAGCGGGATCGTGCAGTTCCGGGAGCAGCACCACCTTGAGGTCGATGCCGCGCTCGGCCGTGGTGCGCTTGAGCAGCAGGATGGCGTCCTTTGCGGCCTTCCAGCCCGGCTGGTCGTCGGCGTATAGGCCCGAATAGTAGCCCTGGAAGGATTTCTGCTCGTCGAGCCGCGACAGGAGGCTCTTGATGCGCGACCAGAAGAACGTGATGAAGCGGCTGTTGCCGAGCGCCTCCCAGCGCGACACGGCCGGCGTGGCCTCGGCGTCGTTGATGAAGTAGAAGAGCACCACGGCATCGGGCTTGTACTTGAGGCCCTTCTCCAGGAAGAGGTTCACCTCCTGCACGGTGTTGTAGTTGCCGTGGCCGAAGTTGAGCACCTCGGTGGGCGCCTGCGCGTTGAGCTTCGCCTCGAGCCGCTTGGCGAAGGACTGCTCCGCGGCCACGCCCCAGCCCATCGTGAGCGAATCGCCGAGGAACACGTACCGCCGCGCGCCCGTGCGCTCCACCGGGTAGTCGCGATCGCGCAGGCCGTCGTTGTTGATGGACACCGGCACGCCCATGAGGGTGGCCTGCGCGCCGGGACGGTGCACGTGGCCGATGTCCTTGTTGGGCGACTGCTCCTTCACCTCCATGGCGTAGCGCGTCATCTCCACGTCGTAGGAAACGACCCTCCACGTGTACAGCCGCATGAGGATCTCGCCCGCGCCGAAGAAGATGGCAAAGGCAATGAGGAACGCCAGCACGGGCACGATCTGCTTCTTCATGAGGGACGTCTCGCGAGCAGGGGCGCGACGCGCGGGGCGATCGTCCCGGCGAAGATCGCCTGCGCTTTCGCATTGGGGTGAGCATCGCCGGGATAGATCACGAGGTCGGCGAGGCTCTTGCCGGCGAAGGTCGGGGTAGTGTCGATCACGCAGGACGCGTGCCGCGCCGCCGCCTGGGCGAGGCTCTGCGCATTCGCCGCACCGCCCTGGTTCATGTTGAGGATGACGAAGCACAGCCTGGCGCCGTGCTCTGCGCTCACGCGCGCGGCATCGCGCATGATCGCCTCCATCGCCGCAAGGCGTTCCGCGGGGTAGGGGTTGAAGTCGGGGGCGGCGTGCGCCACCTGCGCACGCACCCGATCGAGCACGAAGCTCGACCAGAACGGATGCGAGCGCGGACCGGGAACGTACGGCGTGGTGTAGAACGTATCGGGATACACGAGATGGGGGGTATGCGTGGTGAACTCGAACAGGACGAGCTCGGGACGGTAGGCGGGCACCTTCGTTTTCAGCACCGCCAGGAGTTGGCGCGCACTGTACCCGCCCACCGAGAAGTTGATCGCCTCGTGGCGACGGTCAGGAGCGGCCGCGTCGAGACCCCGCGCGAGCACCTGGTGCCAGGCATCCTCGAGGGCCACGCCGGCCGGCATCGAGAACGACGAGCCCACGATCGCGATGCGGGCCGTGCCCGGGGGCGCATCGAGGGGGCGCTCGATGTCGCGCAGGCCGCGGCTGTCGGTGCGCAGCGGCGCGAGCTTGAAGTAGCTGTGCAGACTCGGACGCAGCTCGAAGGCGACCTCCGGCTCGGCGGCGCGCCTCGTGAGGCCCGACACCCAAAGATCGTGCACGCTGTCGATCCGCGCATAGCTGAAGGCGGACCATCCGAAGAGGTAGACGCGATAGGTCTGCTCGATCGCGCCCGCGGTCAGCAGCACGGCCAGCAGCACGATCGCCATCCGGCCGAAGAACCGCTGCATCCCCTTATTTTATCGCAAATTTCTGATCCGACGCCGGGTGCTATCCTGCGCTTGGCCAAGCCGGGCCACTCCCGCCTTCGTCTTTCCAATTGAGCCGCCTCGTG
>CALFEY010000440.1 GCA_937958295.1 uncultured Pseudomonadota bacterium
CGAACTGCTGTACAGCGCCACCTTCTTCATCGTGGATCCATCCGCGGCGGGGCCTTCTCGACGTAAACGTTAACACGCAGCGCAGGCTGCGTACATGACGGCGCGCGTCCGACATCAGGCACTGCGCGACGCCGCTAAGTTCCGGACCCTCACTCGCGATTTCGCGGGTGCCCAGACGCCGCGCGCTCGTTGCCCTGCCGGTAATGCCCGGTGAGACGCGCCATGAGCTGTTGCTGCGCCGGGGGCGGCAGGCTCGACAGGCGCACCAACGCGGCGCGGGCCGCCTCGCCGCGAAGCACCGTGACCACGCGCCCGCCGCGGCGAATGGCGAGGTCGCCCGACTTGTGGGCACGGAAGTCGAAGCCGAGGCCAGCCGGGTCTCCGGGCGCCGCGGGATCGGTCAAGGCGCGCCTTCGCAGGAGGTGGACACCACCCAGCGGCGGCGCAGGGTGCGGCGAGCATGTGAAGGCATGGGACGCGCCGGGCTTTGCGCAGGAGTATCTTCACACTATAGGATACTTAGGCACCTAAGGAGGAGGCACCGTGAAGATCGAGGAAATCCGCGCCGATCGCATCGACAGCGGCGGCAGCACCATCGCCATCGACAAGCTCGCCGGCAAGGCCCTGCCCTGGTCCAACGCCTCGCCCACCTACGACACCGAGCTGCACTTCCACGCGATCTCCAACTTCGTGCGGACGTTCGCCTTCAAGCCCGACGACCGCCTCGTGTTCCTCACCGATCGCCTGCTCGACCCGCGCGTGGTGGCGGCCATCACCGGCCTCGCCGCGGCACAGGGCGTGAAGGCCGTCGAGGTGAAGCTTCCCACCACCGGCCAGCTCGAGATTCCCGACGCAGTGAAGCCCGTGCTGGAGCAGGCCACGTTCGTGGTATCGAGCTGGTTCTGCTCGGCGTGGCATCCCTACTGCATCGACTTGCGCCGTCGCCTGGGCCAGCGCTGGGTGAAGATCACGTTCTTCCGCAACCTCGACCTGCTGCACACGCCGCAGGCGCGCTTTCCCACCGAGATCGTGGGCGAGCTCATCCGGCGCACGGCGGCGCGCATCCCGCGCGGCGTCGACTATTCGCTCAAGTTCACCGACCGCCGCGGCAGCGACCTCACCATCCCGCTGACCGCGCGCATGACCGACCGCAACCTCGATACCAACCGGTGGCGCGGCGAGAACTTCGCCACGAGCCCGGGGGCGTACGTGCACTACCTGCCCACCCACGGCCCCAACCTGTACGAGCCGGGGCCGATGCTCGACGACCCCACCCAGCACCACACCGTGAAGGTCACGGGCACGATCTACTCGCAGTGGGCGGTCGGGTTCGAGAAGCCCTTCACCGAGCGCATCGGCGTGCGCTTCGAGAACAACAGCGTGGTGGAGGTCACCGGCAGCTCGCCCGACGCGGTGATCCTGCGCGACATGCTGATGGGCGGCATCCTCATCGAGCTCGGCTGCGGCTTCAATCCCAAGTGGCCGCGCCACCAGATCTATCCCGCGGGCTCCAACTCGCCGGGGGCGCTGCACTTCGGCATCGATCTCGCCAAGCCGTCCGACTACATCAAGAAGGTGATGCCCCACTGGGAGGAGCCGCCCGTGCACATGGACCTCGTGACGTTCGACAGCACCGTCGACGCCGGCGACTCGCGCCTCATCACCGACGGCTTCCTCGAGGCGCTGCGCGATCCCTCCGTGGTCGAGATGGCCGCGCACTACGGAGACCCCGTCGACCTGCTCGAGGGCTGGCCGGACTGACCAAGGGAGGCGGCCCATGGCACGCTTCCTCGGTCCGCGCGACCTGGCGCAGCTCTTCGACGGGGGCGGCGTCACGCCCGCCGAGTGCGTGGACGCTGTCGAGGCCTCCTTTCGCGAGCAGGGGGAAGGCCAGGTCGGCGTGCTGCCACGCGCGATCCTCACCGCCGACGGCGCCCCGCCACAGCCGCGCTCGCGTGCACTCAAGCTGTCGGCGTCGTACATGCGCGGCTCGCGCATGTCCGGCGCCTCGCTCTACACCACGCACTTTCGTCCCGGCGACGTCGACATGTGGATCACCGTGTTCGACGGCGACACCGGCCGCATGCGCGGCATCCTCTGCGGCAAGGTGCTCTCGTTGTGGAAGACCGGCGCGACGGCCGCGGTGGCCACCCGCCATCTCGCCCGCGCGGATGCGCAGGTGGCAGCGCTGATCGGCACGGGACGCTACGCGATCGCGCAGCTGCGCTGCCTCCTCGCCACTCGGCCGTGGCGCGAGGTGCGCTGCTACAGCCGCAGTGCGGAGACGCTCGCCGCGTTCGTCGCGCAAGCGCGCGCGCTCGCGCCTGACGTTGCGTTCGTCGCGGCGCGGTCCGCCGCAGCGGCCGTGACCGGCGCCGATGTCGTCACCACCATCACCACATCGCCCACGCCGGTGGTCGAAGGCGCGTGGCTCGCCCCCGGGGCCCACCTGAACGCGATGGGCCAGCACGCCCCCGCCACCCGCGAGATCGACGATCGTGCCATCGCGCAGGCGCGGGTGTACGTGGATGCGCGCGAGCAGGCCTTCGCGGAGAAGGGCGAGATCCTCGTCCCGCTGGCGAACGGGACTATCGTGCGCGAGCACGTGCGTGGAGAGCTGGGCGAGGTGATCGCCGGACGCGTGCCGGGGCGCGTGGACGCGCGCGATCGCACCGTGTTCTGCTCGGGCGGCACCGCTCTCGAATACATGGGCCTCGCCGCCCTGCTCCTCGACCGGGCGCAGGCGACGGGCCTCGGACAACGGCTCGACGCCGAGTAACCCAGGAGGAAACGTCATGAAGAACACCCGTCGCGCGCTGTGCGCCCTTGGCGCCGTGGCTTGCGCGAGCCTGCTGGCGCTCGCCGCGCCGGCCCCTGCCCTCGCCCAGGAGTATCCCAGCAAGCCCATCCGCCTCGTGGTACCGCAACCGCCGGGCGGCCCCACGGACATCGTCGCGCGGCTCGTGGCCCAGAAGCTCTCCGAGCGGTTGGGGCAGCAGGTGGTCGTCGACAACAAGCCCGGCGCGGGCAGCAACATCGGCACCGAGATCGTCGCCAAGGCGCCCAAGGACGGCTACACGCTCGTGATGGCCACCGTGCAGCACATCGTCAACCCGTTCCTGTTCGCATCGATGCCCTTCGACCCGGTGAAGGACTTCGCGCCGATCTCCCTCATGACGAAGGCGTACATCGTGCTGGTGGTCAATCCGGACGTGCCGGTCAAGAACGTGCGCGAGCTCCTCGCCTATGCCAAGGCCACGCCCGGCGGCGTGTCGTGGGCGTCGGCCGGCAACGGCGGCACGTCGCACCTCGCCCTCGAGCTCCTCAAGGTCGAGGCGGGGATCCCGGCCACGCACGTGCCGTACAAGGGCACGCCGCCCGCGCTCGCCGACGTCATGGGCGGCCGCGTGCCCGTGATGTTCGATGGCGTCGTCACCTCGTTGCCGCAGATCAAGGCCGGCAAGCTGCGCCCGCTGGCCGTGGCGAGCCTCACGCGCTCGCCGCTGCTGCCCGACGTGCCCACGATGACCGAAGCCGGCGTGCCCGGCTTCGAGGCCGTGGGTCTCGCCGGCATCCTCGCCCCGGCCGGCACGCCCCCGGCGATCGTCGAGCGGCTCTCCAAGGAGATCGCGGCCCTCCTGCGCACGCCGGAGGTGAAGAGCCAGCTCGAATCCATGGGCCTGGAGGTGGTGGCAAGTACGCCCGCGCAGTTCACGGCCTACATCGAGGCGGACTCGAAGAAGTGGGGCAAGATCATCAAGGATGCCGGCATCAAGGTGGAGTAGCTCACGCGGCGCCACGGTCGGGCCATGCGCCACTGGCACCGGCGGCATGATGCCGCTAACGCGCGGCCTGACCGAGCGCTTCCAAGCGTGCGCGCCATCGCTGCGCCGCGGCGGGCGCGAGGTCGCCCACGCTCCCGATGTAAGTGGTGCGGATCGGACCGAAGCCGACGAAGCCCAGGATGTTGCGCGTCAAGGACTTGATCCCATGTGCGCGGAAGTACCACGTGAAGGCGATGGCCGGCATGCCCATCGTCACCACGATGCGCGCGCTGCGACCCGCGAGCTTCTTCTTCCACAGCCCGGCGCCGCCCGCGGGGTCGATGGCGAAGCCCGGCCGGAATACCTGCTCGCAGAACGCCTTGACGAGTGCGGGCATCGTCCCGAGCCACAGCGGAAACACCAGCACGAGATGATTGCACCAGGCGATGGCCTCCTGCGCCGCGGCAATATCGGGGCCGGGTACATCGTGCTGCCAAGCCTCCTGCGAGCGCAAAAGCGCGATGTCGAGCGACGCCAGGCGCAGCTCACGTACTTCGTGGCCGGCATTGCGCGCACCCTGCGCATACGCCGCGGCCAGCGCATACCCGAAGTGGTTCGTTCCGGCATCGGGATGGCCTTGCAGGATCAGGATCTTTCCGGCCATGGCGGCGTCCTCGCGTGGAAAGTGCGAACGGAGTATGCCGAGGGCCGGCCGTCGCCGGGTTGATGGATGTCAGGAGCGGCGCGGAACGTGCACATGCTGCACCCCCTTCGCTCTCCCCGCGCCCTCAGCGTGCGGACGGCGCGCCAGGTGCCCCGGCCACCGGCGGTCTCGGCACCGCATACCGCAGCTCGGCAAAGCCGGTGCCCACCTGTCGCACCGACTCCAGCGCCAGCGGCGGGCTCGTGAGTCGGCGGGGGAACAACGGCTTGCCCTTCCCCAACGTGACGGAGCCAACCTGCACGATCATCTCGTCCAGCAATCGGGCGTCATGGAACTGTCCCGCGAGGTCGCCCCCACCGACGATCCACAGGTTCCTTCCCCCCGCGGCCTCCCGCATCGCGGCGTCCAGGTGCCGGCGCAGGTCGTCGTCGAAACGCC
>CALFEY010000441.1 GCA_937958295.1 uncultured Pseudomonadota bacterium
GGCATCGGCGGCAGAGCAGCGGCGGCCGTCGCGGATCGTGAACTGCAGGCGGCCGAGACCGTGCTGGTCGGCGCCGTGGTTGTAATCACGCGCGAGCGGATGGCCGGCCTCCACGCCGGCGGCCAGCAGGCCCTCGAGCAGCGGATCGGCGTAGCGGGTGGCGCGCACGTGCACCGGGCCATTGCCGCCGCGCACGCCGTCGTCACCACCCTCCCAGCGCTCCTGGCGACGAAAGCGCGGTAGCACGTCGGCATAGGACCATCCGCGCAGGCCCGAGGCCGCCCAGCGATCGAAGTCGGCGGGATGACCCCGCACGTACACCATTGCATTGATCGACGACGAGCCGCCGATCACCTTGCCGCGACGGCACTCGATGCGGCGCCCGCCCACGCGGGCCTGCGGCTCGGAGAAGTAGCCCCAGTCGTGCAGGCGCTTCTGGCGAATGCGGCCGAAGCCCAGGGGGATGCGGATCCACGGATCGCGATCCCAGCCGCCGGCCTCGAGCAGCAGCACCCGCACCTCCGGCGCACGCGTGAGGCGATCGGCCAGCACGCAGCCGGCCGAGCCCGCGCCGACGATCACGTAGTCGTAGGCCTCACGGCTCATCGCGCGCAACGCCCGGGACGCGGGATGGGCGCGTGGACCCGCGCCGCCGTCAGGGCGCGAGGCCCGCCTGCTTCACCACCGCGCCGTACTTCTGCACCTCGCCACGCACGTAGGTCGAGAAGGCGTCGGCCGCCCGCGTGTCGGGATCCATGCCGAGCTCGCGCAGGCGCGCCTGCATCTCCGGCGTGCGCAGCACGTCGTAGGTGTCGTCGGACAGGCGCTTCAGGATGGGCGCGGGCACCTTCGCCGGCGCGAAGAGGGCGAACCACGCGCTCACCTCGAAGCCGGCGAGCCCGCTCTCCGCCACCGTGGGCACGTCGGGCAGCAAGGGGCTGCGTGCGGCCCCTGTCACCGCGAGGGCCTTGAGCTTGCCCTGCTTGACGTTGGGCACGGCGGTGGTCACGAGGTCGAACATCAGCGGCACGTGGCCCGCGAGCACGTCGGTGAGCGCCGGCGCGCTGCCCTTGTAGGGCACGTGCAGGAGCTGCACGCCGGCTGCAGTGGCGAGCATCTCGCCGGCCAGGTGATTGGAGGTGCCGGGTCCGGCGGAGGCATAGCCGATCTTGCCCGGCTCGCGCTTGGCCGCGGCGATCACGTCGGCGAGGGTCTTGTAAGGCGAGTCGGGACGCGTGACGAGCACGAAGGGGATCGAGCCCAGCGCGGCCACGGTGGCGAAGTCGCGCACCGGGTCGTAGCCTACCTTGGTCATGGCCGGATTGATCGCGTGCGAGCTCACGGTGCCCATGAGCATCGTGTAGCCGTCGGGCGCGGCCTCCGCGACGAAGCGCGCACCGATCGCCGTCCCCGCGCCGGCCTTGTTCTCGATCACCACCGCCTGCCCGAGCTTGTCGCCGAGCTTCTGGCCGACGGCGCGCGCGAGGATGTCGGCGGTGCCGCCCGGCGGATACGGCACAACGAGCGACACGGGCTTGGTGGGAAACGTCTGCGCGACCGCCGGCACCACGGCAGCGGCGGCGAGGACGACGGCGAGACACGGAACGAAGGTGCGGGACAGCGTGCGCAGGCGGTTCATGGCATTCCTGGTGGCGGACGGGGTGGAGGGAAACGCGAGGAGCGGGCGGCAGGACCGCGGGCGCGACATCCGCCCCGATCGTCCCCAACCGCCCCGAGCCTTGTCAAATATCATTTGCGATGCCTGCCGATACGCGCGGCGAATTAGGCCTTGCGCCGCGCCGGCTCGCCCTTGACGGTGCGCCGCGCGCTGGCGAGGAAGGCCTGCACCACCGGGTTGTCGTTGGACGAGGCATAGGCGAACACGAGGCGGTAGGAGGGCGGCGAGCGCGGGTCGGCGATGTCGAGGAAGGCCACGTCCTCCATCCGCAATCGCCGCATCGACGCCGGCACCAGCGCGATGCCGAGACCGCCCGCCACGAGCGTGAGGATGGCCTGCATCTGCGACGCCTCCTGCACGACCTTGGGCACGAAGCCCGCGGTCTGGCAGGCGGCGAGCAGTGCCGCGGCGAAGCCCGCGCCAGCGGTCGCGGGAAAGGACACGAACGACTCCGCAGCGAGCTCCTTGATCCTGACCTCGCGGCGCGCGGCGAGCGCGTGCGCCGCCGGCACCGCGATCACGAACTGCTGCGCTTGCAGGTCGACGAGCTCGAGGCCACGGGTGTCGTAGACCGGGCCCACCACGAGGGCGAGGTCGACGTGGCCCGCGCGCAGGTCCTCGAGCTGGCGGGTGGTGGTTTCCGCGGTGAGCCTGAGCTGCACGGTGGGATAGTCGCGCTGGAAGCGCTTGAAGATGGATGGCAGCACGTCGAGCGCGGCGCTCGGCACGAACGACAGCCGCAGCGATCCTTCCAGCCCCTCGCCGGTGCGCCGCGCGCGCTCCCGCGCCTGCTCGGCCTGCTGCAACAAGCGCAGGGCGTCCTTGTAGAACGACTGGCCGGCGGGCGTGAGGCGAACGTGGTGCTTGGACCGGTCCAGGAGCGGGGTGCCGATCGCCGCCTCGAGGTTCTGCATGGCCACCGACAACGGCGGCTGCGACATGTGCAGCCGCGCGGCGGCGCGCCGGAAGTTGAGCTCCTCGGCCACCACCACGAACTGACGTACCAGACGGAATTCGAACATGGCCCCTAGCCTCGCCGCCGGACGCTTGCCCGGGATCGATATACGCGACGCGAATAACGCGCCGTTGCAAATAGTATTGGATGTATCAGGGACGATTCCCTAGCATGGCCGTAACCCGCATTGGAGCCCC
This sequence comes from uncultured Pseudomonadota bacterium, assembly GCA_937958295.1. Taxonomy (GTDB): domain Bacteria; phylum Pseudomonadota; class Gammaproteobacteria; order Burkholderiales; family Casimicrobiaceae; genus VBCG01. Next base: position 2,831 of record CALFEY010000441.1, read on the forward strand.
GGCGGCATCGTCCGCGCACGGGCTCGTGAACCCCCACCGAGGACGTGCCATGCAACCGTCGCTGCTCGAAGAGATCCCCCAGGTTCCCAATCCGTATCCCGTCGTCTCCAAGATGGAGTACCCCGAGGTCTGGCGCCTGTGCGTGCAGGCGCGCGAGCTCGCCTGGGACCCCGTCACCGACGTCGACTACTCCGACCTCGCCAAGGCCGACCTCGCCCCCGAGGTGCGCAAGGCCGGGGCCGAGTGGTGGAGCCTGCGGGCATGGATGGAGCACGGCGCCACGCCCTACGGCGCGGAGCGGCTGCGCGAGGCCATCTTCAGCCACCAGCCGTTCGAGGTGAAGCAGCACATCACCAACTTCATCGCCGAAGAGCTGCGCCACCACGAGGCGAGCTTCCGCATCGCCGAGGCGCTCGACGACTACGAGCCCACCCCGCGCGCGGACTACTTCAAGGAGATCATCCCGCGCTTCCACGACGAGAAGGACGAGAAGCAGATGAGCTTCTTCGCCGGCCTGTCGGTGAACACGCTCTTCGAGCAGCTGTCGGGCGAGCTCCTGCAGGCGCGCTACGAGAACGCGCGCTACGAATCGATCCGCACCGCGTGCCGGCTCATCCTGCGCGACGAGGCGCGGCACATCCAGTTCGGCCGCATCATCATGCGCCGCTTCTTCAACGAGCTCACCCCGGACGAGAAGCGCGTGATCGGGGAGAAGGTCGCCAAGAAGCTCCGCGGCAGCCTCCTCAACGGCGTGTACGCCGTGGTGAACCTGCCGGCGGACGAGCGCGCGCGGTCCGGCCGCAATCGTGCGCTCGCGGCCGACCATGGCCTCGGCGCCACGCATCCGGACGAGGAGATCGCGATCATCCGCCGCGGCGTGAACCAGATTCGCAAGGACGTGGGGGTCTACGGCGTGGAGATCCCGTACATTCCGGAGCTCGATGGCACCACCCACTGAAGGCCCCAAGTCATGAGCACGATCATCACGCCCTCCGACGTCGCCGCGCCCGCGGGACCCTACAGCCACGGCGTCGTCTCCGCCGGTCCCGGCACCTGGCTGCACGTGGCCGGCCAGATCGGCATGGATGCGCAGGGCCGCCTCCAGGAGGGCTTCGAGGCGCAGGCGCGCCAGGCCTGGACCAACCTCGTGGCGGTGCTCGCCGCCGCGGGGATGGACGTGTCGCACCTCGTGAAGGTCACCACGTACCTCGTCGACGGCGCCGACATGGCAAAGCTCGGCCCGGTGCGCGGCGCGTTCCTCGGCACGGCGCGCCCCGCCTCCACGCTGGTGGTGGCCAAGGCGCTGGC
>CALFEY010000442.1 GCA_937958295.1 uncultured Pseudomonadota bacterium
GATGGGCGGGCGCATCGCCATGCTCGGTGCCGATCGCGCCGGTGAAGGCGATCTGGTTGTTCTGCCAGCTCCAGTCGGGGCGCGTCTGCACGCGCGGATACTGCGCCGGCGGGTTCGCGGGCACGGCGAGGAACGGCGCCGCCGCCTGGCAGGCCGGACCGCCGTTCGAGTTCACGATGTAGAGGATCGTGTCGACCTTGTCCGGATTGGGAAACGGCGTGCGCTCGAAGAGGAAGCGCGCACCCGTGGCATCCACCGCGGGCCGGTAATCGGTGAACGACGGGTCGCAGGTGATGAACTGCGGCGTGGGATACGACACCGGCGCGGGTGGCACCGGCGGCACCCCTGGCAGCTCGGGCTCTGGCGCCGCCGGACGGGGGGGTGTGACATCGTCGCCGCACGCGGCGAGGGAGAGCGCACCAAGGCTCGCGAGCGAGCGGGACAGGAAGCGGCGGCGGTTCACGAAGCTCTCCGTCTGACGAGACGGCGGCAGCGTATCACGCGCATCCGGTCCCGGAGAGGCCGTTGGCGCGCACTCGCCAACGCCCGGTCGCGCGCACGCGCCGGGCTCGTCAGCGCGTCCAGGGGGCGGCGTCCTCCGTGCGCAGGCCGTAGCGCCGGATCGCCTCAGCCACGCGCTGACGCCCCCCCTCGTCCCGCGCGAGCGCGTGCAGCGCGGCCACCACCACGTGGTGGCGATCGACCTCGAAGAACGTCCGCAACGCCTGGCGGGTGTCGCTGCGGCCGAAACCGTCGGTGCCGAGCGCCACGAAAGGCGCCTCCACGTGCGCCGCGATGAGCTCGGGATACGCGCGCACGTAGTCGGTGGCGGCCACCACCGGCGCGCCGCCCGCGAGCAGCGCGGCCACGTGGCTCGTGCGCGGCGGCGCGGCAGGATGCAGGCGGTTCCAGCGCGCGACCTCGCGCGCGTCGCGGGCGAGTTCGGCAAAGCTCGTCGCGCTGTACACCTCGCTGCCCACGCCCCAGTCGGCGGCGAGCAGCCCGGCCGCCGCGATGACCTCGCGCAGGATCGTGCCCGATCCCACGAGCCGGACGTGCCCCGCCTTGCCCCCGTTCGCCTCGAGGCGATACAGGCCGCGCACGATGTGCTCCGACACGCCCGCCGGCTGCGAGGGCTGGGCGTAGTTCTCGTTCATCACGGTCACGTAGTAGAAGACGTCCTCCTGCCGCTCGAGCATCTGGCGCATGCCGTGATCGACGATCACCGCGAGCTCGTAGGCGAAGGCCGGGTCGTAGGCGCGGCAGTTGGGCACCGTGGCGGCCACCACGTGGCTGCTGCCGTCCTGGTGCTGTAGCCCCTCGCCGCCCAGCGTGGTGCGTCCCGCGGTGGCGCCCAGCAGGAAGCCACGCGCCCGCTGATCGGCCGCGGCCCAGATGAGATCACCCACGCGCTGGAAGCCGAAGATCGAGTAGTAGATGTAGAACGGCAGCATCGCCTTGCCGTGCACGCTGTACGCCGTGGCTGCGGCGATCCACGAGCACAGCGCACCCGCCTCCGTGATCCCCTCCTCGAGAAGCTGGCCGTCGCGCGCCTCGCGGTAGGCGAGCATCGATTGCGCGTCCTCCGGCTCGTAGAGCTGGCCTTCCGGCGCGTAGATGCCTACCTGCCGGAAGAGGTTGGCCATGCCGAAGGTGCGCGCCTCGTCGGCCACGATCGGCACGATCGAGGGCCCGAGAGCGCGGTCCTTGAGCAGGTTGCCGAGCAGGCGCACCGCCGCCATCGTGGTCGACATCTCCTTGCCCGCCGCCTCGGTAGCGAACGTCGCGTACTGCGCGAGCGGCGGCACGGGCAGCGCGGGAGACTCGCGGCGGCGCCGCGGCAGATAGCCGCCCAGGGCTTGGCGCCGCTCACGCAGATAGCGCATCTCGCGGCTGTCCTCGGGCGGCTTGTAGAAGCGCAGTTCGGCCAGGTCGTCGTCGGACAATGGCAGGCCGAAGCGATCGCGGAACTGACGCATCGCCTCTACGTCGAGCTTCTTGGTCTGGTGCGCCGTCATGCGCGATTCGCCGGCCGCGCCCATGCCGTAGCCCTTCTTGGTCTTGGCGAGGATCACCGTGGGCTGGCCCACGTGCGCGCGCGCCGCGCCCATCGCCGCGAAGAGCTTGCGGAAGTCGTGGCCGCCGCGCGTGAGGCCGTCGATCTCCGCGGGCGTCATGTGCGCCACCAGTGCGCGGAGCTCGGGATCGAGCGCGAAGAAGTGATCGCGGTTGTAGCTGCCGTCGTTGGCGCCGAGCGTCTGGTATTGCCCATCCACCGTGGCGGCAAACTGCCGCAGCAGCGCGTGATTCGTGTCTCGCGCGAAGAGCGCGTCCCAGTCCGAGCCCCACAGTACCTTGATCACGTTCCAGCCGGCGCCGGCGAAGAGGGCCTCGAGCTCCTGGATGATCTGGCCATTGCCCCGCACGGGGCCGTCGAGCCGCTGCAGGTTGCAATTGATGATGAAGGTGACGTTGTCGAGCTTCTCCCGCGCCGCGAGCGTGAGCGCGCCGATGGACTCGGGCTCGTCCATCTCGCCGTCGCCGAACACGCCCCACACGTGACGGTCCTGCGTGGGCACGAGGCCGCGGTGGTCGAGGTAGCGCATGAAGCGCGCCTGGTAGATCGATCCGATCGGACCCAGTCCCATCGACCCCGTCGGGAACTGCCAGAAGTCTGGCATCAGCCAAGGATGCGGGTACGAGGACAGGCCGCCTCCGGCCACTTCCTGGCGGTAGCGCGCAAGGTGGGACGCGTCGAGCGCGCCCTCCAGGAACGCACGGGCGTAGACGCCGGGCGCGGAGTGCGGCTGGAAGTACACGAGATCGCCGCCAGGTCCCTCGCCTCCCGCGTTGAAGAAGTGGTTGAAGCCGGCCTCGAAGATCTCCGCGGCGGAGGCATAGCTTGCGATGTGGCCGCCGAGCTCGCTCGAGGCCCGGTTGGCGCGCATCACCATCGCGAGCGCATTCCAGCGCACGATTCCCGTGATGCGCTGCTCGAGGGCGAGGTCGCCGGGATACGGCCCCTGCGCGGCGAGCGGAATCGTGTTCTGGTACGCCGAATGCGGCGCTTCCACCGCCACGAGGCCGAGGGCTTGCGCGTGCTCCTGCAGCTGCTTCAGTACATAGAGCGCGCGCCCGGTGCCGCCCTGCCGCACGAGCGTGTCGAGCGCGTCGCGCCACTCCTGCGTTTCGCGCGGATCGTCGTCGCCGGGAGGCCGCGGAAGGTCGGCGGAGGCTTGCATCAGCATGGCAGTGGAGAGGGGCGAGAAGGCCTTCCAGTGTACGGCGGATGACACGGCATGGGGTATCGTAAACGCCGGTCCGGAGGCACGATATCGGCATAATATGCCGTCTAGATCATCCATACTTTATACAAATGCCACCACAAGATCTCGATGCCATCGACCTCCAGATCCTCGATACGCTGCAGGCCGATGCCAAGCTGCCCAACGTGGAGCTGGCGGCGCGCGTGCATCTGTCCCCCTCGCCGTGCCTCGCGCGCGTCCGCGCGCTCGAGGAGCGCGGGATCATCCGCCGCTACGCCACGCTGCTCGACCCACTTGCCATCGGCCTGTCGGTAAGCGTGTTCATCCAGGTCAGCCTCGAGAAGCAGGCGCGCAAATCGCTCGAGATCTTCGAGAGCGCGATCCGGCAGCGGCCCGAGGTCATGGAGTGCTACCTCATGAGCGGCGACGCCGATTACCTCCTCCGGGTGGTCGTGCCCGACGTGCAGGCGCTCGAGCGCTTCATCCTCGACAAGCTCACGCCGATCCCGGGCATCGCGAGCATCCGCTCGAGCTTCGCCTTGAAGCAGGTCAAGTACGAGACGTCGCTTCCCCTGCCTGCGCCCGCACGCAAACGGCGGTAAAGGCCGGGCCCCGCGGCGCTCCTAGTGCCGCAGCACCTCGATGCCGCGCGCGATGCCGCCGAGGGTCAGCGGGAACATGCGCGGGCCGAGCTCGCGGAGGATGATCTGCGTGGAGCGCGTGTACTCCCACGCGCGCTCGGGCTCCGGATTCCACCAGGCCACGCGGCGGAAGTGGGAGAAAATGCGCGTAAGCCACACGATGCCGGCCTCGTCGTTCATGTATTCCACGCTGCCGCCGGCCTGCGTGAGCTCGTAGGGGCTCATGGCGGCATCGCCCACGAAGATGGCCTTCCAGTCGGGGCCGTAGGTGCGGATGAGCTCCAGGGTGCTCATGCGCTCGTTGCGGCGCCGCCCGTTGTCGCGCCACACGTGGTCGTAGACGCAGTTGTGGAAGTAGAAGTGCGTGAGGTGCCGGAACTCCGCCTTGGCCGCGGAGAAGAGCTCTTCGCACAGGCGCACGTGCGGGTCCATCGAGCCGCCCACGTCGAGGAACAGCAGCACCTTCACGCGATTGCGCCGCTCCGGCTGCATGCGCACGTCGAGCCAGCCCGCATTGCGCGCGGTGCCCTCGATGGTGCCGGGCAGGTCGAGCTCCTCGGGCACGCCTTCGCGCGCGAAGCGTCGCAGGCGCCGTAGCGCGACCTTGATGTTGCGCGTGTTGAGCTCAACGTCACCGTCGAGATTGCGGAAGGTGCGCTCGTCCCACACCTTCACCGCGCTCTTCGAGCCGCCGCCTTCCTGGCCGATACGGATGCCCTCGGGGTTGTAGCCGTAAGCGCCGAACGGACTGGTACCGCCGGTGCCGATCCACTTGCTGCCGCCCTGGTGGCGTCCCTTCTGCTCGGCGAGCCTCGCCTTGAGCGTTTCCATGAGCTTGTCCCAGCCGCCCAGTGCCTCCACGCGCTTCTTGTCCTCGGGGGAGAGATGGCGCTCGAACTCGCGCCGCAGCCACTCCTCGGGAATGTCGCGGCGCACGTCGAAGATCGCGTCCACGCCCTTGAAGTAGGACGCGAAGGCGAGGTCGAAGCGGTCGAAGTGCTGCTCGTCCTTGACGAGCGTGAGACGGGCGAGCGAGTAGAAGTCGTCGATCGACAGCGAGACCACCCGCTTGTCGAGCGCCTCCAGAAGCGTGAGGAGCTCCCGCGTGGACACGGGGAGCTTGTGGGACTTGAGGTGCAGGAAGAAGCCGGAAAGCATGGCGGCGCCATCGGAGCGTGTCGCGCAATGTTACCTTGGCGGGTGCCGCCCGGGCCGCACCCGCGATGCGGCGCAAGGAGACAGGCGATGAAGGTCTGCATCTACGGCGCCGGCGCCATCGGCGGGTTCCTGGGCGCGCGCCTGGGGGCGCAGGGGCACGCGATCTCGGCGGTTGCGCGCGGCGACACGCTCGTCGCCCTGCGTGCCAGCGGCATGCGTCTGGCCACCGGCGACGAGGAAATCGTGGCGTCCGTCACCGCCGCGGCGGCTCCTGCGGAGCTCGGGCCGCAGGACCTCGTGGTGATCGCGGTCAAGGCACAGGCACTCCCCGGCGTGGCACGAAGCATCGCGCCGCTCCTGGCGCCCGACACCATCTTGCTCACCGCGATGAACGGCGTACCGTGGTGGTTTTTCGACGGCATGCCGGGCCCGTGCGCGAACATCTCGCTGACCACGCTCGACCCGGATGGCGCCATCGCGGCCACGATCCCGATCGGCCACGTCGTGGGTTGCGTCGTACACGCGTCATGCACGGTCGCAAGGCCCGGACTCACGCGGCACGTCATGGGGCGCGGCCTCATCGTGGGGGAGCCCGCCGGCGGGCTCTCGCCGCGCGTCGAGCATCTCGCGGCCGTGCTGAACGAGGCCGGATTCGAGAGCCGTGCCTCGCCGCGGATCCAGCAGGACATCTGGTACAAGCTGTGGGGCAACATGACGATGAACCCGGTGTCGGCACTCACCGGCGCGACGGCGGACCGGATTCTCGACGACCCGCTGGTGAATGCCTACTGCCAGCGGGTGATGGGCGAAGCACGCGACATCGGGGCCGCGATCGGATGCCCCATCGAGCAATCGGCAGAAAACCGCAACGCCGTCACGCGCAAGCTGGGCGCGTTTCGCACATCGATGCTCCAGGATGCCGAGGCCGCCAAGCCGCTCGAAATCGATGCGTTGCTAACCGTGGTCCGGGAAATCGGCGAGCGGGTGAACATCGCCACGCCGCACCTCGACGCGCTGCTGGGTCTCACCCGGCTCTACGCGCGGAGCCACGGGTTGTATCCGCCCGAATAGCCTCGCGCCCGGCGGCGCGTGACCTGCGCTAGCGGCGCGCCCGCTTCCAGAATCGACAGCCGCCGGCGAGAGCACACCGAAATCGACCAATTGAGCATCGCATTCCCCATGCGAACGGCATCGCCGCCGGAAGCCGGTGCACCGATGATCGCGCCGGCCCACGCGCTGCCCACTGCCCAGAGCAGCACGGGCCTCTCTTCGGGGGGGCAACGAAGAATGTCCCACACGTGCGGCCACCCCAATCGCGTCGCGCCAATCGATTGTCTAGCGCGGCTTGTCGAGCTGGTAGCGCAGGTGCGCCCGCACCGCGGGCCACTCGCTGTCGATGATGGAGAACACCACGGTGTCGCGGCGGCTGCCGTCGGGCATGAGCTGGTGGTTGCGCAGGACGCCGTCCTGCTTGGCCCCGAGGCGGGCGATCGCCGCGCGCGAGGCATGGTTGAACCAGTGCGTACGGAACTCCACCGCGATGCATCCGAGCGTGTCGAACGCATGGCCGAGGAGCAGCAGCTTGCACTCCGTGTTGAGCGGCGTGCGCTGCACGCGCTGCGCGTACCACGTGTAGCCGATCTCGAGCCGGCGATGGGCGGGGTCCACGTTGAAGTAGCGCGTGCTCCCCACGATGTCGCCGCGCGCGTCGCGCACCACGAACGGCATGGCATGGGCGCGCTCGCGCATGTCGAGCGCGGCGGCCACATAGGCCTCCTCGCGACCGGGCGCGGGCACGGACGTGTACCACAGGCGCCAGAGCTCGCCGTCGGCAGCAGCGGCATGCAGCGCGCCGGCGTGCCCGGCCGCCAGCGGCTCGAGCGTAACGTGCCGCCCGCGGAGAGTGACAGGGTCGATGAAGGCGCTCATGGGCGTGGGCTCGGCGCACAGCCGGCGCATGCGGCGATCAAGTTCCGCGCCGCCCCGCCATGAACGCCACCCGCTCGAACAGGTGCACGTCCTGCTCGTTCTTGAGCAGCGCGCCGTGCAGCGGCGGGAT
>CALFEY010000443.1 GCA_937958295.1 uncultured Pseudomonadota bacterium
GGGCGCCCCGGAGGTTCGCCATGGCCTTGCGCATTGCCCGCGACGCGCTGTCGAGGGTCTTCTTCCAGCGTTGCTTCTACCTCTTCGTGCTGCTGCTCGCCCTGGTGGCGGTGGCTCCGTTCCTGCCGGTGTCGCCCACCGGGCGGATCGCCGCCAACCTCATCAACACGTTCGTGGTGGTGGCCACCGTGGCTGCCGTGGGACGCTCGCACCTGTCCTTCGTGCTGGTCGTGCTGCTCGCCCTTCCCACGGTGGGCTTCCAGTGGCTCGGCATCCACGAGGAGAACACCTACTGGCTGATGCACAGCTGGGCGTCGGGAGCGCTGCTCTATCTTGTCACTCTGGTCTACCTCCTGCGCTACGTGTTCCAGCGCCAGGTGATGACGGCCGACAAGCTCTTCGGCGCCGCTGCGGGCTATCTCATGCTGGCGATCCTGTGGGCGTACCTGTACGCCATCGTAGGCTACTACTATCCCAACTCATTCCAGTTCAACGGCCAGCCGGCGCCGCTTGGCTTCTACGATGGCCTTTACTTCAGCATGACGGTCCTCACGAGCACGGGCTTCGGCGACATCGCGCCGTTGTCGAGGGCCGCGCGATCGATCTGCATGGTGGAGCAGGTGGCCGGCGGCCTTTTCCTTGCGATCCTCATTGCCCGCCTGGCGGGCGTGTACCCGCCTGACGTGGACCGCCGCCGCGACGCGTGAAGCGCGGTGCCGCTACGGCGGGTCGAGCACGCCCTGCTGGCGGAGGAAGCGCGAGAGCACCGACAGGCGCACGTCGGCGTCGTTGATCTCGAGCATGGACTGCTTCACGTGCAGCGGCAGGGGCAGCACTTCCGCCAGGCGGTAGCCCACCCAGGACGCATCCTCGAAGTCGCGCTCCGCCGGAAAGTTGCCCGGGCCCACGCGCGAGGCCACGAGCTCCAGCAATGCCACCAAGGCCTTGTGCTCCGGCGCGATCGGCTTGCGCGGCTCGGCCGCGAGCGGCGTGATCTCCCCGGTGGCGAGGCCGTCGGCCTCGACCGTGCGCCGACGTATCTGGAAGCGCGTCTCGCCGACGGTGGTGAGGTGCAGGATGCCGAGCTCGGGCATGTCCCAGTCGGTGATGCGGGCCAACGTGCCGATGGGCGCGATCTCCGGCGCCGACGCTCCCGCCGCGGCCACCTCCTCGCCCTGGGTGATGAGGCACACGCCGAACGGCTTGCCCTGCGCGAGGCAGGTCTTGGCCATGGCGATGTAGCGCTGCTCGAATACCTTGAGTGGCAGGACGCCGCCCGGGAACAGCACGGTCTTCAGGGGAAAGAGGGGGAGCGGCTGCACGACGCGGCCCGCGCCTTGGAACGGCCACATCAGGTGCGGTCCGCCACGTTCTGTTCCCGGTGCCGCACGAGCACCTGGTAGCGGTTGCGGAAAGCGTCGGCCAGACGCTCCACGAGATACACCGAGCGGTGCCGTCCCCCGGTGCAGCCGATGGCCACGGTGAGGTAGTTGCGGTTGTCGCGGGCGTAGTCGGGCAGCCAGCTCGCCACGAAGTGGTAGATGTCGGCGTACATGCGCTCCACCTCCGGCGCCGCCTGGAGGAACTCGATCACGGGCGCGTCCTTGCCGGTGAGGGCGCTGAGCGTGCTCTCGTAGTGCGGATTGGGCAGGCAGCGCACGTCGAACACGAGGTCGGCATCGAGCGGCACGCCGTGCTTGAACCCGAAGGATTCGAAGAGCAGCGTGAGCTTGGAGGGATCGACGGCGATGAAGTCCTTGATCCAGCCGCGCAGCGCCGCCGCGGAGAGGTCGCTTGTGTCGAACGCGAATCCCTCTTCCCGCGCCGGGGCAAGGAGCGCACGCTCGTGCTCGATCGCCTCGGTGAGGGTGCGCGTATCGTCGGAGAAAGGATGCCTCCGGCGCGTCTCCGAGAAGCGCTTGACCAGCGTGTCGGTCTTGGCGTCGAGATAGAGGAAGCGCACCGCCCAGCCGGCGTTGCGCGCGCGGGCGATGGTGTCGGCGAGTCCGGGCAGGCCGGGCCCGCTCTTGACGTCGAGGGCCACG
>CALFEY010000444.1 GCA_937958295.1 uncultured Pseudomonadota bacterium
GTGTGGGGCGTGGCCGGCGCGGGGCGCTCGCATCTTCTCCAGGCCGCCGTGGCCGCCGCCGCGATGGCGGGGCGGCCCGCGCGGTATTGCCCGCACGCGGCGGGGGCACCCATGGAGCCCCCGGATGCGGGGGCGCTGGTGGCGGTCGACGATGTCGACCTGGCCGATCCCGCGGCCCAGGGACATCTTTTCACGCTGTTCAACCGGCTGGCCGAGACCGGGGGCCATCTCGCGACGGGGGCCGCCGCGCCGCCTGCCCGCCTGCCGCTACGCGAGGACCTTCGCACGCGCCTGGGTGCGGGCCTCGTGTACGAGGTCGTGCCGCTGTCCGACGACGACAAGCCGGCCGCGCTGGCCGCCTACGCCCGGTCCCGCGGCTTCCCGCTGGGCGACGATGTGATCGCCTACCTTCTCGCCCACGGCCGCCGCGACATGCCCTCGCTCATGGCCACGCTGGCGGCGCTCGACCGGCACTCGCTCGCCACCAAGCGAGCCGTGACGGTCCCCCTGCTGCGGGCCTGGCTGCAGCGGACTTTGGCGCCGGATGCGCGTTCATAGCGGCTCGAGCACGCCCGGGCACTGTGTCCTTCGCGCATCGGTTTGGGGGAAGACATGCCCCGAAGCGTCGAAGGGCTTTGCCAGGTCCTTGATTGGTCAGGTAAACTCACCCATTGACCGCCGATTCCCCGACGGGGGGTGTCAACCGGCACGCAGATGCGGCCGTTAAGGTCGGCGACACGGCAGGCCATTGGGCTTGGCTTTTGGGCCGGAAAGAGGTCTCCACCCACAGAGGCGGTGACGTTCCGATCAGGCCCGTGTCGACCCCTCATCGGCAACAAGGAACGAAAAATGAAGCAATTGGTTGCGGCACTGGTCGCGGCGACGTTCAGCATCGCGGCGTTGGCCCAAGGTTCCGCGCAAGGCACTACCCAACCTTCGGCGTCCCCTGCCGCGTCGGCCACCAAGCCGGCCAAGGCCGAGACGAAGAAGGCGAAGAAGAAGAAGGCGAAGAAACAAACGGGCGCGGCTGCGTCCGCCGCGTCGCCCGCGAAGTAACCCCGCTCTACCTTTCTGTCCAAACCGAACCATAGAGGATCGCACATGAACAAGCTTCTCATCGCTCTCATCGCCGGCGCCTTCGCGACTGGCGCCGTGGCGCAAACCGCCGCCCCCACCGCCAAGGAAAAGCAGGCCGACGTCAAGGCCGCCACCCAAGCCGGCTCGGGCAGCTCTGCCTCCACGCAGAAGACCGCCGCCGAGCAAGCCGCCAACACGGCCAAGTCGAAGGAAACGGCCAAGATGACCACCGCCGAGAAGAACAAGGCGATCAAGGACGTCAACAAGCAGATGATCAACCCGGACAACCCGTCGGGCAGCGTCGCCGGCACGGCCAACATGCAGAAGGCCACCACGGCCGAGTCGAAGGCCGTTCCCAAGCAGAACACCGAACTGAAGACCAAGCAAGGCCAGCAAAGCCTGGAGAAGGAACTTCAGCAAAAGTCGTCGAAGTAATCTCGGTTTCCGTCCGAGCGAAGGCAGGGCGTGATGCCCTGCCTTTCTTTTTTTTGCCAGGCACCGTTGCGTCCATGAGCGATACATCAAACGCGTTGCCAGCGGTCACCGTGGCCACCGTCGTGGAGCGGGGCGGCCGCTTTCTGCTCGTGGAGGAGGAGACGCGGGTGGGGCGCAAGCTCAACCAGCCCGCGGGCCATCTCGAGTGCCGCGAATCGCTGCCGGCGGCCGCCGCGCGCGAAACGCTCGAGGAGACCGCCTGGTCCGTGGTGCCTACCGCGCTGGTGGGCATCTACCGCTGGGATGCGCTCGACAACGGTGCCACCTTCGTGCGCTTCTGCTTTGCCGCGCAGCCACGCCGGCACGACCCTGCGCGCGTGCTCGACGACGGCATCGTGCAGGCCTTGTGGCTCACCTACGACGAGATCGTGGCGCGGCGCGCCGACCATCGCAACGTGCTCGTGCTCCGCTGCATCGACGACTACCTCGCGGGCAGGCGCCTGCCACTCGACCTCGTGACCGACGCGAGTCTCGCATGAGCGCGCGGGTGGTCGTGGGCATGTCCGGCGGGGTCGACTCGTCGGTGGCGGCGTGGCGGCTGAAGCAGCAGGGCTACGACGTGGTCGGCGTGTTCATGAAGAACTGGGAGGACGACGACACCGACGAGTACTGCACGTCGCGTGTCGATCTCGTGGATGCTGCGTCCGTGTGCGACGTGATCGGCATCGACCTCGAGGCCGTCAACTTCGCGGCCGAGTACCGCGAGCGCGTGTTCGCGCATTTTCTGCGCGAGTACCAGGCGGGCCGCACCCCCAACCCCGACGTGCTGTGCAACAGCGAGATCAAGTTCGAGGCTTTCCTCGACTACGCCCTGCGCCTGGGCGCCGATCACGTGGCCACGGGCCATTACGCGCGGGTGCGGCGCGCGACGGACGACCCGCAGCGGGTCCAACTCGTGAAGGCGGTGGATGCCGCGAAGGACCAGAGCTACTTCCTGCACCGGCTGTCGCAGCGGCAGTTGGCGCCCGTGCTCTTTCCGCTGGGCGACCTCACCAAGCGCGAAGTGCGAGCCGTCGCGCAACGCGAGGGCATCCCCACCTACGCGAAGAAGGACTCCACCGGCATCTGCTTCATCGGCGAGCGGCCCTTCCGCGACTTCCTGGCCCGCTACCTGCCACGTTCGCCCGGGCCCATGGTCACGCCCGAGGGCATGCGCGTGGGCGGGCACGAGGGCCTCGCCTACTACACCCTGGGGCAGCGCCAGGGACTGCGCATCGGTGGCACCCGCCACGGCAGCGATGCGCCGTGGTTCGTGGCAGGCAAGGACATGGCGCGTAATGCACTGATCGTGGTGCAGGGACACGACCATCCCGCGCTATACGCCCGCGAGGCCGCGGTGCAGCAGATGCACTGGATCGCGGGCCAGGCGCCGGCGCTGCCGTTGGCCGTGGGCGCCAAGACGCGCTACCGCATGGCCGACGCGCCGTGCGTGCTCACGGCGCGCGACGACGCGCTCCTCGCCACTTTCGCGCAGCCGCAGTGGGCGCCCACGCCTGGCCAGTATCTCGTGGCCTACGACGGGGACGTGTGCCTGGGTGGCGGTGTCATCGCGGCCACGCATGAGGCCACGCAACCCGTGGCGGAGGCGGTCACGGCCTAGGCCGGTGGCGGGTGGACGCCGCGCTCAGGCGTGGTGCCGAAGGCACGCTCGACGGCGACGCGCAGGAGGTCGCCGGGCCGCAATCCGCACGTGCTCGCCGCGGCGTTCACATGGGAAATGATGCCGTGGTGCCACGCATCCGGGGCATCGCCGATGCGCGCGCTGACGTGGCCGACGGCGATCGCCGGCACGCCCGCGTGGTCGAGGAGGTCGAGTGCCACGATGCCGGCGCGGTCCTTGCCTACGCCGGCATCGTTGAAGCAGGCCAGAGCAAGCGGCACCGCGAGGGCGTAGCCGCCCGAGCTGCGGCCGCCGTGCGACCCGCTCACCACGAGGGCGCCGGCGCAGGCCGGCGTGATCTCGGTGATCGAGTCGACCACCACGAGCCGGTGCCCGCCCACCGTGGCCGGAGGCGCGGCCGCCGCCGAATCGCGGGCATGGGCGGGGGCCACCGGGCCGCTCTTGCGGGAGGCGGGTTAGAAGGGGATGTCGTCTTCGAAGTCGTCGACGTTCTTCTTGCCGCCACCGCCGCCGCCGCCGCTCATGCCGCCCGACGGCTTGCCGCCGCCACCGCGCTGGCGCCGGCCGCCGCCGGACGGCGGAGGGGCGCCGAAGTCGGCCTCGCCGCCACCCTCGCGGGCGCCGCCGATGAGCTGCATGCGGTCGGCGACGATCTCGGTGGAGTACTTCTCCACGCCGTCCTTGTCGGTGTACTTGCGCGTTTGCAGGCGGCCCTCGATATAGACCGAGCGACCCTTCTTAAGGTACTCGCCGGCGATCTCGGCCTGGCGGCCGAAGAGCACCACGCGGTGCCACTCGGTGCGCTCCTGCTTCTCGCCGCTCTTGTCCTTCCACTGCTCGGACGTGGCGATGTTGAGGTTGGTCACGGCATCGCCCCCGGTGGTGTAGCGGGTTTCGGGGTCGCGGCCGAGATTGCCGAGGATGATTACCTTGTTGACGGAGGCCATGTCACGTTTCTCCCATGGAGTGAGGCGATGCTTAGCGGGTGGGGTGCGCCATGGTGGCGGCGGCGACGAGCCACACGGCCATGAGCGCGAGACAGAAAGCGAATACCGCGGTGTTGCTGGCATGCTCGGCAAGCCAGCCACCTGCGGTGGCGCCCACGAATGCCCCTAGGAACTGGGCGCTCGAGTTGATGCCGATGGCCGCGCCGCGCCCCTCCACGGAGGCGTACTTGGACACGAGCGACGGCAGGAGGGCCTCCAGCAGGTTGAGCGCCGCGAAGAACACGGTAAGCGCCACGGCGAGCGCCACGATCGAGTGCAGCGCGAACGCGGTGCCGGCCGTGCCGGCGAGCAGGATCGCGATGGCTCCCACCATCGCCGGCTTCGCCTGGCCCGGGCGGTCGATGCGGCGCAGGAAGGGGAGCATGAAGATGATGGAGAGCACGAGCACCGGCAGGTACACCCACCAGTGATGCGCCCCGGCGAGTCCGTTGTCGCGCAACGCGAACGGCACCTGGGTGAAGAGGGCCATCAGGACCGCGTGCAGCGCGAAGGTGCCGTAGTTGAGGCGCAGCAGCTGCGGATCGCGGACGGCGTGTCCGAGTTGACCCTTGGCCTGCGCCGGCGCAATGGTGCGCTTGGGCTCGGGCACGGCGAGGCGCACCACACCCATGGCCGCGAGCGCGAGCGCGCCGGTAAGGGCGAAGATGCCCGGCACGCCTATGAGACCCTCCAGCACCGGGCCCACGATGAGCGACAGCGCGAACGTGGCGGCGATGGTGATGCCGATGACCGCCATGGCCGTGGTGCGCACGGCATCGCGGGTGAGGTCGGCGGTGAGCGCCACCACGGCGGCCGAGATGGCGCCCGCCCCCTGCAGGCAGCGGCCGACGATGACCCAGGTGAGGTCACCCGCCACGGCGGCGATGAAGCTGCCGGCGGCGAAAATGACGAGCCCGCTGTAAATCACCGGCTTGCGCCCCCATGTGTCGGAGGCCCAGCCAAACGGGATCTGCAGAATGGCCTGGGTAAGTCCGTAGGCCCCGAGGGCGAAGCCGATCAGCGTGGGGCTATGCCCGCCCGGCAGGTGCTCGGCGTAGAGGGCGAATACCGGCAAGATCACGAACATGCCGAGCAGGCGCAGGCCGTAGATGCTCGCAAGGCTCGCCGTGGCGCGGCGTTCCCCGGAGGTCATCCGCGGGCGTGCGGCAGGCAGCGCGGCGGTACTCGACATGGATGCGGATGGGATGGAAGTGAAATCGCGACGATGGCGCGCAGGAATCGCGAAGTAAAGGTTCGAGCCAGTGGAGGCGTGCACTCGAATCGCAATATACTAACAGGTTCGCCGCTTCACCTTAGGCCGCTTGGCCGACTCTCGGGTACGCATGGATTCGATCCGCATTCGCGGCGCACGCACGCATAACCTCAAGAACCTCAACCTCGACCTGCCGCGGCACCGGCTGATCGTGGTGACAGGTCTTTCCGGCTCCGGCAAGAGCTCGCTCGCCTTCGACACGCTGTACGCCGAAGGACAGCGGCGCTACGTCGAGTCGCTGTCGGCGTACGCGCGGCAGTTCCTGCAGCTCATGGAGAAGCCCGATGTCGATCTCATCGAGGGCCTGTCGCCCGCGATCTCGATCGAGCAGAAGGCCACGTCGCACAATCCGCGCTCCACCGTGGGCACGGTGACCGAGATCCACGACTACCTGCGGCTGCTCTTCGCGCGCGTGGGCGATCCGTATTGTCCCGATCACCCCGACCAGAAGCTCGCCGCGATGACCATCTCGCAGATGGTCGACGCCACGCTCGCCTTGCGCAAGCCCGACGACGAGGAGGGCCCGCGGCTCATGATCCTCGCGCCGGTGGTGGTCAATCGCAAGGGCGAGCACCTCGACCTGTTCGTGGAGCTGCGCGCCAAGGGCTTCGCGCGCGTGCGCGTGGACGGCAAGGTCGTGGAGATCGATGCCGTCCCCAAGCTCGCCAAGACCACCAAGCACACCATCGAGGTGGTGGTGGATCGCCTCAAGGTGCGCGACGAGTTCAAGCAGCGTCTCGCCGAGTCCTACGAGACCGCGCTGCGCCACGGCGATAGCCGGGCCATTGCCGTGGAGATGGACGCGAACAACGCGCCGCTGCACGAGCACCTGTTCTCGGCCAAGTTCGCCTGCCCGGTGTGCAACTACTCGCTGCCCGAGCTCGAGCCGCGCCTGTTTTCGTTCAACAGCCCCATCGGCGCGTGCCCGCGCTGCGATGGCCTGGGCTCGATCAGTTTCTTCGATCCCAAGCGCGTGGTGGGCTTTCCGCAGCTCTCGCTCGCCTCGGGCGCGATCCGCGGCTGGGACCGGCGCAATCAGTTCTACTTCCAGATGCTGCAGGGCCTCGCCAAGCACGTGGGCTTCGATGTCGATAAGCCGTTCGCGAAGCTGCCCGAGCGCGTGCAGAAGATCATCCTCGACGGCTCCGGCGACGAGAAGATCCCCTTCACGTATCTGTCCGAGCGCGGCAAGCCGGTCACCCGCGAGCACGCTTTCGAGGGCATCCTTCCCAACCTCGAGCGGCGCTACCGCGAGACCGATTCGCAGATGGTGCGTGAGGAGCTCGCCAAGTACCTGAACAACAAGCCGTGTCCCGAATGCAACGGCACCCGCCTGAAGCGCGAGGCGCGCTTCGTGAAGGTGGGCGAGGGCGCGGCCGCGCGTCCTATCTACGAGATCTCCGGCCTGCCGCTCAAGGGCGCGATGACGTTCTTTGCCGGCTTGACGCTCGACGGGCAGAAGGCGGCGATCGCCGACCGCATCGTCAAGGAGATCATGAGCCGGCTCACGTTTCTCAACGACGTCGGCCTCGACTACCTGTCCCTCGACCGCTCGGCGGAAACGCTCTCCGGCGGCGAGGCCCAGCGCATCCGCCTTGCCTCGCAGATCGGCTCCGGCCTCACCGGCGTGATGTACGTGCTCGACGAGCCGTCGATCGGCCTGCACCAGCGCGACAACGACCGGC
>CALFEY010000445.1 GCA_937958295.1 uncultured Pseudomonadota bacterium
CGTTCTGGTGGACACGGGCTACGTCACGCAGTCGCCGCTCACGCTGTCGCTGTTGCGCTCACCCGCCGGGATCGGCAGCGCGCCGCTCGCGAAGGTGGTGAACACGCACGGCCACTCCGACCACGTGGGTGGCAACGCGGCCGTCCAAGCCGCCTACGGCTGTCCCATCGCGTTCCCGGCGGCCGAGGCCCCGCTCGTGGACGCGTGGGACACGAAAGCGCTCCTCTACGACTACGCCGACCAGGACATCGCGCGCTTCGCGGTCGACGAGCGAATCGACGCCGGCACGCTCCACGAATGGGGCGGCCTGTCCTGGCAGGCGCTGGCGGCGCCTGGACACGACATGGGCGCGCTGGTGTTCTTCAATCCCGACGAGCGCATCCTCGTGTCCGGCGATGCACTGTGGGAGAACGGCTACGGCTTCGTGATGCCGCAGGTCGTGGAGCCGGGCACGCTTGCCGCACAGCGGGCGACGCTCGACATGATCGCGGCGCTCGGCGTGCGCACCGTGATCCCGGGGCACGGCGAGGTATTCACCGACGTGGACGCGGCGCTCGATCGTGCCTACCGGCGCACCGACGCCTTTGCCGCCGACGACGCCCGCATGGCGCGCTATGCCCTCAAGGTGAACCTCACCTACCACTTGCTCACGGGCCGCACGCTCCTCGTCGCCGACCTCCCGGCTTACGTCGAGCGCGTGGGGATCTACCGCGATCTCAATGCGGCCGTCTTGCGCCTCCCTCCCTGCGACTTGGCCGAGCTCCTGGTCGGCGAGCTCGTACGGGCGGGCGCGGTCCGGATCGAGGCCGGCCGCCTGCACGCGGCCTGACGGCGCCTTCCCTTACAATGACGGCCGCCGGGCGGGGCTAACCGCCTGGAATAAACCGCGAACGTGCCTGTTGGCATTCCTTCAGCACCGCTCGCTCGTCGCCCCTCGGCCCCGCGCCGCCTCTCATCCCGACCGAAGGCCTCCCTTGAGCGAATTTCTGAATCATCCTGCCGTACAGGGCGGCGTGGCGCCGTTCATCGTTGCCCTGGTGGTCGCGCTCGCCCTGGGGCGCACGCGCTACGCGTGGCTCGCGATCCTCGCGGGCTACCTGACCATGATCATGCTCTCCACCGGTCTGTCGTTCTCGCCGCTCACCGCTTCGCGCAAGATCGTCCTCATCGCCATCGCGGTGGCGGTGGTGGGCCTCGTCGCGGATCGGCTGGCCGCGAAGTCGCGGCTCCTGCTGTGGATCCTGGGGGCCGTGGCCGGGCTCGCGGCGGCGTGGGTGTTCATCACCGTCCTGGCGCAGCGCGAAGTGGGCCAGGGCTGGATGCAGGGGGCGGGACTCGTGGCCTTCACCGCCGTGATGGCATGGGCGATGCTCTCGCTGCGCCAGGATCCCCTGCGCGCCGGCGCCGCGAGCGTGGGGCTCGGCGTGGCCGCGGGCGTGGCCGCCGTGCTCTCCGCGTCGATCGGGGCCCTGCTGGCGGGCATCTCGATTGCCGCCTCCGCAGGCGCCCTCCTCCTCGTGTGGTCGATCTCGTCGCGGCCGGTCGAGCCGGGCATCCTGGGCACGCTGATGGTGGGCGTCACGGTCGCCCTCTTCGCGGAGGGCGCCCTCATGCTCGCCTCGCTGCCCTGGTACGCGCTCGTGCTGCTCGTGCTGGTGCCGCTGGCGGTGCGGCTGCCGGTACGCGAAACCGCCCCGGTGATCGTGCGTGCCTTCCTGCTCACGGCGTACGCCCTCGCGGCCGCCTGCATTCCCATCGGCGCCGCCTGGATGGCGGCGCGTTCCGCTGTGTCCTGACGTTCCCTCAACATACGGAGACTCTCCCGTGCGTAAATCGCTTGCTCTCGCCGTCCTGCTCGCCCTCCCCACCGCCGTCTTCGCGGCGCCGGAGACCTACACGATCGACCCGTATCACACCTATCCCACCTTTGCCGTCGACCACCTCGGCATCTCGACGATGTACGGTCGCTTCGACAAGACGTCGGGCAAGGTCACCATCGATCGCGCCGCCAAGTCCGGCTCGATCGACCTGTCGATCGATACCGCGTCCGTGAATACTGGCGACAGCGAAAAGGGCGGACGGCCCCGCACGCGCGATGAGCACCTGCGCGCCGCCGATTTCTTCAATGCCGCGGAGTTTCCCAAGGCCACGTTCAAGTCGACCAAGTTCACGTTCAGCGGCGACAACCCGTCGGCGATCGACGGCGACCTCACCCTCCTCGGCGTGACCAAGCCCGTGCGCCTGACGGTCGACCGCTTCAAGTGCAACCCCGCCCAGGGCAACAACAAGGAGCGCTGCGGCGGCAACGCGACGGGCAAGTTCAAGCGCTCGGACTTCGGCATGAAGTTCGGCGTGCCCAGTATCGGCGACGAGATCACGCTGCTCGTGGAGTTCGAGGCGGTCAAGGACTAGCGCGTTCTCTTCGCCTTTGCCGGCCAAGGCCGGGCCTGCGGGTCCGGCCTTTTCGTTGGAGCGGGCCGCCGCCGCGCGCCCCAGCCCACGCGCTATTTGGCGAGCGTGCCCACGAAAGTCTGCACGCCGTTGAGCAGCATCTGCACGGCCACCGCCGTGAGCACGAGCCCCATCAGCCGCTCGAACGCGGCGATCGCGCGGTCGCCGAGCGCCGCCTGCAGCCGCGAAGCGCCCAGCAGCACCACCGTGGTGATGACCATCGCCACGGTCACGGCGAGCACCCAGGTGCCGAGGTGCACGGGATCGCGCGACGCCATGAGCATCACCGTGGCGAGCGCCGACGGTCCGGCGATCGACGGCACCGCCAGCGGCACCAGAAAAGGCTCGCCGTCGCGCATGTCGCCGAACACGCCGTCCGGATGCGGAAACACCATGCGCAGCGCGATCAGGAAGAGAATGATGCCGCCGGCAATGGACAGCGACACGTCGGACAGCTGCAGCCACTGCATGAACGTGCGCCCTCCAGCCATGAAGGCGAGCAGGATCACGTAGGCGAACACGCACTCGCGCAGCACGACGCGGGCGTGGCGCTCCCGCGGCACGCGCGACAGGGCGGCGATCACCAGGGGGATGTTGCCGAACGGATCGAGCACCAGCACGAGCAGGATTGCTGCGGAGAAGAGGTCCATGGTCAGCGGGAGCTCCACGCGAGATAGGCGAGGGGGATGAGGATCGCGCCCAGCACGCCGTGCAGCGCAAAGGCCAGGCTGGCGAAGGCGCCCGCCTCCGGATTCACCTGGAACGCGCGCGCCGTGCCGATGCCGTGCGCCCCAAGGCCGAGTGCAA
>CALFEY010000446.1 GCA_937958295.1 uncultured Pseudomonadota bacterium
GGTCCACGTCTTCAGTGCAGGGGGCGTGCATCGATGGTCCGCTCGCCCGCGGCCGCGCGCTCGTGGGCGTCGCGGCAAATCATGTCCCAGCGCTGCGCGAGCCGGCGGCAGATGGTGCGCAGCTCGGGAGACAGCGCGCCGAGCCGCGTCATGCTGTGCAGGTTGCCCGCGACGCGATCGGCGTACGCCGCCACCGGATGCTGCACATAGCAGCTCATGAGGCAGAGGGTGCCCGCCACGATGGCAGCCGCCTGCGTGTCGGAGTCGAGGCCCGCGAGAGCGCGGGCGGAATCCTGAGAGTCCATGTCACCTTCGGAGGAGGAGCGTCCGTAGATGATAATGATTCTTATTACCGAGTCAAGGCTTGCCGCGAGGGGGCGCGTCGGGGCTGTAATGGAACACCTCCTCGAGGGGGCGCCCGAACGCACGTGCGATCCGAAACGCGAGGTCCAGCGACGGGGCGTAGCGCGACGACTCGATGGCGATGATGGTCTGCCGCGTGACGCCCACGCGCTCGGCCAGTTGCTGCTGCGTCATCTCGTGATGATCGAAGCGCAGGCGCCGGATGCTGTTGGTGATAAACGCGTCCACGCGCCCTACCCGCCGCGCCGGTAACCGACGATGAGGAGCGCGTAGCGCAGCACCTCGCACCCCACGCACATGAAGAGCACGAACTGCGTGGCCGTGGTGAACGTGGGCAGCAGCACCTTGCCTTCGGCGGAGGGCGTCTGGAGGGCCCCCAGCAAGGCGATCGTCGCGAACGCGAAGAAGAGCGTGCCGACGAGGCTCGTGTAAGCGACGCGGGTGGCACGCGCGTCGATCGCGGCGTCGCGCTCGTCGGCGCGCTCGATGCCCAAGGCCAAGGCGGCCACCACGTGCAGGGCCACATTGATCACGACGACCACCACGCCCGCGACGAGAAAGGCCACGAGCGCCGGCCGCGCGATGACGGTGTCGTGGCGCATGAGGTCGGCCACATGCCAGAAGTACGCGCCGAAGACCACGCACGTCGACACGAGGGAGATCCACGCGCTTCGCTCACGCCAGGACATGGGAGCCCTTTCGAAAATGAGGGTGGTCGTGAATGTACGGCACGCCGCACTTCATGTCAATTATAACGAACATTTAGTGCGCCATAGCGTACATCTACGGTCAACAAAAACGCGGCACGCGTGCCCATCCGGCACGTCGTACCGCGCCGTGAGGCAGGACCGCGATGGCCCCGCCTCACGTGAGCGACCTTACCTGCGCATTGTTACTTCTTCGCGAATACGATCTGGCCGTTCTTCTCCCGGACGTGCACCGTGTCGCCCTGCGCGAAGTGCCCGGACAGGATCTCCTTGGCGAGCGGGTTCTCGATCTGCTGCTGGATCGCCCGCTTCAAGGGACGCGCGCCGAACACCGGATCGAAGCCTTCCTGCGCCACCAGCGCCAGCGCGTCGTCGGTGACCGCGAGCTTCATCTCGAGCTTGCGCAGCCGCGCCTCGAGCGCCTTCAACTGGATGCGCGCGATGTTGGTGATGTTGGCCTGGTCGAGCGGATGGAACACCACGATCTCGTCGATGCGGTTCACGAACTCCGGACGGAAGTGATTCTTGACCTCGGCCATCACCGCGATCTTGATCACGCCCTGGTCCTTGCCTTCGTCGGTGAGCTGCTGGATCTTGTGCGAGCCGAGATTGCTCGTCATCACGATGACCGTGTTCTTGAAGTCCACCGTGCGGCCCTGGCCGTCGGTCATGCGGCCGTCGTCGAGCACTTGCAGGAGCACGTTGAAGACGTCCGGGTGCGCCTTCTCGATCTCGTCGAGCAGGATCACCGAATACGGCTTGCGGCGCACGGCCTCCGTGAGGTAACCGCCCTCCTCGTAGCCCACGTAGCCCGGCGGCGCGCCGATGAGCCGCGCCACCGAGTGCTTCTCCATGAACTCGGACATGTCGATGCGGATGAGCATCTGGTCGGAATCGAAGAGGAACTCGGCGAGCGCCTTGGTGAGCTCCGTCTTGCCCACGCCGGTGGGCCCGAGGAAGAGGAACGAGCCATACGGCCGGTTCGGGTCCGACAACCCCGAGCGCGAGCGACGGATCGCATCGGACACGAGGCGCACCGCCTCGTCTTGACCGATCACGCGCGTGTGCAGCTTGTCCTCCATGTGGAGGAGCTTGTCGCGCTCGCCCTGCATCATCTTCGACACCGGGATACCCGTGGCGCGCGAGACCACCTCGGCGATCTCTTCCGCGCCGACCTGCGTGCGCACGAGCCGCGGCGCCTTCTTCTGCTCGCCGGCGAGATCGGCGTCGGCCTTCTTGAGCTGCGCCTCGAGCTGCGGCAGCTTGCCGTACTGCAGCTCCGACATCTTCTGCCAGTCGCCCTTGCGCTTGGCTTCCTCCATCTCGGTCTTGATCTTGTCGATCTCTTCCTTGATGTGCTGCGTGCCGGCGACGTCGGCCTTCTCGGCCTTCCAGATTTCCTCGAGGTCGGCGTACTCCCGCTCGAGGCGCTTGATCTCTTCCTCGATCGCCTCGAGGCGCTTCTTGCTGGCGTCGTCCTTTTCCTTCTTGACCGCTTCGCGCTCGATCTTCAACTGGATCAGGCGACGGTCGATCTTGTCCATCGACTCCGGCTTGGAGTCGATCTCCATCTTCACGCGCGCGGCGGCCTCGTCGATCAGGTCGATGGCCTTGTCGGGCAGGAAGCGATCAGTGATGTAGCGGGCGGACAACTCCGCCGCCGCCACGATGGCCGGGTCGGTGATGTCCACGCCGTGATGGATCTCGTAGCGCTCCTGCAGGCCGCGCAGGATCGCGATGGTGGACTCTACCGACGGCTCGCCCACGAGCACCTTCTGGAACCGGCGCTCGAGCGCGGCGTCCTTCTCGACGTACTTGCGGTATTCGTCGAGCGTGGTGGCGCCCACGCAATGCAACTCGCCGCGCGCGAGCGCGGGCTTCAGCATGTTGCCGGCGTCGATGGCGCCCTCGGCCTTGCCGGCCCCCACCATGGTGTGCAGCTCGTCGATGAAGACGATCGTCTTGCCTTCGTCGGCCGCGATGTCCTTCAGAACCGCCTTCAACCGCTCCTCGAACTCGCCGCGGTACTTGGCGCCCGCAAGCAACGACGCCATGTCGAGCGAGAGCACCCGCTTGTTCTTGAGCGACTCGGGGACCTCGCCGTTGACGATGCGTTGCGCGAGGCCTTCGACGATCGCGGTCTTGCCCACGCCGGGCTCGCCGATCAGCACCGGATTGTTCTTGCTGCG
>CALFEY010000447.1 GCA_937958295.1 uncultured Pseudomonadota bacterium
CACGGGCGATGCGCTCGCGGCGCCATTTCGCGACCTCGAGGTGCGCGCCGTCGCGCAGGGGGAGCGCACGCTCGCCGCCGGACCGGCGCCCTATACGCCCGCCGATTGGCGGCTGCATCCGGTCGCGGTCGGGCGCGGCTTCATCGCCACGGCTGCCCTGTGGGCGAGCCCGCCCGCGGCCGATCACGCCGCGCGCCCTTCGGAACGGACCCTGGCCGGCACGGCGTCGGGATAGGACTTCTGCTCCTCCTCCGGAGCAGGCTTGGCGTACTTCCACTTCTTCTGCAGCCAGAGCCAGTCGCTCGGGCTGTCCAGGATCGTGCGCTCGAGGCAGCGCGCATAGCGCTCCACCACCAGGGCATCGTCGAGATCGTCGTACGGCGGCTCGGCCAGCACGTCCAGCCGCACGGTGTAATGGCCGCGCCGCTCGCGCTCCATCGACACGAAGTACACCGGCGACTCGAGGAAGTGCGCGATCTTGCCGGCCCCCACGAAGAACGCGGTGTCCTGGCGCAGGAAGCGCGTCCAGTGCTTGGGGTCGTCCTTGCGGGGCGTCTGGTCGGCGATGATCGCGTAGGCGCGCGGGGTGCCGCCGTTGCTTAGGAGCTCGTACACGAACTCCTTGCGCGGGATGAGCTTGCCGCCGAAGCGGCAGCGCACCTCGCGTAGGAACTTGTCGAGGGAAGCAAGCCGCTGTGGCTGGTACACGACGTCGATGGGGATCGGGAACGAGGCCCCTGCCCCGAGCAGCAACCACTCCCAGTTGCCTTGGTGCGCGGCGAGGAGCAGGATCGTCTGCCGGCGATCGATGGCGCGCTGGATGAGTTCGGGGTCGGCGAAGCGCACCCGCGCCTTGATCGCCTCGGCGCTCGCGCCAAAGCCCCAGAAGGCTTCCACGATCGTATCGGCCATGTTGCGGTAGCAACCGCGCACGATGGCGGCCCGCTCGCTCGGCGACTTCTCCGGGAACGCGCGCGCGACGTCGGCCTCGGCGTAGTCGCGCCGCCAGCGCAACACGTGGAAGAAGAACAGATACGCCGCCGTGCCCATCGCGTGCAGGATGGGCAAGGGAATGCGCGTCAGGGCCTTGAGGAAGAGGCGCATGGCTCCGATGATAGCTGCCGTCGACGACGGCGCGAAAATGCGGGGGGGCCGCGCGAACGCCGCCGCCCCGTCCTGAATATTGTAGGGTACCGTCTCCGGGAGGCTCGGCTGCCGTGCCGCCGGAGCCTATCCCGCCGCCGCGATGACGTCCGCGGGGGCCTGCACCAGCTCGATCAGCACGCCTTCGCCCCCGATGGGGGACGCCTCGTTGCCCTTGGGGTGGATGAAGACGATATCGTGTCCCGCCGCGCCCTTGCGGATGCCGCCGGGGGCAAAGCGCACACCCTTGGCCGCGAGCCACTCCACCGCGCGCGGAAGGTCGTCCACCCACAGCCCCACGTGGTTGAGCGGCGGCTCGTGCACCGCGGGCTTGCGGGACGCATCAATGGGCTCCATGAGGTCCACCTCCACCCGGGCCACGCCGTGGCCGGCGACGGCGATGTCCTCGTCGACGTTCTCGCGCTCACTGCGGAAGCTGCCCTCGACCGCGAGGCCCAGGCAGTCCACCCACAGCGCACGCAGGCGCGCCTTGCTGGGGCCGCCCACGGCGATCTGCTGCACGCCCAGGATGCGAAACGGCCGCGCGGTGGTCGTCATGACTTTCCTCCGGGATGCTCGAAGCGAAGCACGGGCTGGTCCACGGCCAGGCTCTCGCCCTCCTTGGCCAGGACCTCGGCGACCACGGCATCCCGTTCGGCCATGATGAGATTTTGCATCTTCATCGCCTCGATCACCACGAGACGCTCGCCGGCCTTCACCTCCTGCCCGACCTTTACCGCCACCTCGGCCAGCAGGCCCGGCATGGGCGAGAGCAGGAAGCGCGACGTATCGGGGGGCGCCTTGACCGGCATGAGGCGCAGGAGCTCCGCGGCACGGCGCGGGAGCACGCGCAGGTCCACCTGCGTGCCGCGATGGGTGAGGCGATAGCGCAGGCCCTGCCGCTCCACCTGCACGGCAAACGGTGTGTCGTTGCAGGTGCCGGACAGCAGGATCTCACCGAAGCGCCAGTTGTGGCGCAGGGCATAGTTGGTCTCACCCACGCGCACGTCGTAGCCGCCCGCCACCCGATCCACCCGCGCCGCCGTCTCTCCCTGCGGGCCGATCACCACAGAGTCGCCGTCGATGCGCACCTCGTGACCCGGGATCTGCCCTTCGATGCCCGAGGCACGATCGCGGTAGCCGCCATGCACCGCGGCGGCCACGGCCACGAGGAAGCACGGATCGTCGTGCGGGACGTCCTCCGTGCGGAAGCCGTTCGGATATTCCTCGGCGATGAAGGCCGTGGTGAGCCGGCCGGCACGAAAGCGCGGATGGCGCACGAGTGCCGACTGGAACACGAGATTGCTCGCGATACCGCGAATCACGAAGGCATTGAGGGCTTCGCTCATGCGCTCGATCGCCGCATCGCGGGTAGCACCGTGCACGATGAGCTTGGCGATCATCGAGTCGTAGTACATCGGGATCTCGCCGCCTTCATACACGCCCGTATCCACGCGGACGCGGCCTTCAACCTGCACGGGCGGGCGATAGCGCACGAGGCGCCCCACCGACGGGAGGAAGCCGCGCAGCGGATCCTCGGCATTGATGCGGCACTCGATGGCCCAGCCCTCACGCTTGACCTCCGCCTGGGTAAGCGGAAGCCTCTCCCCGGCGGCCACACGGATCATGAGCTCGACGAGATCGAGGCCGGTGATCATCTCCGTGACCGGATGCTCGACCTGCAGCCGCGTATTCATCTCGAGGAAGTAGAACTTGCGGTCGGCGCCCACCACGAACTCCACGGTACCCGCCGATTCGTAGTTCACCGCCTTGGCGAGCGCCACCGCCTGCTCGCCCATGGCCTTGCGCGTCGCGTCGTCGAGGAAGGGCGAGGGCGCCTCCTCGATCACCTTCTGGTGCCGGCGCTGGATCGAGCACTCGCGCTCCCACAGGTACAGTGTGTTGCCGTGGGCGTCGCCCAGCACCTGGATCTCGATGTGCCGGGGCTCCTCGATGAATTTCTCGATGAACACGCGATCGTCGCCGAAGCTCGCCGCTGCCTCGGCGCGGCATGCCGCGAAGCCCTCCCGCGCCTCCTTGTCGTCGTGCGCCACGCGCAGGCCCTTGCCGCCCCCGCCGGCCGAGGCCTTGATCATCACGGGATAGCCGACCTCCCGCGCGATCTGCACCGCCTGGTCGGCATCGTCGATCACGTCGGTGTAGCCCGGGATCGTGTTGACCTTGGCCTTCTCCGCGAGCCGCTTGCTCGCGATCTTGTCACCCATGGCGGCGATCGACGCGTGCTTGGGCCCGATGAACACGATCCCCGCGGCTTCGAGGTCGCGCGAGAACGCCTCGTTCTCGGAGAGGAAGCCATAGCCCGGATGCACGGCCTGAGCGCCGGTGGCACGGCACGCCTCGATGATGCGATCGGCGCGCAGGTACGACTCGCGCGACGGCGGCGGGCCGATGCACACGGCCTCGTCGGCCATCTCGACGTGGCGGGCGTCGCGATCGGCCTCCGAGTACACGGCCACGGTCTTGATGCCCATGCGGCGTGCCGTGCGGATGACGCGGCAGGCGATTTCGCCGCGGTTGGCGATGAGGATCTTGGTGAACATGCGGTCGATGCCTATTCGAAGCGGGGCCGTGAAAGCCGGTGCGACGCGCGGGCCGTCACAGCGGGATATTGCCGTGCTTGCGCCACGGGTTCTCGACCTTCTTGTCGCGCAACATCGCGAGGCTGCGGCAGATCCGCTTGCGCGTCTCGTGCGGCATGATCACGTCGTCGATGTAGCCGCGGCGGCCGGCGATGAAGGGATTGGCGAACTTTTCGCGATACTCCGCCTCGCGCGCCGCGATCTTGGCCGGGTCGTTCTTCTCCTCGCGGAAGATGATCTCGACGGC
>CALFEY010000448.1 GCA_937958295.1 uncultured Pseudomonadota bacterium
GGACGTGCTGCGCGCGCAGGCCCAACAGGGCGTCTTCCTCGGGCTCTACTTCGTGGCCGCCGCGGCGGGCCTGCCGCTGTGGGTTCGCCTGTCGGCCCGCGTGGGCAAGGTGCGTGCGTGGTACGCGGCGATGACCCTCGCCGTGGCAGCGTTCGTATGGGCCGCCACGCTGGGCGCGGGCGACACCACCGCCTTCGCGGTGATCTGCATCGTGTCCGGCGCCGCGCTCGGGGCCGATCTCGCGCTCGCGCCGTCGATCCTCGCCGACATCATCGGGCGCAGCGGCCGCATGCACGCCACCGGCGCGTACTTCGGCCTATGGACCCTTGCCACCAAGATGAACCTCGCCGTGGCCGCCGGGATCGGGCTCACGCTCACCGCGGCCTTCGGCTACGCGCCGGGCACGCAGGACCCCGCCGCCCTGCGCGCGCTCGCGTGGGTGTATGCCGGCGTGCCGTGCCTGTTCAAGCTCGCGGCGCTCGTCGCGCTGGCCCGCTTCGACCGCGACCCGGCGACGCGCGCCGCAGGTCGCGCGTAGGGATCCGATGGGATTCTTCTCGCCGCTCAATCCGCCGCTGCCCGCATGGCCGGACGCTCACGTGTGGATCATCGGCGCATCCACCGGCATCGGTGCGGCCGTCGCGCAGGCCTTGCTCGCGGCGGGCGCGCACGTCGCGATCTCCGCGCGCTCGAAGGACAAGCTCGACGCAGTGGCGTCCGGCCACCCGCGTGCACGCGTGCTGCCTCTCGACTTCACGCAATCGGGCGCCGTCGCGGAAGCGCTGCGGGACCTGCGAGCGACGTGGCCCGCGCTCGACCTCGTGCTCGTGGTGGCGGGAACCCACGAGGAGATGCGCGCCTGGGACCTCACGGAGGCCCGCTCGCGCGCGCTGCTCGAGACCAACCTGCACGGCCCCATCAACGCGGTCGCTGCCATGGTGCCGGCCCTCCTCGAGCAAGGCCACGGCGCCATCGGCATCGTGGCTTCCGTCGCCGGCTATCGAGGCCTGCCCAAGGCCCTCGTGTACGGCGCCTCCAAGGCAGCGCTCGTCAACTTCACCGAAACGCTCTACCTCGACCTCGCGCCCAGGAACCTCGGCGTGTACCTCGTGATGCCCGGGTTCGTGAAGACTCCCCTCACCGACCGCAACGACTTCACGATGCCCAACCTCATCACGGCCGAGGAAGCGGCGACGCAGATCGTGGCGGGACTGTGCGCGCGACGGTTCGAGATCCACTTCCCGCGCGCCTTCACGCGCAAGCTGAAGCTGCTGCGCCTCCTTCCTTACCGGCTCTACTTCGCCGTAATCCGGCGGGCGACGGGGCTGTAGACATTTCGTCAAAAAAAGGGCCCGCGCGAGCGGGCCTGGGGGGAGAAACCGGCCGGGAGTTGAGCCGGAGGATGCCGGAGGGCATGCGCCTGGCGGGCGCCGCTCGCTCTCGTTGCCAATGCAGCGCACGGTCACGGTGCCGGCGTAGCGGAACTCACCGCGCTCAAATGCGCGGATCTGCTGGGGGACCACGCACTCATCACGGAGGAGGTGAGCGCCATGGCGGTGAGGGCACTCTATGCAGCGGCGGCCCGCCCCTCAAGGTGCACGCGACGAAGCCCGGAAAACGGAGGACGAAGCCCGCTTCCTTCGTGCCAAGCGCCCACGTGGGTCATGCCTCGAAGGAAATGACGGGCGCGTAGCGCTGAGCTCGTCTGCCATCGACGACAGGCCTGAGGATTGGACGGGCGTAGCCGGATCTGCCATAATTACGGGTTCCGGCGAGCTAGCTCAGTTGGTTAGAGCAGAGGAATCATAATCCTTTGGTCGGGGGTTCGAATCCCTCGCTCGCTACCAGACAGCACGAGCCCCCGCAGCGATGCAGGGGCTTTTTTCGTCGCCAGGGCGGTGCGCATTGGCCCCGATGCCTGTCGCGCGGACCTCAACTGATTGGCGCGGCGATTACGGCGCGGCGCGGAGGACAACTGCTTACTGCTTGCGTACGTCGGCCTGCAGGTGCTGGGCCATCTGCAGATGCTCCTGGAGTGTCGGAAGCGTCCTTGCCGCCCAGGTCTTGAGGTCGGGATCGCGGCCATTGGTCGCCTCGTGCTGGAACAACCCGACCGCCTTCTTGTGGTCGTCGACCATCACGGCGGCGAACTCCTTGTCGAAGGCCGCGCCGGAGAGCTTTTCCAGGCGGGCCGCCGTGCGCTTCTGCGCCGCGGTGGGCTCCGTGGGAACGGGTACGCCCTTTGCCTTGGCGGTCTGTGCCAACTCGTCGTAAGCCTTCGTGTGATCGACCACCATCTTGTGACCGAAGTCCTTCACCGCGGGACTGGCCGCGCGACTGGTCGCGAGCTTGCCCAACGCGATCTCCGCCTGGTTCGCAGCGCCGGCGTCGCGCACGAAGTTGCCGTCCGATTGGGCGAGGCTGGCGCTGCTGCCGGGCTTGGCGCTCGCGCCCGTGCCCATGCCGCGATCCACGCCGGTCGACCCCGGGGCAGGCGGGGAGGGTGTCGCGGGATTGGACGCGACCGGAGGGGTCGTGGGAGCAGCCTGCGCCAGGGCACCGCCTCCACTCCAGGTCGCAACAGCGCCGGCGAGTGCCGCAGAAATCACTCTGGCCGTGACCGCCTTCCCAGTTCGACGGCGCGTTGGCGCGATGTCGCAGGAATCGCGGATCGTGGGGGTTTCGTTCGTGGCGAGGTCCATTGAAGTCTCCTTCATGTCGACGCCCAGTCTCGTGCGGACGGCCGCCCCAGCCTATCGGAGCTCCACCGCATAAGCGTGTGGGAAGATGCCGACAATGCACCTCGAACGTTCTGCCGCGAGCGCCGGGCAAGCTTCCTGGCCGCCCGTCGTGCCGATGCCATGACCTCCGCTGACTGGCGCGACCGCTGGGACGACGCGGCCACGGCCGAAGCGACGGGCTACGACGCGCTTCCGTTGGTCGCGCTGCTCGACGACGTGCCCGCCGGCACCTTCGGCGAGTACCACACGCTGTGGTACGCCCTCGCACGCCGCGCCACGGCGCAGGAGGCCGCGTGGACGCTCCACGACATCCTCGTCTCAACGGCCCCGTACCTTCCGCGCTACCATTGCGCAGCGGCGCTGCCGCGCATCCTGCCGATGCCCGGCTTCGAGCCCGTCAGCCTGTCTGCCAGCTCCATGCCTCTGGACCGTCATCTCGCCACCGTCCGCGCCCGTATCGAGGCCGTGGCGGGCCCGCGCGTGGCGCCGCCAATGACATGATTCGCGCGCTCGCCCCCTCGCTTGCGTCGTCCCCATGACGCCCTCGCGACCCGGACTCGCCAATGCCGAAGCCCGCAGCGCCCTCGGCTGGACGGTGCTGCGCCTCGTGCTGGCGGGACTCATCGCGGCGCACGGCTGGGTGCGCTTCACCGGCGGCGGCGTGGCGCCCTTCGGGGAGTGGCTCACGACGCAGGGCGTGCCCTTCGGCTTCGCGGTGGCCGCGTCGATTACGGCGCTCGAGATCGTGGGCACGGTGCTGCTCGCACTGCGCAAGGCGGTCGTGCCCCTCACGCTCCTCTACGCGCTCGTGTATGCGGTGGGCATTGCAATGGTCCATGCACCGGAGGGCTGGTTCGTAGTGGGACGCGGCCGCAACGGCGCGGAGTACAGCGTGCTGCTGATCGCGGCGCTGTTGTGCGTGGGCCTGCAGGACTGGCGACGCGACCGCCGCTGACGCACGTTGTGCGGCCGTCGTCAGGTCACAGGCCGCGCCTCGCGCAAGGGCGACGCCGAGGACACCGCCGATCGCGACGGTGCGGCCACTTCCAGCGGATACAGGTTGGCCACGAACTGACGGCTGGCCCGCTCCCACGAAAATGCCTCGGCATGCGCGCGGGCGTCACTGCGGGAGAGGTCGAGGGCGCGTAGCGCGGCGTCGCGCAGGTCCTCGTCGAGGATGCCGGACACGCCAGGCCGGACCACGTCGATGGGTCCGGTCACCGGGAAGGCCGCCACCGGCGTGCCGCTCGCCATCGCCTCCAGCAGCACGAGACCGAACGTGTCGGTCCGGCTCGGGAACACGAATGCGTCGGCCTGGCGGTAGTACCACGCCAGCGCCTGGCCGCTGCGCGCGCCGAAGAACCGCGCATCGGGAAAGCGACGGGAAAGATCCGCTCGGCACGGTCCGTCGCCGACAACCCACTTGCTGCCGGGAAGGTCGAGCGCGAGGAAGGCGTCCAGATTCTTCTCCACGGCGAGGCGTCCCACGTAGAGGAATACAGGCCGGCGCACGCCGTTGGTCATGTGTGGGCCGGGCCGGAAGAGGGCGGTGTCCACGCCGCGCGACCACAGCGCGAGACGGGAGAATCCGCGCGCAGC
The DNA here is from genome assembly GCA_937958295.1 of uncultured Pseudomonadota bacterium. Lineage (GTDB taxonomy): Bacteria > Pseudomonadota > Gammaproteobacteria > Burkholderiales > Casimicrobiaceae > VBCG01. The sequence continues at coordinate 4,341 of CALFEY010000448.1, forward strand.
CAACCGGTCGCGTAGCGCCGGCGTGGGCACCATGGTGGTGTGGGCTGGCGCATGGAAGCGCCGCATCCAAGCGTAGGTGGCGGCCAGCGGCACCCGCAACCGCGCGTGGACGTACTCCGGGAACTGCGTGTGATACGCCGTGGTGAAGGGACGCCCGCTTTGCAGGCAATGCGCACGGGCCGCGAGGCCGAGTGGCCCCTCCGTCGCGATGTGCAGCGCATCGGGGGCAAAGGCCTTGATGCGCCGCTCGAGCTCGCGGCGCACGAAGAGGGCGAGGCGGATCTCGGGGTAGGTGGGACAGGGGACGGAGCGAAAGCCGTCCGGCAACAGGGTGTCCACCACGTGCCCCATGCGCTCGAGCTCGCGAATGGTGTAGCGGAGCGTCATCACCACGCCGTTGACCTGCGGCGCCCACGTGTCGCTCACGATGAGGATGCGCAGCGGCCGTGCCGGGAGAGGGGTGGGCGGGATCATGCCGTGGCCTCGGCGACGTCGCGCGGCGGCGTGACGTGGCCGCCGGAGACGAACGCCGCGATGGGCCAGCGCAGGACCGCGAGCGTGCCGTCGTGGTGCTCTACCAGCGCGGTGAGGCTCTCCACCCAGTCGCCGCAATTGGTGTAGAGCACGCCGCCCACGTCGCGCATCTCCGCGTGGTGGATATGCCCGCAGACGACGCCGTCGAAGCCGCGCGCGCGTGCCTCGCGGGCGAGCGCGTCCTCGAACGCGGTGATGTACTGGACCGCGTTCTTCACGCGCAGCTTGAGGAACTGCGACAGCGACCAGTACGGCAGGCCCATGCGCGCGCGCAGCGCGTTGAAGTGCTGGTTGAGCTCGAGGATGACGGTGTACAGCCGATCGCCGAGCAGAGCGAGCCAACGGGCGCACGTGACCACCGCGTCGAAGCGGTCGCCGTGGGTCACGAGCAGACGCACGCCGCGCGCGGTGACATGCTCGGCGTCGCCGCGGATGGCCACGCCGCCGAAGTCGACGTCGAGGAAGTGGCGCGCGGCCTCGTCGTGATTGCCGGGGACGTACACCACGCGCGTGCCCTTGCGCGACTTGCGCAGGATCTTCTGCACGATGTCATTGTGCGATTGCGGCCAGTACCACCGCCGCTCGAGCTGCCAGCCATCCACGATGTCGCCCACAAGGTAAAGGCGGTCCGACTCCGTGACGCGCAGGAAATCGAGCAGGGCGGCGGCTTGGCACCCCGGGGTGCCGAGGTGCGTATCGGAGATGAAGATGGCCCGGTAGTGGTGAGGCTCGTGATCTGGCGAGGGTACGGACCGGTCCATGACGGGACCGCGCGGCGCCTCGGACGCGGCACGCGCGAAGCCGCGGCGAAGCATGGCGCGCATGCGGTTGGCGGCACTCGTCGCGTCTTGCTTCATCGCTTCCATGGCTGCGCAGCCTAGGCCCGGCCCGCGGCGGGCAGATGTCGAAGCCATGAAGCGTCGATGACACCGCTTTGCACGGGGCGCCAGCAACCGACCGTTGCTAAGGGCGCACGACAATCGCGGTCACGCTTCCGTCACGGCGCGGTCACGTGCGCGGACGACAGTCGCGGCGTCACCGTGCACCGACACTGCAAAGGGAGCCATGCTGTTCGTCGTCAACCTCGACAGCGCCACCGACCGCCGCCAGCGCATGGCGGCGCAGCTGGCGCACCTCGGCCTCGCGTGGGAGCGCGTGGGCTACGACGGCCGGCGCGTCCCCCACCCGGCCATCGCCGCTTTCGCTCGAGCGCACTTTCCCCCGCTCGAGTTCGACTTCGCAAGCTTGAGCGGCGCGGAGATCGGCTGCTGGATCTCCCACCTGCAGGCCTGGCGGCGGCTCGTGACGAGTGCCACTGCCCCCGCTTGCGCCGTGCTGGAGGACGACCTCCTCCTCGATGCGTCCCTGCCCGCCGCGCTCGGGGACCTCGCCACGGGCCACGAGCTCGACCTCGTGTATCTCGGCACATCGTCGCGCAACATCTCCACCCGGCAGCGAGTGCAGGTGGGTGGCTGCACCGTCCACGCCCCAGTGGGAACGGTGCTCAATACCTGGGGCTACGTGGTGCAACGCGGCTACGCGCAACGCTTCCTGGCCACGCCGCGGCGCATTCGCTTGCCCATCGACCGGCACCTCGGGCGTGGACGGCCGCACGGCGGCCCCCGCGTGGGTGTGCTCCGCCCGGCGGCCGTCCACGAGGACCCCGCCCTCGGCGTGCGCTCGCAGATCGCCCCGCACACGTTCCGCGCGGATCGCTGGCGGGTGGTGGATGCGGGGCGCCGGTGGCTCCTTGGCAGCCGCATGAGCGACCTCTACTACGCCATGTACCGCTGGCTTTGAAGACCTCGTCGGTCGCGCGATGCGACCGGCCGCGAGACCACGAGCGGCGCTGCTATGCTTTCGTCCATGAACGATCTCGCCTGGCCTACCGTGGCCGTGATGGGCGCCGGCGCCGTCGGTGGCTACTACGGCGGCATGCTCGCGCTCGCGGGCGCCCCCGTCACGATGATCGGCCGCCCGCAGCACGTGGCCGCCATGGAGCGCGACGGCCTCGTGATCGAGCGGGCCGAGCGGCGTGACGTGGCGAAGGTGCGCGCGTCGACCGAGCCCCAGGGGGTGGCCGGCGCGGACGTGGTGCTGTTATGCGTGAAGTCTCCCGACACGCGCAGCGCCGCGGCGGCGATGCGACCGCATCTGCGGCCCGACGCAGTGGTGATCACCCTGCAGAACGGCGTGGAGAACGCCGCGTGGGCGGCGCAGGAGCTCGCGCAACTGGTGCTGGCCTCGGTGGTGTGGGTGGGCGCGTACATGGTAGGGCCCGGGGTGGTCCGCCATGCAGGGCGCGGCGACCTCGACCTCGGCGTGCCGCGCGCTTGTGCGGACCGGGCGGGGGCGCACGCGCGCGCGCGCGAAGTGGCCGCGATGTTCGAGAGCGCCGGTGTCCCGTGCCCGGTGAGCGCGGACATCGAGGCGGCGCTCTGGTCCAAGCTCACGGTGAACTGCGCGTTCAACGCCATCTCGGCGCTCGGCCGCGCGCGCTACGGACGCATGGCGCAGAACCCGCTCGTACGCACGATCATGGAAGACCTCGTGCGCGAGACGCTCGCCGTCGCGCGTGCCGACGGGATCATGCTCGACGAGAGCACGATGATCGCGTCGGTGTGGAAGGTCGCCGGCGCGATGCAATCGCAGTATTCGAGCACGGCGCAGGACATTCTGCGGGGCAAGCCCACGGAGATCGACATGCTCAATGGGTTCGTGGCCGACCGCGCACGCACCGTCGGAGTGCCGGCGCCCATCAGCCGCACCCTGCACGCCCTGGTGCGACTACGCGAGGCGGGCGACGACCTCGACCAGGACTGAGCTCGTCGCTCAGTGCATTTCGTGCGACTCGACCTCGAGCGAGCGCTCCAGTTCTTGGAGATGGTGCCCCATCGAGTCGGCGAGACCGCGCGCGTACTGCGCGGTGGCCGGCTCGGCGGCAATCAGCTCCGCGAGCAAGGCATCGTAGTGCTCGCGGGCACTGGACACGCAGGCGCGCAAGCGCACACCGCTGTGCCCGGATTCGTTCAATGCGCGCGCCTCGGCCATCGCCTGAAGCATCGCACCGCTGATCCGCGCCAGCGCCGCGGGATTGATCGCATGTCGAGCCATGCCTTTATGACGCTGCAACGGCGCGAGTGTTCCCGTCGTAGACCACAAAATTGTCGGCGGCCGTGGCGCACCGAAATGGAACGTCAGGCCGGCTCCGGCCGCGGCCCCGCCACGATCTCCCAAGCTGCCACGCAGCCTTCGATTTCCGTGGCGTGGGCGAGGTAGCGCGCCCGTACCTTGCGACCGCTCACGGGGTCGCGTAGCTGAAACGGGTACGAGGCCCGGCGGCGGTACCGGGCGGGGGAGGCGGCGGTGCGTTCCATGGGCTTATTGAACACTCGCCAAGGCGCCTGTCCCATCGGCGGCAGCATGATTGCCGTGTAGGAACCGCCCTTACGCGCGGCGCGGCGCGAGCGCCCGGCGGGCTCCGGCGAGCCGGGGTCGCCCCGGGGACTAGGCCTGTCGGCCCAATGCTTCTAATATCGGGCCCCCGCTCGCGCCGATCGCCCCATGACTTCCGACTTCCACCAGGCCCTGGCGCAGCATCGCCCCTATCTGCTGCGCGTTGCACGCCTCCAGCTACGCGATGCCGCGCTTGCCGAGGACGTGGTCCAGGACACCCTGGCGGCCGCGCTCGCCGGCTCGTCCGGGTTCACCGGCAAATCGAGCGTCAAAACGTGGCTCACCGGCATCCTCAAGCACAAGATCGTGGATGCGATCCGGCGCAAGCAGCGCGAGCCCGTGGCCGCCAGCACGCTCGACGAGGAGGCCGACCTCGAGGACTTCGAGGGCCTCTTCAAGGACAACGGCGCGTGGCAGGCCCCGCCCGCCGACTGGGGCGACCCGGAACAGGCGCTGTCGCGGAGCCAGTTCATGGAGATCCTGGAGCTCTGTCTCGACAAGCTCCCGACCAACACGGCGCGCGTGTTCGTGATGCGCGAGGTGATGGAGCTCACCACCGAGGAGATCTGTAAGGAACTCGCGATCACCGCGAATAACCTCTGGGTGATCCTCTACCGGGCCCGGATGTCATTGCGCGAGTGCCTCGAGCTCAACTGGTTCGCGGGCGGCGCCCGGGGCTGACCGCCCGTGCCCGGCCACGCGTCCACCGTCCATGCCCAGCCTCCTGCACCGCGCCTTAGGCCACCTCGTCAGCTGCAAGGACACCTCGCGGCTCGTCTCGCGCATGCAGGACGGCCCGCTCACCGGCTGGCAGCACGCCCGGATGCGTTGGCATCTTGCCGTGTGCGGGATGTGCCGCAGCTTCGAGCAGCAGATGCGCGTGCTGCGCGAGGCGGTGCGGCGCTACCGGGACTAGGGCGCCAGACGCCGTCCGTCGCCGCCTTGGGCGACCGGAGGCGGTACCATCGCGGCATGGAACTCGTCGTCAACGGCGCGCTGCGCCGCCTCGATCCGCCGCCTGCCACCGTGGCGGACCTCGTGAGCGCGCTCGCGCTCGCCGGCAAGCGCATCGCTGTGGAGCGCAACGGCGAGATCGTGCCCAAGAGCCGCTACGCCGATACCGCCGTGGCGCCGGGCGACCGGCTCGAGATCGTGGCGGCCGTCGGCGGCGGCTGACCGCCGCGAAGTCGCGCCGGCCCGGGGGTAAAATGGCGTCATGAACGCGCCCCTCGACTCCGCCACGCTCGCCGATCCGCTGGTGATCGGCGGCACCGCTTACCGCTCGCGCCTGCTCGTGGGCACCGGCAAGTACCGCGACTTCGCGCAAACGCGCGAGGCCGTCGTGGCGTCGGGCGCGCAGATCGTCACGGTGGCCATCCGCCGCACCAACCTCGGCCAGGATGCCAACGCGCCGTCGCTCCTCGACGCGCTGCCGCCTTCGGAGTTCACGTACCTGCCCAACAGCGCGGGCTGCTACACGGCCGACGATGCCGTGCGCACCTTGAAGCTCGCACGCGAGCTTCTCGATGGTCACGCGCTCACCAAGCTCGAGGTGCTGGGGGATGCCCACACGCTCTTCCCCAACGTGCGCGAGACGCTCAAGGCCGCCGAGCGCCTCGTGAGCGACGGCTTCCAGGTGATGGTGTACACCTCCGACGACCCGATCATCGCGCACGAGCTCGAAGAGATCGGCTGCGTAGCGATCATGCCGCTCGCCTCGCTCATCGGCTCGGGCATGGGCATCCTCAATCCCTGGAACTTGAAGCTCATCATCGAGCAATCCAAGGTGCCGGTGCTCGTGGACGCCGGAGTGGGCACGGCCTCCGACGCCGCCGTCGCCATGGAGCTCGGCTGCTCGGGCGTGCTCATGAACACGGCCATCGCCCTCGCGCAGGATCCGGTGCGCATGGCACGCGCCATGAGGCTCGCGGTGGAGAGCGGCCGCGAGGCATTCCTCGCCGGACGCATGCCGCGCAAGCTCTACGCCGCCAGCCCGAGCTCGCCCACGAGCGGCCTCATTTCCTGACGGGCTCACCGATGTCCGTTGTCGTCCTGCGCCGCCTCGCCGGCGCATTGCTCGCGGCCGCGGCGTGCGTCGCGACCGCCGCCCCGCCTACCCCGGAGAAGATCGCCGAGCTCTGCGCCAGCGTGGAAGGTCCCGCGCACTGCGGCCGCATGATCGAGGCGGAGCAGATGAAAGCGTTGCCCAACCTCGCCAAGCGCGACGGCGACACGCTCTCGATCACGCTTTTCCCCGCCGGGCAGCGCGCGTTCGTGGATCTCGCCGCCGCCAACAGCGACAAGAGCTACGCCCTCTACGACTACTGGAGCCCCGCCAATGCCGTGGTGCTGCTCGTGACCGACGGCGACGACACGAGCTTCTCGATCCTCCAGCGCACCACCGGCCAGGTGACGGACCTGCCGGCGGAGCCGCTGCTCGGGCCCGACCGCCAGCGGCTGGTGGTGGCCGACTTCTGCGGAAAGTGCAGCAACGAGCTCACCGTGTGGCGCATCGCCCGCGACGGCATCCGGCGCGAGCTCTCCTGGAAGCCGCAACCGCCGTGGAGCGACGCGAGTGTGAAGTGGAAGGACGCCGACACGCTGGTCCTCCAGTACACCCCTGTCGGCGGCACCGAGAGCCGCACGCAGGAGCGCAAGCTCGCCGCCGCCGACTGGCAGCGGCCGTGAGCGACGAGCGCGCGCCGGATCTCGCGCAGCGTCCCATCCGCAGCTTCGTGCTGCGCCAGGGTCGGCTGTCGCCGGCGCAGGACCGCGCCTGCCGCGAGCTCCTCCCGGTGTACGGCGTGGAGTACGCGCCGGTGCCTCTCGACCTCGACGCGACCTTCGCCCGCCACGCGCCCGTGGTGCTGGAGATCGGCTTCGGCATGGGGGAGACCACCGCAGCCATCGCGGCGGCGACGCCGGAGGTGAATTTCCTCGGCATCGAGGTGCATGGCCCCGGCGTGGGCGCCTTGCTCGCACGGGTGGCGGCCGCCGGGCTTGCCAACGTGCGCGTGATCCGTCACGACGCGGTGGAGGTCGTCACGCACATGCTGGCGCCAGGCTCGCTGGCCGGCGTGCACGTGTTCTTTCCGGATCCCTGGCCCAAGAAGCGCCACCACAAGCGCCGGCTGCTGCAGCCAGCGTTCGTTCACCTCATCGCGCAGCGCCTCGCGCCCGGCGGCTACCTGCACGCGGCCACCGACTGGGAGGACTACGCCCACGCGATGCTCGCCACCTTCGCGGCGGAGCCGCTGCTCGCCAACACGGCGCGCGACTTCGCGCCCCGCCCTGCCACGCGTCCGCTGACCAAATTCGAGGCTCGCGGCATGAAGCTCGGCCACGGCACGTGGGACCTCCTCTTCCGTCGGCGCCCGACGGGCACGGACGACGCCTGAAGCGGCGCTACGCCGCGGCGCGCCGGCTGCCGGCGTTGCCGCGGGCAAAGGCGATGAGGCGCGTGATGGCACGGCGCGCGACATCCCTGGAGAAGTGCGCCTCGATGTTGGCGCGGCCGCCGGCGGCAAGCAGGTGCCACAGCGCCTCGTCGTGGTACACGCGCACGATCGCGTCGGCAAAGGCCTTGGGATCGTCGGCCACGACGACATCCTTCTCGGGCACGAGGAACATGCCCTCCACGGAGGGCGTGGTGGCCACCACCGGCAGGCCATAGCTCATCGCGAGATTGATCTTTCCCTTCACGCCAGCGCCATAGCGCAGCGGCGCGATGGACACGCGGCAGCCGGTGAAGTAGGGCGTGATGTCCGGGACGTACCCGGTGACGACGAAGTCGTCGGCGGCCAGCGCCCGGATGGTGGCCGGCACCTTGCTCCCGACGATGGTGGTGCGCACGCCCGGCAGCGCCTGGCGCACGTGCGGCAGCACCTCCTGCGCGTACCAGAGCACCGCATCGGTATTGGGCGGATGCTGGAAGCCGCCGATGAAGACGAGCCCCTCGCGCTCGGCAAATGGCTTGCCCTCGGACTGCAGCTCCTGGATCGTGGACAGCACGAGCACGCGCGCCTCGGGCACGAGCTCGGCTAAGAGCTTCTGCTCGAACTCGGAGACCACGACGGTCACGTCGGACTTGCGGATGAGCCCGAGCTCCTCGTCGCGCTTGGCGCGGGCGGAGGCGCGAGCGAGGGCGCTGCCCTCGAGCTCGGCCTGGCGCTCGGTGCGCAGGAAGTGGAGGTCGACCGTGTCGAAGACCACGAGCGCCTTCGGCGCGAACGCGCGGATCGCGTCGATGTGCTTCACCGCGATGTAGTGGCGCGCGATCATGATGATGTCGAACTCCGGTCCGCGCTTGGACAGGAGGTCGGCGATCGAGCGCACGTAGGGGTGGAAGAGCACCTCCACGCCCATCTGCTGGAGCTGCGCGACGTAAGGCTGGCGGTGCTCGAGGTTGTCGGCCACGAATGTGACCTTGCACTTGAGCGAGGTCATGAGCTCGAGGATCGCCATCATGCGCACCGAGCCGGCATCCTGGTCGGGAGTGAGCATGCAGGCCTCGATCACGAGCACGCGCTGCTTCGCGGAGCGATCGCGCTCGCGCTCCGCATCGATACCGTTGGCGCGATGGCCGGACAGCGCCGTGGCCCACTTCTCGGCGAACTTCTCCTGGTTGACCACCTGGTAGCGCTTGACGCCGGAGCTCGTCTCGGTGCCGGACGTCTGGCCCTCGAAGTGCACGATCGTCGATTGCGGCTGGTAGTACACCTTGCGGCCGGCCGCACGCACGGCAAAGGCGAGGTCGGCGTCCTCGTAGTAGGCCGGCGCATAGCGGGTGTCGAAGCCGCCCAGCTCCTGAAAGAGCGCCCGCGGGATGGCAATGCACGCGCCCGAGCAGTAATCGACCTCGCGCAGGTAGTTGTACTCCGGGCGATCGGGATCGTCGTTGCGGCCCCAGTTCCACGCCGACGCATCGCGCCATACGATGCCGCCCGCCTCCTGCAGCCGGCCGTCGGGGTAGATGAGCTTGCTGCCCACGAGGCCGGCGTCCGGGCGCGTCTCGAACACGCGCAGGAGCGACTCGAGCCACAGCGGCGTGACGATCGTGTCGTTGTTGAGGAACACCACGTACTCGCCGCGCGCGAGTGCCGCCCCGCGATTGCAGGTGCCGATAAAGCCCAGGTTCTCGGGGTTGCGGTCGATGCGGATGCCCGTGACCTCGGCGAGCGCCTGGGCGATGGGCTCGGGCGAGGCGTCGTCGACGATCACGATCTCCGCGAGCGAGTGCGACGTGTGCTCGTGGAGGCTCTTGAGGCAGTTGTAGGTGAGCAGCGCCTTGCCGTACACCGGGATCACGATCGTAGCGAGCGGCGACACGGCCGAGGTGAAGGCGAGCGGGGTGATCGCCTCCTCGATTTCGATGGGCACGGGGGCCGACGGCTTGAACGGCTCCTCAGGCACGACCTTGCTGCGCACGCGCTGCGCAAGGGCCCCGGGGCCTTCGTTGCGCAGGATCGACCAGGCGAGTGCGGACAGCTGCGGGAAGCGCATCACGCCGGCCAGGCCCGCGCGGAAGCGTGCCTTCGCGAGCTTCGCCCGATGTGCGGCGGAGCGCAGCGGCTGCGTCACGCGCCAGCTCGTGGAGTTCTCGAGCTCCTGGATGCGCTCGCGGGCCGAGCCGAGCGAGGCGTCCAAGTGTTCGGCGTGATCGCCCATGCGCTTGGCCTGCGTCTCCATGTACTCGGCGTAGGTCTGCATCTGGCCGACCTGCATCTGCATCTCGGCGATCTGGATCTGCGCCGTGTGGAACGAGCGCTGCGTGGCCACCACCTCGCGCGCCAGGTGCTCGCGATCGTCGGTGGCGCGGTCGCGCAGCTCCCGCAGCTGCTCGAGCTGCGCGTGCACGGTGCCGATCTGATGCTTGAGCTCGGCCTTGGCGGCCGTGTGCCCGCACTCCACGCCGGCGGTGAAGAGCTGGGTGAGGGACAAAGGCACCACCTCGGCCTGCCCGTCTTCGAGGTAGAAGTTCGCCTCGCCGAGCGCCGGCAGGGTGTCGTCGGTGCGGCGCGCCCGTGGCCCCGCCGGCAGGGGTGCGAGATAGAGCGACCGGTAGCGCGCGGGATCCATCGCTAGACCGTGGCCCGCGACATTGCGCCGGCGGGCGCCCGCGCGGGTGCCTCCGCCGCCGCGAGGAGCGCCTCGTTCCAGCGGGAGGCCGGCGCGTTCCAGGGCACGGTGGTGGAACGCGGCACGCCGGCGAGGCGCTCGGAGAAGGCACCAAGCGCCGAGGCCACGATCGGCAGGCCTGACTCCAGCGCCACCGACAACGTATAGGCGTAGGTCTCGGGCACTTGCGCGGCGAACAGCAGCACGTCGGGCTGCTCGGCGGCGATCATCTGCGGCAGCTCTCCTTCGACGTACTGGCCGTAGATCGTGAGCGGCGCCTCGGGCGCCTGCGGGATGGGCTCGGTGGTGGACCCCAGCACGCGGAAGGTAAGCGGCAGATCGCGCTCGCGCGCATCGCGCGCGCACGCCGCGACCACCTGCAGGCCCTTCTCGGGCGAGAGGTTGCCGAGGATAGCCACGCGCACGATCCGCGACACCCGCGGCGTTTCGGCCTCCGGGTGCGGCCACACGACGATGTCGAGATCGGGGATGTACCGACGGGTGCGCGTGGCCACGTCCTGCGACGGGGCGATCACCCGGTCGGCGCCGCGCAAGAGGTGCGCGAAGCGCTGCCGCCACGTGACGATGTCGAGCCCCCACAGCGCGGGGCGCTTGCCGAGGCAGGCGGTACAGCCCGCGACGTCCGGCTCCCCGCAATAGCGGCCGTCCTCGGTGACGAGGTGGTACTGCGGGCAGATGGGGTGATAGTCGTGCAGCGTGTAGTCGTAGGGAACGCCAAGCTTGCCGGGCAGCTCGAGGATCGATTGCGGCTGCAGGTGAACGTGGTGGAAGTGCAGCCGCTCCACGCCGATCGCGCGCAGCGTGTCCACAAGCGGGCCGAGCCCCTGCGGCAACGTAAAGTACAGCGCGAAGCTCTCGCCCGCCTTGGGCCACGACAGCTTCACGGTGTCGCCCACGGCCGGCTCGAGGAAGAGAACTTCGCAGCGGCCCTCGGTGAGCGCGACGAGGTCGTGCATGTAGCGGCGAATGCCGCCGCCCCACGGATGCGAGACGAATACCACCGGACGCCGGGGCGACTCGGCCAGGCGCCGGAGGTCGACGCGCCGCGCAAACGGCCGGCCCGGATCGCGCTCCTCGATCTCCTTCGCCTGCTCGCCGTAGGCGGGATAGAGCTTGGTGAGGGCCTGCAGTCCCCGGGCTGCGAGGAAACGGCCCTCTTCGCGCGTGGGCCAGGAGGCGTGGCCCTCGTGGCCCACGAAGACGTCGCCGGCGAGCAGGTGGCGGAAGCCCGCGCTGCCCGCCCGCAGGCAGAAGTCGATCTCCACGCCGTAGTCGCCGCCGATGGGCGCGGCATCGAGCGCCCCGACGGCATCGAGGCATTGGCGCCGGAAGTACAGGCACGGGCCGTCGACGGCGGGCAGCGCGGCCGCCGCGCCGGCGTTGGCGCGGGCGAAGAGCGCGTCGAGGCTACCCACGGTCTGGCCCGCCGGCAACGGATTGACCGCGCGCGGCATCGGGTAGGTGGCCACGCCGATGCTGCTCGCGAAGCAACCGATCACGCCCACGTCCTCCGCCGCGGCATGCGCGCGCAGGCGATCGAGCCAGTCGTTGGCAACCTCGGCGTCGGATTGCAGCACCACGACATCGCGATCGCGATGCAGGGCCACGGCGCGGTTCACGGCAGCGGCATAGCCATGGCGCGCGGGTTGCGCCACGACCGTGGTCCGGCGATGCACGCGCAGCTCGTGCAGGTACTGCACGAGGTCGGGGTCGGTGTTGCCGTCGTCGACCACCACGAGCTCATAGGCGCACGCATTGCGCGACGCGAGTACGCTGTCGATGCAGCGCTTGAGCGCGCGCAGCGCGCCATGGACAGGGACGACGACGTCGACGATGGGCATCGGGATCGAGCGGCCGCAGTTCAGCGCCCGGAGGCGAAGCGTTGCCGCGCCGCCGCCAGCGGGTAGCGCAGCCAGCCGCGTGCGGACTCGCGGTAGGCGAGGCGGTTGCGCGTCTCCGCATGGGCGAGCCGCTCGCGGCCGAGAGCCGCCTCGGCATGCGCGTGGGCGGCCGTCCGCTCGGCCAGCGCGTCCCGCGCGCGCAGGAGCTCGGCACCCGCCGCTTCGGCCCGGCCCTGCGCTGCCGCCAGGGCGATGGCCAAGTCGTCGATGCGCGCCGCCTGCATGGCATTGGCTTCGCGCGCGCTCGCGAGCGCATTCACCGCCGGGACGAGCTCGGCGAGGCGGTCCTCGGCGACCTTGCGCGCGGCGAGCTCGTCCCACGCAAGCGTGCGCTCGCGCCCGAGAGCCCGGGCGTAGTCACGCCACAGCGCGAGCGTGCCGTCGTCGAAGAGCGAGAGAGAAGGCAGCGAGGGGAGCAAGACCCCAGTGGCGGCGGCCAGCACGAGGAAGTACATGGCGGACGCCGGGGCGGGCGCCTCGATTGGCGCGGCGCCATCGAGCGAGACGTAGGACGGCGCCGTCGCGTGCGACGCGCCCTCCGCCCATAGCGCCGACTGCGCGATCACGCGCTGCGCGTACCACGACTGCTCCGGGAAGTCCGGGGCAAGCAGCGCGGCCAATTCGTCGCGATCGAGCTCGCGCACGTGGTAGTGATTGGCCTCGCCGCCGGCCTCGTTGTACACGGGGCGATTAGGCGAGGAGATCACGAGCAGGCCCTCCGGCGCGAGCACCCGGCGGAACTCGGCGAGCATCTCCCCCTGCGCGGCGAGGTGCTCGATCGTCTCGAAGGACACCACCACCTCCACGCTGCCCGTGGCGAGCGGCAGCGCAGTGACAGAGCCGGCGACATAGCGCAGGTTGTCCCGCGCATAGCGGCGCGCAGCATGCGCCACCGCGGTGGGCGCGAGGTCCACGCCGGTCACCTGCGCGGCACGCTGCGCGAGGACGAAGCTGCCGTAGCCTTCGCCGGAGGCCGCGTCGAGCACCCGCTTGCCGGCCACCAGCGGCGCCACCGCGGCGTAGCGGTGCCAGTGCTCGTAGAAGATCGTCCCGCGCACCTCCGGGAGGAAGCGTTCGCCGGTGAATTCGAGCGTGGCGTGGGGGGTCAAGGCAGCGGCTGTCGGCAGGGGCGGCCGCCGGAGCACGAAGCGCGGCGGCCAACCCGCTATTGTAGCCGCCTCCGACCGCGGGTCGCCCGGCCGGAACGGTCAGCGCAGCTCGACCAGCACCGGCTGGTGGTCGGACACCTGCGTGACCGTGTCCACGTGGACGCCGGCCAGGCGCGGCCGCAGCGGCTCGCTCACGAAGACGAAGTCGCAGTGGAGCTCAGGCTCCCCGGGTACGAGCTTCTCGTAGATCTTGAAGGTGGGGGGATGGGGGATGCCGGGATGCGTGGCCTCCCAGGCGTCCACGAGCGAGGGCGTGCCGTCGTCGAAGGGCGCCGCCATGCGGGCATGCAACGGATCGTCGGGCTCGAGATTGAAGTCGCCGGTAATGATGGCGGCCGCGGGGCGTGGCTGCGCGAGGTACGGCCCCTCGTCGTGCTCGTGGGCACGCGGGTGCGCCGCGTAGGACGCGCCTTCGGCGTAGAGCGAGCGCAGGCCCTCCACCTGGGCCGCGCGCTTGCGCAGCGAGTAGTACTCGAGATGCGTGGTGATCACGCGCACGTCCCCGAAGGGCGCGCGCACGACCGCCTCCACCGCCACACGGGGCATGCTCGGAACCACGTGGTCGGCCGGATAGGGCAAGAGATGGCGATACGCCTGCAGCACGGGCAGCCGCGACAGGATCAGGTTGCCGAAGCGGCGACGGCGGCCGCCTTCGCCGATCTGATCCACCGCCACGCCTTCGATGGCCGTATAGCCCGGCAGCAGGTCCGCGAGGACCGCGAACTGGTTCTCGCCCCGGCTATTGCCCAGGAGGGGATGGGGATAGTGGTCCGCGATCTCCTGCAGGCACAGCACGTCGAAGTCCGCGATGCCCTTCGCCTCCGCGACCACTCGCGCGGGATCTACACGCGTATCCACGCCGCGGCACCACTGCACGTTCCAGGTGATGAGCTTCACGCTCGCTCCTCGGGGGATCTTGTCTACCCGGCATTTCATCACACCGCTGCCGGCCCACCAACGCAATCCGCAACGGCCGAAGTCCGGCAGGCTCGGACCGGAAAGGGCGAAGGGCGCCGCGCTGGGCGGACGGCTGTCGCTGTCGCGACTGATCTTCGACACCGCCGACCGGCCGCCGGTGGAAGGCCGCGCATCGCGGCCTTCCACCGGGCAGGGGTCAGCGGATCCCCGCCCGCATGAACGACTGCACGAACTGT
>CALFEY010000449.1 GCA_937958295.1 uncultured Pseudomonadota bacterium
CAGCTCCTCGCCGGCGCGATCCCCGCCTCGCTGCTCGCGCTCGGCACCGACCAGCTCTTCGGCGCGCTCCAGCGCGCACTCAGCGCGCGCGGGGCGGGCGGACCGGCGAGCGCATGATCGAGCTCGCCGGCGTCACCAAGCACTTCCCCGGCGCGGCACGCCCCGCCGTAGACAACCTCACGCTGACCATCGCCACCGGTCAGGTGTGCGTGCTGATCGGGCCCTCGGGCTGCGGCAAGACGACCACGCTGCGCATGGTGAACCGCCTGGTGGATCCGGATGCCGGGACCATCGCGATCGACGGCCGCGACGTGACCTCGCTCGATGTCGTCGCCCTGCGTCGCGGTATCGGCTACGTCATCCAGCAGGGCGGCCTGTTCCCGCACTGGACCATCGCTCGCAACATCGCCACGGTCCCTGCGCTCCTCGGCTGGGAACCAGCACGCATCGCGGCGCGCGTGGACGAGCTCCTGGCGCTCGTCGGCATGGAGCCCGCGCAGTTTCGACATCGGCATCCGCGCGAGCTCTCAGGCGGACAGCGCCAGCGCGTGGGTGTGGCGCGCGCGCTCGCCGGCGACCCGCCCGTGCTGCTCATGGACGAACCCTTCGGCGCGCTCGATCCCATTACGCGGTCGCGCCTGCAGGACGAGCTCCTCGCCATCCTTCGTCACCTCGCCAAGACCGTGGTACTCGTGACGCACGACATCGACGAGGCCCTGCGCCTGGCGGACCGCATCGCGGTACTGCGCGAAGGATGCCTCGTGCAGCACGCAACGCCGGCGGCACTCCTCGCGCATCCGGCCGACGACTTCGTGGCCTCGTTCGTGGGCAGCGATCGCGCGCTGCGCCGCCTGGCGCTGGTGCCGGTGCGCGAGCTGCTCGAGGCAGGACCCGTGCCGGACGTGCCGGGGGCGACCATCGCCGTCACCGCGACCCTGCGCGATGCGCTGGCGCAGATGCTCGCGCAAGACACCGACCGGCTCGCCGTGTTCGACCGCGAGCACGCAATCGGCACCATCAGCCTCGCGGCATTGCGCGCGTACGCTGCCCGCGGTTCCATTGACATCGAGGCCGCCGCCCCCTAGCGTCATTCGGTTCCCGTGCCCACCTTCGGAGCGGCGTCATGTCGATGTCCAGCGCCTGCTAGCCGCCGTCGATCGCCGCCTGCGGCGTTACCTTCGCATTGTCCACTGCATGCAGGAGCTGCTGCTCGGCTTGCGGGAGGCCGAGCGCAATACGATCCTCTTCGTCACGCACGACCTCGAAGAGGCGATCTTCATGGCCAACCGCGTGGCGGTGATAAGCGCGCGGCCCGGCCGCGGCGGCACTGCGCGACAGGGCGCCGACGTCAGTAAGGTGCGCGGTGCCGCGCGAGGGCCTCGCGATCCACCTCGATGCCCAGTCCGGGCCCGGTGGGGATGCGCACCACCCCCGCCTCGTGCTCCAGCGGCGACCTCAGCACCGCCTGGCGGAACGGATGCTCGGAGCGGTCGAACTCGAGGATAGGCTCCCACGGCGTGCGCCGCAGGGGGGTGTGCGGCAACACGGCCAGGAGCTGCAGCGATGCCGCGAGCGCGATGCCCGTCCCCCACACGTGCGGGATGTAGCGCACACCGTAGGCCATTGCCATGTCGGCGATCTTCTTGCACTCGCTCAAGCCGCCGGCGGCGCAGGTGTCCGGCTGCACGATGTCCATAGCCGCCCTGGAAAACACGTTGCGAAAGCCCAGTCGCGTGAACTCGCATTCGCCGCCGGCCACCGGAATGGGCTGCGCGCGACGCACCTCGGCATAGGCGTCCAGATCCTCCGGGATCACCGGCTCCTCGAACCAGTCGATGCGAAGCTCCGCCGCGCCGCGTCCGAAGGCCACCGCATCGACGACGTCGAAGCCGTGGTTGGCGTCCACCATGAGGCCGAAGCGCGGCCCCACCTTGCGGCGGATGGCGCGCACCAGGGCGAGGTCGGCTTCGACGTCGAAGCCGATCTTCACCTTTGCCGCATGAAAGCCCTGCGCCGCGTAGCCGGCGACCTCGTCGACGATGTACTCGAGGGGATCGCCGTGATCGACGCGATAGGTGCCCGTGGCATACGCGCGTACCGACGTGCGCACCGGGCCACCCATCAGGCGATGCACCGGCACGCCGAAGTGCTTGCCCTTCAGATCCCACAATGCGATGTCCACACCCGACAGCGCGCTGATGGCGAGGCCCTTCTGACCCTGGTCGCGATACGCGCTATAGAGGTCTTCCCAGAGCAGTTCGGTGGCGAGCGCGTCGCGGCCCACCAGACGGGCGCCGTAGGCGTGCACGATGGCGGCGTTGAGGGTAGCGGGACCGAAGCACTCGCCCCAGCCCACCGTCCCGTCCTCGGCCACGATCTCCACGATGCATGCCTGACGCACGCTCGTGCCGTTGAACGACCAATGGAAAGGCTCCGTGAGCGGGGCTTCCAGTACGTGCGTTCGCACGTCCGCGATGCGCGTCATCACTGCCTCCTGGACGTCAGTAACGCCCGCCGTTCTTCTGCCACCGCCACGCGTCGGCACAGATGGCGTCGAGGTCGCGCGTCGTCTTCCAGCCAAAGAGCCTCTCGGCAAGGCCGGCGTCGGCATAGTAGGCCGCGACGTCACCCGGGCGCCGCGGCGACATCACCTTGGCCAGGCGCCGTCCGCATGCGTTCTCGAAGGCCGTAACCACTTCCAGCACCGAGTGCCCGCGGCCGGCGCCGAGGTTCACGGTGACCGCCCCCGGCGTCTTCGCAAGATAGCGCAGCGCCGCGACATGGCCCTCCGCGAGGTCCTGCACGTGCAGGTAATCGCGAATGCCGGTGCCGTCCGGCGTGGGCCAGTCGCCTCCGTAGATCGCGAGGTCGGGGAGCTCGCCGGAGGCGATCTTGCACAGCAACGGGACGAGATTGTTGGGACGGCCGCGCGCGGCCTCGCCCAACATGCCCGACACGTGCGCGCCGGCGGGATTGAAGTAGCGCAGAACCGCGATGCGCCAGTTGGCGTTGGCCCGCGCGAGGTCGCGCAGGAAGTCCTCCACCACGCGTTTCGTCCGGCCGTATACGCTGTGCGGACGCAAGGTCGCACTCTCCGTCACCGGAAGGTCGTCGGGTTGGCCGTATACCGTTGCCGATGAGCTGAACACGAGCGTGGCCACGCCGGCTTCGCCCATGACCTCGGCCAGCGCAATGGCACCGCCGACGTTGACGTCGTAATAGGCGAGGGGCCGTGCCTCGGACTCGCCCACCGCCTTCAAACCGGCGCAGTGGATCACCGCGGCGATCGGATGGTCGTGAAAGACCGCCCGCAGCGCCGCGGTGTCGCGCACGTCGGCGGTCACCGCGGGCACGGGACGCCCCGCGAGCGCCTGCAAGCGCGCGAGAACGGCGGGCGTGCTGTTCGCGAAGTTGTCGAGGACCACAGGTGCGTAACCGGCGCGGGCGAGCTCGACCACGATGTGCGAGCCCACGTATCCGGCACCGCCGGTGACGAGAATGGTGTCGTGCATGGCGCCCGATTATGGCAAATGCACCGGCATAGCGCGATGACAATGCGCGATCACGCGACGAACGCGCAACAAAAAGCCGGGCGCGCGGCCCGGCTTCCCGTCGTGCGGTGTTCTCGCGCGGCGTCAGTCTTCGGTCTTGTCTTCCGCAACCTCGAGGTTGGGGCGATCCACCAGCTCCACCAGCGCCATCGGCGCGGTGTCGCCCGGGCGGAAGCCCCACTTCAGGATGCGCAGGTAACCACCCGGGCGCGCCTGGTAGCGCGGGCCCAGCTCGTTGAAGAGCTTGGTGACGACGGCGCGGTCGCGCAGGCGATCGAAGGCCAGACGACGATTGGCGACCGTGGGCACCTTGGCCAGCGTGATGAGCGGCTCGGCCACGCGACGCAGTTCCTTGGCCTTGGGCAGCGTGGTGCGGATGGCCTCGTGCGTGAAGAGCGAGTTGGTCATGTTGCGCAGCATCGCGAGGCGATGGCTGCTGGTGCGGTTGAGCTTGCGTAGCCCGTGACGATGACGCATGGTCGTAGTCCTTTGGTGTAAAAAGGGAGCGCCGCAAGCGGCGCCGTGTACGTTGTTGTTGTTCCTGTCGCGGGCCGCGTTCCTCCGCGGCCTCACGCATGCGCTACATGGTGTTGCGTAGCTTTTGCTATCCAGGAATCGTCGGGCTTCGCCCGCGATCCCTGGCTATTGCAGTTCCCCTGAAAAGTAGGGGTTCACTTTTCAGGGTCGATCCAGCCCCGCCGGCGGCCAGTTCTCGAGCTTCATGCCGAGCGACAGGCCTCGCGACGCGAGCACTTCCTTGATCTCGTTCAGCGACTTGCGGCCGAGATTGGGCGTCTTCAGCAGCTCGGTTTCCGTGCGCTGGATGAGGTCGCCGATGTAATAGATGTTCTCCGCCTTGAGGCAGTTGGCGGAGCGCACCGTGAGCTCGAGATCGTCCACCGGACGCAGAAGGATCGGGTCGACTTGCGGCGACGACCGCTCCGTGGCCGGCGTATCCGTGCCCTTGAGGTCGGCGAACACCGACAGCTGCTCCACGAGCACCGACGCCGCGTACCGCACCGCCTGCTCCGGCTCCACCACGCCGTTGGTCTCGATGTCGAGCACCAGCTTGTCGAGGTCGGTACGCTGCTCCACGCGCGCGGACTCCACGGCGTAGCTCACGCGGCGCACCGGCGAGAAGGAGGCGTCGAGCAGGATGCTGCCGATGGTGCGGCCGCCGTCGGGCTTCGTGCGGGCGGTGGCCGGCTGGTACCCGCGGCCCTTCTCCACGCGGATCTCCATCTCGAGCTTGCCGCCGGCAGTGAGGTGGGCGATCACATGGTCGGGGTTGATGATCTCGACGTCGTGGTTGGGCTCGATGTCCGCGGCCGTGACGACGCCTTCGCCGGACTTGGCAAGGCGCAGCATCACGTGGTCGCGGTTGTGCAGCTTGAGCACCACGCCCTTGAGGTTCAGCAGCACGTCGACGACGTCTTCCTGCACGCCGTCGAGGGCCGAGTATTCGTGGAGCACGCCCGTGATCTTGACTTCGGTCGGGGCGTAGCCCGGCATCGAGGAGAGCAGGACACGGCGCAGCGCGTTGCCGAGCGTATGGCCGTAACCGCGCTCGAACGGCTCCATCACGACCTTTGCGTGAAAGGGGGACGTCGACTGCACATCGATGATGCGGGGCTTCAACAGAACGTTGCTCTGCATGCGGTACCTTTATGGGTTAGTGAGAACCCAAAGAACTTCGCGTCGGCCGCGGGCTCACGCGCGGCCCACGGCTTACTTCGAATACAGCTCGACGACCAGGCTTTCGTTGATGTCCTGGCCGAACTCGGAGCGCTCGGGGGCGCCCTTGTACGTGCCGGTCATCTTCTTGGCATCGACCTCGACCCACGAGGGGAAGCCCACCTTCTCGGCGAGCTGGAGCGAGTCCTGGATGCGGAGCTGGCCCTTGCCCTTGTCCGTCACCGAGACGACGTCGCCCGCCTTGAGCGTGGCCGACGGCACGTTGCAGGACCTGCCATTGACGAGGATCGCGCAATGGGTGACGAGCTGGCGTGCCTCGGCGCGAGTGGAGCCGAGCCCCATGCGATAGACGACGTTATCGAGCCGCGACTCGAGCAGTTGCAGCAGGTTGGTGCCCGTCGATCCCTTGCGGCGTGCGGCCTCGAAGAAATAACGGCGGAATTGACGCTCCATCAGACCGTACATGCGGCGCAGCTTCTGCTTTTCGCGGAGCTGATTGCCGAAGTCGGATTGGCGCATGCCGGACTTGACCCCGTGTTGACCGGGCTTCACATCCAGCTTGCATTTGGAGTCGAGCGATCGACGCGCGCTTTTCAGGAAAAGGTCGGTGCCTTCCCGTCGCGCCAGCTTGCACTTGGGTCCGAGATATCGAGCCACTGTAGCTATCCTAGGGTGCTTCGGTCGAAAGTAAAAACCGACTTTCGACCGGTTGGTGAATGCTGGAAATCGCTGGCGAAGCCGGTCGATTCCCAGGGGAAACTTCGAAACGAAACAACGAGCGCTTGTTGCAGCGCTTAAGTTAGATGCGGCGACGCTTGGGCGGCCGGCAGCCGTTGTGCGGGACCGGCGTGACGTCGGTGATGCTGCTGATCTTCATGCCGAGCGCATTCAGGGCGCGCACGGCCGACTCGCGTCCCGGGCCGGGGCCCTTGATGCGAACCTCGAGGTTCTTCACGCCGCATTCCTGCGCCGCGCGCCCCGCCGCCTCGGCGGCCACCTGCGCCGCGAAGGGAGTGGATTTGCGCGAGCCCTTGAAGCCGGCGCCGCCGGACGTGGCCCACGACAGCGCATTGCCCTGGCGGTCGGTGATCGTGATGATCGTGTTGTTGAAGGACGCGTGGATATGCGCGATGCCTTCGGTCACGTTCTTCTTGACCTTCTTGCGCGCGCGGGCCGCGGATGCCTTCTGGGACGGTTGCTGTGCCATTCTCGGTGTTCCTCGTCAGTGCTGCTTACTTCGACGTGCCCTTGGCGAGCGCGACGGTGCGGCCCTTCTTCGGACCCTTGCGGGTGCGGGCGTTGGTGCGGGTGCGCTGGCCGCGCACGGGCAAGCCCTTGCGGTGGCGCGAGCCGCGATAGCAGCCGAGGTCCATCAGCCGCTTGATGCTCATCGTCACTTCGCGGCGAAGGTCGCCTTCGACCGCGAACTTGCCGACCTGCTCGCGGATCTTGTCCATCTCGCTGTCGGACAGATCCTTGATCTTGGTGTTGGGCGCGATGCCCGTCGCGGCGAGGATCGCTTTCGAGCGCGCCGGGCCGATGCCGTAGATCGCCTGCAGGGCGATGACGGCATGCTGGTGATTCGGAATGTTGACGCCTGCAATACGTGCCATGAGCTAGACCTGTCTATGTAGGGTTGTTGCGGCCGGAACTCAACCCTGGCGCTGCTTGTGGCGCGGGTCGGTGCAGATCACGCGCACGACTCCGTTGCGCCGGATGATCTTGCAGTTGCGGCAAATCTTCTTGACCGATGCGAGTACTTTCATTTCTCTTCTCCGCTATCCCATCGCGGCTTCGCCGCGCCACCGGAACCTCCGGCGCCTCTGTTACCTGCTAAACCCATATCGCCCGGCGATCACTTCGCGCGGAAGGTGATCCTTGCCCGCGAGAGGTCGTAGGGCGATACCTCGACCGTGACTTTGTCCCCGGGCAGGATCTTGATGTAGTGCATCCGCATTTTTCCGGAGATGTATCCCAAGACCACGTGCCCGTTCTCGAGCTTTACCCGGAACGTCGCATTGGGAAGCATCTCCACCACCTCCCCCTGCATCTGGATCGTGTCTTCCTTCGCCATCAGCGCGTAGGCAGCCCGCCTTTGAAGTTGGCCTTCTTCAGCAGGCTCTCGTATTGCTGCGACATGAGGTAGGCCTGAACCTGAGTCATGAAGTCCATCGTGACCACCACGATGATGAGTAGCGACGTTCCACCGAAGTAGAACGGGACGTTCTTCCACGCGATCAGGAAGTTGGGGATGAAGCACACGATCACGAGGTACATCGACCCCAGAAGCGTGAGCCGCAAGGTGATCTTCTCGAGGTATTTGGCCGTCTGGTCGCCAGGACGATAGCCCGGAATGAACGCCCCGCTCTTCTTGAGGTTGTCCGCCGTCTCCTTCGGGTTGTACTGCAGCGCCGTGTAGAAGAAGCAGAAAAAGATGATGGCGGCGGCGTACAGGATCTCGTGGATCGGCTGTCCCGGCGCGAGCGTGGACGCGATGTCGCGCAGCCAGATCGTGTTCTCACCCTGGCCGAACCACTGGGCGATCGTGGCAGGGAACAGGATGATCGACGACGCGAAGATCGGCGGGATCACGCCGGCCATGTTGAGCTTGAGCGGCAGGAACGAACTCTGGCCCTGGTAGACCTTGTTGCCCACCTGCCGCTTGGCGTAGTTGACCAGTATCTTGCGCACCGCCCGCTCGACGAACACCACGAACGCCGTGACGGCGATCACCAGCGCGCCGATGCCCAGCACGAGGAGAATCGAGTAGGCCCCGGTACGCGCCTGCTCCAGGGTGAGCGTGATCGCGCTCGGCAGCCCCGCGGCGATGCCGGCGAAGATGATGAGCGAAATGCCATTGCCCAGCCCGCGCTCCGTGATCTGCTCGCCGAGCCACATGAGGAACATGGTGCCCGCCACCAGCGTGATCGTGGACACGATGCGGAAGGTCACCCCCGGCGACGTCACGAGCCCGGCCTGCGCCTCGAGCGCGGCGGAGATTGCCAACGCCTGGAAGAACGCAAGGCCCAGCGTGGCGTAGCGCGTGTACTGCGTGATCTTGCGCCGGCCGGCCTCGCCTTCCTTCTTGATGGCCTCGAGCGACGGGATCACCACCGTGCACAGCTGCATGATGATCGAGGCGGAGATGTAAGGCATGATGCCCAGCGCGAAGATCGAGAAACGCGACAGCGCGCCTCCCGAGAACACGTTGAACAGGCCGAGAATGCCGCCCTGCTGCGAGCGGAAGAGCTCGTCGAGCACGGTCGCGTTGATGCCCGGCACCGGGATGTGGGTCCCGATCCGGTAGACGACGAGGGCACCCAAGAGGAACCACAAGCGGCGCTTGAGATCGCCGTACTTGTCGCCGCCCTTCAGTGCTGGATTGGCTGTTGCCACTTAAGCCTTTCGTTCCCTGCTGGTCCGCGTATGCGCCTGGCGCGTGGGCCGGTTAGGCCACGCTGCCGCCGGCGGCTTCGATGGCCGCCTTCGCACCCTTGGTGGCAAGGACGCCCGAGAGCTTGACGGCCTTGTCGAGCGTGCCCGTCTTGATGACTTTGGCAGTCTTCGCATTCGCGTGCACGAGGCCCGCCGCCTTGAGCGCCAGGATGTCCACTTCCGCCACCGGCAGCTTGGCGAGGTCGGACAGGCGGACTTCGGCCGTGTCGTTCTTGGCGAGCGACACGAAGCCCCGCTTGGGCAGGCGGCGCTGCAGCGGCATCTGGCCGCCTTCGAAGCCCACCTTGTGGAAGCCGCCCGAGCGCGACTTCTGGCCCTTGTGGCCACGGCCGGCCGTCTTGCCGAGGCCGGAGCCGATGCCGCGGCCGACGCGACGGCGATTCTTCTTGCTGCCCGCGGCGGGCTTGATCGTGTTGAGGCGCATGGTTGTTCCCTTACTGCTCGACGACCTTGAGGAGGTAGCCGACCTTGTTGATCATGCCGCGCGTGCACGGCGTGTCGATGATCTCGACGGTGTGGTTCGTCCACTTGAGGCCGAGCCCGCGGACCGTCTCGCGATGGTCCTTGCGCGTGCGGGCAACGCCCTTCGCGAGGGTCAGCTTGATCTTCTTTTCGCCGGCCATGGCTTTACGCCTCCAGGATCTCTTCGACCGTCTTGCCGCGCTTGGCGGCAATCTCGGACGGTGCGCTGCAGTTCATGAGGCCATTGAGCGTGGCGCGCACCAGGTTGTACGGGTTGGTGGAGCCGTGGCACTTGGCGAGGATGTTCGTCACGCCGACCACCTCGAACACCGCGCGCATCGGGCCGCCGGCGATCACGCCGGTACCTTCGGCCGCCGGCTGCATGAACACCTTGGTGGCGCCATGACGGCCTTCGACCGCGTGATGCAGCGTGCCCTTCTTGAGGCTCACCTTCACCATCCTGCGCCGGGCTTCGTCCATCGCCTTCTGCACGGCCACGGGAACTTCCTTGGCCTTGCCCTTGCCGATGCCGATACGGCCATCGCCGTCACCCACGACCGTGAGCGCCGCGAAGCCCAGGATGCGTCCGCCCTTCACCACCTTGGTGACGCGGTTGATCCCGATCATCTTCTCGCGCAGGCCGTCACCGCGATCGTCCTGCTGTTGCTGCCTGCCGCCTTGCCGTTGTTGGGCCATAGCTCGCTTGCCTTAGAACTTGAGGCCGCCGGCGCGCGCGGCTTCCGCGAGCGCCTTCACACGGCCATGAAACCGGAAACCGGAACGGTCGAACGCCACAGCCTCGATGCCGAGCGCCTTGGCCTTCTCGGCGATGCGCTTGCCGATCACCTCGGCTGCGGCCTTGTTGCCGCCACTCTTGACGTCTTTGCGCACGTCGGCCTCGAGCGTGGAGGCACTCGCGAGCACCTTGTCGCCCTCGGGCGCGATGATCTGCGCGTAGATGTGGCTGTTGCTGCGGCCGATCACCAGGCGCGTGGCGCGCTGTTCGGCGATGCGGAAGCGGGTCTTGCGAGCCCGGCGATTGCGCGATTGCTTTTTGTCCATGGCGGCCGTCCTTACTTCTTCTTCGTTTCTTTGATGACCACGCGCTCGTCGGAGTACCGCACGCCCTTGCCCTTGTACGGCTCGGGGGGGCGATAGGCGCGGATCTCCGCCGCGACCTGGCCGACGGCCTGCTTGTCGATACCCTTGACCAGGATCTCGGTCTGCTGAGGCGTCTCGACCTTCACGCCCTTGGGCATGATGTGCACCACGGGATGCGAGAAGCCGAGCGAGAGGTTGAGCTTGTCGCCGGCAGCCTGGGCACGATAGCCCACGCCCACCAGCATGAGCTTGCGCTCGAAGCCGTCCGTCACGCCCTTGACCATGTTGGCCACCAGCGCGCGCAGCGTGCCTTGCATGGCGCGCGACTCGTCATTGGCGGCCTTGAACACCAGGCTATCGCCTTCCCTGGCGATGGTGACGGCCGCGCCGAACTCGCGCGACGCCTCGCCGAGGGGGCCCTTGACCTTGATCGAGCCCTCGGCGAGGGTCACTTCGACCTTCGCGGGCAGCTGGACCGGGTTGTTACCGATGCGGGACATGTTCTCTTTCCTCTTCCCTTAGGCGACGAAACAGAGCACTTCGCCGCCGACACCCGTGGCGCGCGCCTTGCGATCGGTCATCACGCCCTGCGACGTGGACACGATGGCGATGCCCAGGCCATTCATGACCTTGGGGATGTCGTCCTTGCTCTTGTAGATGCGCAGGCCGGGCTTGGAGACGCGCTCCAGCTTCTCGATGACCGGGCGGCCGGCGTAGTAGCGCAGCGCGATCTCGAGGACCGGCTTTGCTTCCTCGCCGGCGACCTTGAAGCCGTCGATGTAGCCTTCGTCTTGCAGGACCTTGGCGATGGCAATCTTCACCTTCGAAGAGGGCATCGCAACGGTCGCCTTCTCCGTCATCTGCGCATTGCGAATGCGCGTCAGCATGTCGGCGATGGGATCTGTCATGTTCATGCGTGAATCCTCTAGCAGCCTTACCAGCTGGCCTTGACGATGCCCGGCACCTCGCCGCGCATCGCGAAGTCGCGAAGCTTGTTGCGGCCGAGCCCGAACTTGCTGTAAACGCCGCGCGGACGGCCGGTCAGCGCGCAGCGGTTGCGCACGCGGGTCTTGTTGGCGTTGCGGGGCAGCGCCTGGATCTTGAGACGCGCCTCGTACCGGGTCTCGTCGGACGCCTTCGGGTCGTCGATGATCGCCTGCAGCGCGTCGCGCTTTTTGGCGAACTTGGCGACGAGCTTCTTGCGCTTCTCGTTGCGGTTGATGAGGGCCAGCTTTGACATGGCGAGTCGTCCTATTGCCTGAACGGGAAACGGAACGCGGTAAGCAACGCCTTGCACTCGGCGTCGGTCTTCGCGGTCGTCGTGATCGAGATGTTCATCCCGCGGATCGCGTCGATCTTGTCGTACTCGATCTCGGGGAAGATGATCTGTTCCTTGATGCCGATGTTGTAGTTGCCGCGGCCGTCGAATGCGCGAGCGGAGATGCCCCGGAAGTCACGCACGCGCGGCAGCGCGATTGTCACGAAGCGGTCGAGGAACTCGTACATCCGTTCCTGGCGCAACGTGACCATGCAGCCGATCGGGTAGCCCTCGCGGATCTTGAAGCCGGCGATGGCCTTGCGGGCCTTCGTGACCACCGGCTTCTGGCCGGACACTTTCTGCATGTCCGACACGGCGTTGTCGAGGATCTTCTTGTCGCCGGTGGCCTCGCCCACGCCCATGTTCAGCGTGATCTTGGTGATGCGCGGCACTTCCATGGGCGACTTGTACCCGAACTGCTTCATGAGCGCCGGGGCGATTTCCTTCTTGTACTGCTCCTTCAGGCGGGCCATGACTTCTTCCTCAGACAATCTGCTCGCCGTTGCTCTTGAAGAAACGGACCTTGCGGCCGTCCTCGAGCTGGCGCGTGCCGATCCGGTCGGCTTTCTTGGTGACCGGGTTGTAAATCGCGACGTTCGACACGTCGATCGGCATTTCCTTGGTGACGATGCCGCCCGGCTGGTTCTTCATCGGGTTCGGCTTGGTGTGCTTCTTGACCGTGTTGATGCCGTTCACGATCACATGGCTGGCGTCGACGATAAGCGAGACATCACCTCGCTTGCCCTTGTCGCGCCCGGCGATGACGACGACGTTGTCGCCTTTCTTGATCTTGCTCATCTCTCGAGTTCCTGGCGTATGGTCGGCCGTGCGTCAGAGCACTTCCGGCGCAAGCGAGACGATCTTCATGAACCGCTCGGTGCGCAGCTCGCGCGTCACCGGCCCGAAGATGCGCGTGCCGATCGGCTCGAGCTTCGGGTTGAGCAGCACGGCAGCGTTGGTGTCGAAGCGGATCAGCGCGCCATCGGCACGACGCACGCCCTTGCGGGTGCGCACCACGACGGCGTTGTAGATCTCGCCCTTCTTCACGCGGCCGCGGGGCGCGGCATCCTTGACGGAGACCTTGATCACGTCACCGATATGGGCATAGCGACGCTTGCTGCCGCCCAGCACCTTGATACACATCACCGAACGCGCGCCCGTGTTATCGGCGACGTCCAGCACCGACTGCATCTGGATCATTTGTAAATGCTCTCCAACTTAATCCGCCGACACCCTTGAGAGGCGCGCGACGCCGGCTTGTCGCTGCGAGCCGGCTCCGCGTGTTTCGACGACCAGTTTTGGACCCCGTCGGGCTTTGGGAACCTTAAGGGGCCCCTGCCCGGGGATGGACCGTCGCGCACATCCTAATGCATGCCCGCGCCGGACGAAGTCAAACATTATGGCAGCTTTCGGGGAAGCACGCAACCCCCTAAGGCCATTTCCACCTTTCGCGTCGGCGGCGCGACCCTCAGGGCCGCGGCCGCCTCTGGCCGAAGTTCCTCTACTAGACCGCTTGCGCCTTTTCCAGCACTTGGGCCACGCGAAACGCCTTCGTCTTCGAAAGCTTGCGGGTGGCAGCGATTTCCACGAGGTCGCCCATCTTGGCCTCGCCGTTCTCGTCGTGCGCGTGGAACTTGCGCGACTGCATCACGATCTTGCCGTACAGCGGGTGCTTCACCCGCCGTTCGACCAGGACCGTGACGGTCTTGTTCATCTTGTCGCTGACCACGCGGCCGATGAACGTCTGCACCAGCGCCTTGCGCAGCGCGGTGCCTTCCGTCTTCACCTGTTCTTCGGTCATGCCTTGGTCCCTTCCGCCTTCTTCTGGTGGATCAGCGTGCGCACGCGGGCGATGCCCTTGCGCACGCCGTTCAGCTTGGCGTTGTTGGTGAGCTGCTGCGTGGCCGCCTGCATGCGCAGGCCGAACTGCTCCTTCAGCAGCGCCTCGAGCTCGGTCTGGAGCTCGGCGGCGTTCTTGCCGGCCAGCGCCTTCTTCGCTTCGGATGTCTTCATGATCGTCCCTCGTTAGCCGCTGATCAGACGATGCACGAACGTCGTGCGGATCGGCAGCTTGGCCGACGCGAGCGCAAACGCCTCGCGCGCCAGCGACTCTTCCACGCCGTCCATCTCGTAGAGCACCTTGCCGGGCACGATCTCGGCCACGTAGTACTCCGGGCTTCCCTTGCCGTTGCCCATGCGGACTTCGGCGGGCTTACGCGAGATGGGCTTGTCCGGGAAGATCCGGATCCAGATGCGGCCACCGCGCTTGATGTGACGCGTCATCGCACGGCGCGCGGCTTCGATCTGGCGCGCCGTGAGGCGGCCGCGACCGACGGCCTTCAGGCCGAATTCGCCGAAGCTCACCTTGTTGCCGACGGTCGCAACGCCCTTGTTGCGGCCCTTCTGTTCCTTGCGGTACTTTCTTCTAGCTGGCTGCAGCATTCTTCGCTCCCGGGGGCGGCGTGCGGCGAGGCGGACGCTTGGGAGCGTCCGGCGCAGGAGCCGGAGCCTGTGCAGGCTCGGCGTTGTGCGCCATCACTTCACCCTTGAAAACCCAAACCTTGATACCGATGACGCCGTAGGTCGTGCGCGCCTCGGAGAATCCGTAGTCGATATCGGCGCGCAGCGTGTGCAGGGGCACACGGCCCTCGCGGTACCACTCGCGACGGGCGATTTCCGCGCCGTTCAGGCGTCCCGACGACATCACCTTGATGCCCTGCGCACCGAGTCGCATGGCGTTCTGCATCGCGCGCTTCATGGCGCGGCGGAACATGATGCGCTTCTCGAGCTGCTGCGCGATCGAGTCGGCGATGAGCTGCGCGTCGACCTCCGGCTTGCGGATCTCCTCGATGTTGAGGCCGACCTCACCACCCATCATCTTGCGCAGGTCGCCGCGGAGCGTCTCGATGTCCTCGCCCTTCTTGCCGATCACCACACCCGGACGCGCCGAGTGGATCGTGATGCGCGCGTTCTTGGCGGGGCGCTCGATCGTGATCTTGGCCACCGAGGCGTGCGACAGCTTCTTGCCCAGGTATTCGCGAACCTTGATGTCCTCCGCGAGGATGCCCGGGTAGTTCTTGCTGTTGGCAAACCACTTGGAGCCCCAGTTGCGCGTTACGGCAAGCCGGAACCCTGTAGGATGAATCTTCTGACCCATGTCGATTCCTTACTTTCCGTCGCCGACGACGACGTGGATGTGGCAGCTCTGCTTGCTGATCACGTTGCCGCGACCCTTGGCACGCGGGCTCTGCCGCTTCAGCACGTCGGCCTTGTCGACGTAGATGGTCTTGACCTTGAGCTCGTCGATGTCGGCGCCGTCGTTGTGCTCAGCGTTGGCGATCGCCGACAGGAGAACCTGGCGGATGATGCGCGCGCCCTTCTTCGGGCTGAACGTGAGCAGGTCGAGGGCCCGGGCCACCGGGAGGCCGCGTACCTGGTCGGCGACGAGCCGGCCCTTCTGGGCCGACAGGCGAACGCCGCGCAGCGTGGCATTGGTTTCCATGTGCGATTACCTCTTCTTCGGCGCTTGCGGCGTCGCGACCTTCTTGTCGGCCGAGTGGCCCTTGAAGGTGCGCGTCAGCGCGAATTCGCCGAGCTTGTGGCCGACCATGTTTTCCGACACGTAGACCGGGATGTGCGCCTTGCCGTTGTGCACGGCGATCGTCAGGCCCACGAAATCCGGCGTGACGGTGCTGCGGCGCGACCAAGTCTTGATCGGCTTCTTGTCGTTGATCGCGCGCGCCTTCTCCACCTTGGCCATCAGGTGGCCGTCGACGAACGGACCCTTCTTGATTGAGCGAGCCATGTTCCGTTATCCCTTCGTCGCGTTGCGGCGGCGCACGATCATGCCGTCGGTACGCTTGTTCTTGCGCGTCTTGTAGCCCTTGGCCGGCGTGCCCCACGGCGAGACCGGGTGGTGGCGTCCGCCACCGCCGTTGCCGCGGCCACCCATCGGGTGGTCGACCGGGTTCATCGAGATGGCGCGCACGGTGGGACGAATGCCGCGCCAGCGATTCGCGCCGGCCTTGCCGATCGAGCGCAGGTTGTGCTCCTCGTTGCCCACTTCGCCGATCACGGCGCGGCAGTCGACGTGAACCTTGCGGATCTCGCCCGAGCGCAGCCGGAGCTGCGCGTAGTTGCCTTCGCGGGCCAGGAGCTGCACGGACGCCCCGGCAGAGCGGGCCATCTGCGCGCCCTTGCCAGGCTGCATCTCGATGCAGTGGATCGTGGTGCCGACCGGGATGTTGCGCAGGGGCAGGCAGTTGCCGGGCTTGATCGCGGCCTCGATGCCGGACATGAGCTCCGTGCCCACCGCCACGCCGCGCGGCGCGATGACGTAGCGACGCTCGCCGTCCTTGTACAGCAGGAGGGCCAGGTTGGCGCTGCGATTCGGGTCGTACTCGAGGCGCTCGACCTTTGCCGGGATGCCATCCTTGTTGCGCTTGAAGTCGACGATCCGGTAGTGGTGCTTGTGACCGCCGCCCTTGTGGCGAACGGTGATGTGCCCGTTGTTGTTACGGCCCGAGCCGCGCTTCTGCGACTCGACGAGCGACGCCACCGGCGCACCCTTGTGCAGCAGCGGGTTGACGACCTTGACGAGCGAACGACGGCCGGCGGACGTGGGTTTGACTTTGACGAGGGCCATGGCCTTACGCCTCCACCGCGAAATTGATTTCCTGGCCCGGCTTCAGCGCCACGTAGGCCTTCTTCCAGTTGCTCCGACGCCCGATGAAGCGGCCGAACCGCTTCTCCTTGCCCTTCGCGTTGGATACCTGGACGCTTTCCACCTGCACCTTGAACATGAGCTCGACCGCGGCCTTGATCTCCGGCTTCGTGGCGTCGGGCTGCACGCGAAAGATCACCTGCTCGTGCTTGTCGGCGATGTGGGTCCCCTTCTCGGAGATCACGGGTGCCAGCAGCACGGTCATGAGGCGCTCGTTGCTGTACTTCTTGACGTTCGGGTTCGCGGCGCTCACGACAGAGCCTCCTCGAGTTGGGCCACGGCGGCGCGCGTGACGAGCACGTGGTTGAAGCGCACGAGGCTCACCGGGTCGATCTCGCGCGTCTCGAGCACCAGGACGTTGGGCAGGTTGCGCGACGACAGGAACATGTTCTCGTCGAGCTGGTCGGTCACCACGAGCACCGTGCCCGTGAGGCCGAAGCCCTTGATCTTCTGCGCGAAGCCCTTGGTCTTGGGCGAGTCGAGCGTGATCGCCTCGATCACCGACAGGCGATCCTCGCGGACCAGCTGCGACAGGATCGACGCCACGCCAGCGCGGTACATCTTGCGATTGACCTTCTGCGAGAAATTCTCGTCGGGCGACGACGGGAAGATCTTGCCGCCACCACGCCACAGGGGGCTGTTGGCCTGGCCGGCGCGGGCACGGCCGGTGCCCTTCTGCGCCCAAGGCTTCTTGTGCGATTTGTTGACGTCGGCGCGGCCCTTCTGCGCGCGCGTGCCCTGGCGGCCATTGGCCTGGTAGGCGACGACGACCTGGTGGATCAGCGCTTCGTTGTACTCGCGACCGAAGAGCGCGTCGGAGACCGCCACCGTTTCGTTCTTCTCGCCGTTGCCGGAAAGGAGCTTGAGGTCCATGCTTACGCTCCCTTCTTGGCAGGCGTCTTGGCGGACGGGAGGATCACGATGTGACCGCCATCGGCGCCGGGAACGCAACCTTTGATCAGCAGGAGGCCGCGCTCGGCGTCGACCCGCACGACTTTGAGGAGCTGCGTGGTGCGGGTGACGTTGCCGTACTGCCCGGCCATGCGCTTGCCGGGGAACACGCGACCCGGATCCTGCGCCATGCCGATGGAGCCCGGCGTGTTGTGCGAGCGCGAGTTGCCGTGCGAGGCACGGTTGCTGCTGAAGTTATGACGCTTGATGACGCCCGAAAAGCCACGGCCCTTCGTGGTGCCCGTCACGTCGACGAGCTGGCCCACGGAGAACGTGTCCACGCCGATCGTGTCGCCGGCCTTGAACTTGGCGAGGTCGTCGGTGGGAACGTGGAATTCCTTCATCATCGTGCCCGCCTCCACACCCGCCTTGGCGAGGTGGCCGGCCGCCGGCTTGGTCACGCGCGAGGCGCGACGCTTGCCGTAGGTGACCTGCACGGCTGCGTAGCCGTCGGTCTCGGGAGTCTTGATCTGCGTGACGCGATTGCCGCCGACGTCGAGGACCGTCACCGGGATGGCGCTGCCATCATCGGTGAAGACTCGCGTCATGCCGACTTTGCGACCGACAAGTCCGAGTGACATGTTGGAAATCTCTTATGTTTGGTTAGCCCCCGGTTGCCCGGAGGTGCCAGCAACAATTGGCCGGCCAATCACTTTGTGCTGCGTTCTGCCACTACCTACGAACTGCCACCACCGCCACGGCCTACGCTCGTTTCTTCGTTGCCTTTGCTGCACGAGAAGCGCCGGGCCGCCCCAAGCTTCTCGTGCCGACCTGCCTTTCGCCGTTTCGATCGAAAGTAGGTTTCTACTTTCGATCGCTACTGCAATTTGATCTCGACATCCACGCCCGCCGGCAGGTCGAGCTTCATCAGCTGGTCGACCGTCTTGTCGGTGGGATCGATGATGTCCATCAGGCGCAGGTGCGTGCGGATCTCGAACTGGTCACGCGACGTCTTGTTCACGTGCGGCGAGCGGAGCACGTCGAACCGCTCGATCTTCGTCGGCAGCGGGACGGGCCCCTTCACCACGGCGCCCGAGCGCTTGGCGGTCTCGACGATCTCGAGGGCAGACTGGTCGATCAGCTTGTAATCGAACGCCTTCAACCTGATCCGGATACGTTGGTTATTCATGATGGCCTTTCGTCCGAAAGTAAAAACCTGCTTTCGGCCGGTTAATTTCACCGGAGCATTTCAGGCACAGCCTGGAATACTCCGTCGAACGTCTATTTGGCAAAACCGGGCGTGATGCCGCTACCTACCGCACAACGCTCGTTTCTACCCTGCCTTTGCTGCACGACAAGCGCCGGGCCGCCCCAAGCTTGTCGTGCACTCTTCGCTTGAGCGGCCAAATGATTCACCTTTGGCCGTGCCGACGAAAAGTAGGGGTCTACTTTTCGTCGATTACTGAATCACCTTGGCCACGACGCCGGCGCCGACCGTGCGGCCGCCCTCGCGG
>CALFEY010000450.1 GCA_937958295.1 uncultured Pseudomonadota bacterium
CGAAGAGCGATTCGAGCGTGTGATAGCCGTCGGCGCGGCGGCCGGTGACGTGCAAGAAGAGATTGACCTTGGCCGGCGCGGCTACGGTGAGCGTGGCGGTCACGACGGCGTGCTCCAGCGATCCACCACGATGCGCACTTCGATGACCTCCGCGCCCGGATAGCGCATCACGAGGCGCGACGGCCGCGAGCCCGCATCGGCGTAGGTGTAGACGATCTCCCAGCCCTGCTCGCGCAGCACGTCGGGGCGCCCCACGCCGTCGCGCTCGAGGTCGGCACGTGCGGCGTCCACCGGCGCCCCCTGAATCCACGCCACGAGCCCTTCGACGGGAAGGGGCACGCCCAGCACCGCGGTGGTGAGCGCGCTCCACGAGGAATGCGCCACCATGGGCTCGCCGGGCCGCTCCACGCGCACGCCGGTGGCATCGCGCTGCATGCGCGCGACGATCTGGCCGAGCGGGGTGGCGACATCGAAATCGTCGCGATCCGGCGCGTGACGCCAGGTGAAGTGAACGGCGATCGCTTCGTCGCCGCGACGCGCAGACAGTCGCCCGCCGCTATCGAAGGTACGCTCGATCGTCACGGCAGGCGCGGGCGCGACCGCCGACGGCGTGGTCGCGCACGCCGCGAGAAGCAGCGCGGCGCATGCCGCCAGGGCGGCGCGCCGCTTGATACCGCTCACCGTGCGAGACGGCGCACGGTCTCGAGCAGCACCGGATTGTCGGGCGTGACCTTCAGTTGCGACTGCCAGATCTCCTGCGCGCGCTCGCGCTGTCCCGCCGCCCACAACACTTCGCCCAGGTGCGCGGCGATCTCGGCGTCGGGCCTCTCCTTCAACGCGCGCCGCAGGTAGGTCTCGGCTTCCGCGTAGCGGCCGAGCTTGAACAGCGCCCAGCCCATGCTGTCGAGGATGAAGGGATCGTCGGGGGAAAGCTTGTGCGCGCGCTCGATGAGCGCGAAGCCTTCGGTCACGCGCGGCGTGCGGTCGACGAGCGTGTAGCCGAGGCCGTTCAGCGCATGCGGGTCGTTGGGTTTGAGCTCGACGACGCGGCGCAGCCGCGCCTCCGCGTCGTCGATGCGGCCGAGCTTCTCCGCCACCATCGCGGTGTCATAGAGAAGGTCGGAATTGTCCGGATGCTCCTTGACCGCCTGGAGGAGCACGGCATAGGCACCCTCGAGGTCGTTGGCATCGCGCAGGAGCTGGGCCTCAGCCTGGCGCACCTGCACGCGCTGCTCGATGGTGACGGCCGGCAGATCGGCGAGATAGCGGCGCGCCTCGCCCACCTTGCCCATCTTGCCCATGATGAAGGCCACGCGGATCTGCGCGAGCCAGTTGCGCTCGCCTTCTGGGACGGCCTTGTACCGCTGGATCGCCTCCTCGAAGCGGCCTTCTTCCTCGGCCACCTGGGCGAGGTAGAGCTCCACCGTGCCGTTGTCGCCGTAGTTGGCCTTCTTCAGGTCGAGGAGCATCGTCTCGGCGGTTTGCCAGTCCTTCATCTGCATCGAGATGACGGCGATGCCGTACTGCAGCTCGCGGGCGTTGCGATCGCGCTCCCAGAGCTTTTGCAGGATCGCGCGACCCTCGATGTAGCGCTTCTGCTCCACGTAGAACTGGCCGAGCGCACCCGCCGCGGACCGCGCCTCGGGATGGGCCGCGGTGAACGTCTCGAGAAACGCGATAGCCTCGGCAGGCTGCTTGCGACCAATAAGCTCGGCCTTTACGACCGCGGCGCGCTCCCAGTCGGGCTTGAGCGCGAGCGCCTGGTCGATCGACTCGCGCGCGATCCTTTCCTGCTGCCCCTCGGGCGCACCGCTGAAAGCCGCCAGGGCGACCGCGAAGTGCGCCTCGGGCAGCTTGGGATAGGGCTTGGCCACTTCGCGAACGAGCTCGTAGGCCTGACGACGGTCCAGCGCTTCGCCCACATAGCGGTTGAGCTGGAGAAAGATCTCGCCGCGCTCGCTCGCGGGCGCATCGGCGATGGCCTTCTCCAGGCGCGCCTTGACCTCGGGGTCAATACCCGGCTCACCTCCTGCGGCGCCGGCATTGCCTTGCGCCTCCGCGAGGATCCGCTTGGGTGCCTCGGCGGCCGGGTCGAGCGCAGCCCACAGTCGCGCCGATTCCTGGCGCAGCCCGCGCAGGCCGGCCCGCTGCGAGATCTCGGTGGCGCGGCGCGCCATGCGCGGGTCGCGAGTCTCGCGTGCCGCCTCGAAGAAGGCGCGGGCCGCGAGCGAGAGCTCGCCGCGTTGCAGGGCCACCTCGCCCAGGATCACGCGATAGAACACGTCGGCCGACAGGTCGGAGGGCGCGTCACGCATCGCCGCGGGCGGGGACGCCGGGGGCGGGTTGGGCGTGAGGCCCGGGCCGAGGTTCTGCGCAACCGCAGGTCCTGCGAGCGTGAAGCCCGCCAGGACCACCGTGACAGCGGCGCGCAGCGAACGGCGACGGGGAGCGAACGGGGGAGGGAAACTCGACATGCGCACTCGCGATCGATAAGGGCAATCGCCCCCGCGGACGGGACGTGACGCCCGCGCACCGAGGGAGCGGATGCGGTCGATGTTAGGCTATATCCGGCAGCGCAACAAACCAATGCCCTGCTGCCACCGGATCGCCCAAGCATCGCGTGAAGCGGCAAACGCCGCGGACAAGCCTCAATAAGTCCATGCCCGAACTACCCGAGGTTGAGACCACGCGACGCGGCATCGCGCCGCATGCCCTGGGACGGCGAATTGCGGCGCTCACTGTCTACGACCCCCGCTTGCGGTGGCCGGTTCCCGCCGACCTGCCGGAACGGGTGAGCGGTCGGACAATCGATGCAATCGACCGTCGGAGCAAGTACTTACTGTTGCGCTTTGGCGCAGACCGCATGCTGGTGCACCTGGGCATGACGGGTAGCCTTCGCGTTTACACCAGGCCGGCGCCTGAGCTCGTCAAGCACGACCACGTGGACATCGTGCTCGACGGCGGCACCCTTCTGCGCTACCACGACCCCCGGCGCTTCGGCGCCATGCTGTGGCTGCCGGCGTCCCCCGACGAGCATCCGCTGCTCGCCTCCCTGGGGCCGGAGCCCTTCGATCCGGCATTCGACGCGATGTACCTGTGGAGGACCCTGCGCCGCCGCACGGCAGCGATCAAGCTCGCTCTGATGGACAACGGCGTGGTCGTGGGCGTGGGCAACATCTACGCCAACGAGGCGCTCTTTCGCGCCGGCATCCGCCCCACGACCCCGGCGGGCAAGGTCTCGCGGCCGCGGCTTGCGCGGCTCGTCGATGAAGTGCGCGCGGTCCTGACCGAGGCCATCGCCAAGGGCGGGAGCACCTTGCGGGACTATGTCGATGCCACCGGC
This sequence comes from uncultured Pseudomonadota bacterium, assembly GCA_937958295.1. Taxonomy (GTDB): domain Bacteria; phylum Pseudomonadota; class Gammaproteobacteria; order Burkholderiales; family Casimicrobiaceae; genus VBCG01. Next base: position 3,344 of record CALFEY010000450.1, read on the forward strand.
GAGCCTGGATACTTCCAGCTCGCCTACTTCGTCTACGGTCGCGACGGCGAGCCGTGCCGGGTGTGCGGCACGACGATCCGGATGCGGCGGCTGGGTGGTCGTGCGTCGTTCTACTGCCCGGCCTGCCAGCGCTAGGGCCAGCCGCGCTTGCCGGGCGCGGGCACGGTGCGCCGCGTCGCGGCAGGTCCGGGAAGCGCGCTTCGACGGCGTTCCCGAGGAGCGCCCCTGCGCGGACGTTCGGCACGTCTTGTGCTTCACAGCTTGGCCGGGCTGGCGGCGTTCCGGCAACGGCCGGCCGAACGCCGGGCGAACAACAATCATGCGCTCCCGATTGCGTGGACGCGCCCAAGGGAGAGCCCATGGCGGCTTCGCGTGATCTCGCGGCTCGCTTCGAAGCCTACAGCGACTGGCGCCGGCGCCTGTCCGCCAGCGTGTTGCAACTCCACGAGTGGCTGCAGGAGCAGGATCTGGCCGATGCGCAGGTCGACCTGCGCGTGCAGCAGCTCCTGGAGCGGCTGCACCAGGACAAGCTGGTGGTGGCCTTCGTGGCCGAGTTCTCGCGCGGCAAGTCCGAGCTCATCAACGCAATCTTCTTTGCCGACTTCGGGGCGCGCTTGCTGCCGTCGTCCGCGGGGCGCACCACCATGTGCCCCACCGAGCTCCTCTACGACGCCTCGCGGCCGCCGTCGATCCGCCTCCTGCCGATCGAGACGCGGCAGAAGGACGCCACCGTCGCCGAGTTCAAGAGCTACGCCGACGAGTGGGTGACCTTCGCGCTCGACCTCTCCTCCGCGGAGAAGATGAGCGAGGTGCTCTCGCGGGTGTCGCAGGTTAAGCGCGTGCCCATCGACCTCGCCCGCAAGTACGGGCTCTACGGCGACGGCGAGGACGACATCGTCGCGGCGCTCGACCACCGCGACGAGGGCACGGTCGACATCCCCTGCTGGCGCCATGCGGTGATCAACTTCCCACACCCGTTGCTGCAGCAGGGGCTCGTGATCCTCGACACCCCGGGCCTCAACGCGATCGGCACCGAGCCGGAGCTCACGCTCAACCTCCTGCCCAACGCGCACGCGATCCTGTTCATCCTGGCAGCCGACGCCGGCGTGACCAAGACCGATCTCGAGGTGTGGAACCAGCACCTCGCCGGTGACGATCCCGCCACCACCGCGGGCCGCATCGTGATACTGAACAAGATCGACGGTCTGTGGGACGACCTCAAGACCGAAGAGGCGATCGACCGCGAGATCGACCGCCAGGTGCACGCCTCGGCGCAGCTCCTCGGGGTGCCCGACGCGCAGGTCTACGCCACCTCCGCGCAGAAGGCCCTCGTGGCGAAGGTGAACGGCGACGACGCCCTGCTCGCTCGCAGCCGCCTGCCGCGGCTCGAGTCCTCGCTGTCGCACAAGCTCATCCCCGCCAAGCGCGACATCGTGGGGGCGGCCTCGCGCGGCGAGGTGCACTCGCTCGCCGCGGGCGTGCGTGCCATCCTCGAGGCCCGCGCATCGGGCGTGACGGAGCAGCTCAACGAGCTCGTGGCACTGCGCGGCAAGAACCAGGACGTCGTCGGCCACATGATGGAGCGCGTGCGCACGGAGAAGGACAGCTTCGAGCGCGGCCTCGCGCGCTACACCGCGCTGCGCAACGTATTCACGCAACAGACGAACGACCTGTTCGACCAGATCGGCCTCGAGGCGCTGCGCACCAATGCGGGCGAGACCCGCCGCCAGATCGAGGACAGTCCCTTCACCCGCGGCGTGCGCAACGCCATGAGCGAGTTCTTCCGCAAGATCCACGGCGATTTCGCCTCGGCCGCGCGTCAGGCGGCGGAAATCCACGACATGATGCGCGCCATGTATGCGCGCTTTGCAAAAGAGCACGGGCTGGATGCCTTTAATCCCCCTCCTTTCTCGGTGTTGAAGTACCAAAAGGAGATCGAACGGCTCGAACGTGCCTACAACACTCACTTCAATACACTGTGGAACATGGTCAGCAAGGCCAAGTTCGCGTTGATGAAGCGATTTTTCGAAACGATCGCCTCGCGCGTGAAGCATGTTTACGTCGTGGCGAACCGCGATGCCGAGGCCTGGCTCAAGGCCGTGATGTCGCCGCTCGAGACGCAGGTCCGCGAGCACCACCTCCAGTTGCGTCGCCGCCTCGACAGCATCAAGCGGATCCATCGCGCGAGCGATGAGCTCGAGGAGCGCATCAACGAGCTCGAGCAGCAGGCGGAAGCGATTGCCGAGCAGATTGCCGGACTATCTGCGAAAATCGCAGACATCGATTTCATCGTCGACTCACCCGATTCCCTGCCGATGGCGGCCAATGGGTGACGCCATATGACGACACCCGTGCCGTTTTGATGTAGGACAAAAATATATTTGCGTCAGCCAAGTCCCTGATTTGGCATGGTCCATCTTGAAAAGACGCATATTTTCCCCATATTGCGGGAACTCGCGTCTTGCCGCCGGTGTCCTATAATTCGGTCCATTGCCCGACCTTGCCCGTTCATCCTTGCCCGGCAACACCGGCTCCATACCTATGCGATTGCGACACCTGCTGGGCGCCCTCTGTGCGGCCGCCTCCCTCTGCGCGGCGACCCTCGCCTCGGCCGTCATCCCGGCCAGCGAGCAAACCACGGCGGTCGAGTTCTATCACGCTGGCCTCGACCACTACTTCATCAGCGCGGACGCCACCGAGATAAGCGACCTCGACACCGGCAAGCATCCCGGCTGGGCACGCACCGGCTACCGCTTCTCGGTGGTCAAGGCGGGCAGCACGCTCGCCGGCACCGTGCCGATGTGCCGCTTCTACAGCCCCACGCTCAGCTCCCACTTCTACACGGCCAAGCCGCAGGAGTGCGAAGACGTCAAGGCCAAGTTCCCCCTGGCCTGGCAGTTCGAGTCGGGTGAGGTCTTCCGGGCCTTCCTGGTCGACGCCACCACGGGCGCGTGCCCCGCGGACACCACCGCGGCCTACCGCCTGTTCAACAAGCGCTCCGACGTCAACCACCGCTACACCGACCAGCTCTCGGCGTTCGTGTACATGGTGGGCAAGGGCTACCAGCCCGAAGGCGACGGCAACCCCGCGGTCCCGATCGTCTTCTGCACGCCCGCCGGCGGGGACGCCGTCCCGGCCCCGGCGCAAAGCGCTCCGAGCTGCACGGTCACCGCCAGCAGCGGCGCCCCGGCCCTCGGCGCCAACCTCGCGCTCAGCGCGACCTGCACCAACAGCCCCACCTCGTTCCTCTGGACCAACTGCAACAGCACCCAGGCGAACTGCAACGTTTCCAAGACGACGCCCGGCGCGGTGGCCTACACGGTCTATGCCGCCAACGCGACCGGCCCCGGCGAAGCCGTCACGATCAACGTGAACTGGGGCGGCCAGGGCGGCGGCGGCGGCTCGCTGCCGATCTGCCAGATCAGCGCCAGCACGCTGCAGCCCACCCTCGGCGGCAACCTCACGCTCTCGGCGAGCTGCAACCAGGGTGCCACGGCCTACGAATGGCTCGAGTGCAACTACCTCGTGCAAGCCGTGTGCAACCCCATCCCGAACTGCTCGACCTCCAGCACCACGTGCTCGCTCAGCACCACGGTCCCCGGCTTCCACCGCTACATGGTGGCGGGCACCAACACCTCGGGCACCGGCCCGCGCATCGCGCTCGACATCGAATGGCTGGGCTCGGGCGGCAATCCGAATCCCAATCCGAACCCGAACCCGAATCCCAACCCGAACGAGCCGCCGCCGGTGTGCAACATCTATGCGTCGGATGCCAATCCGGTCATCGGCACGGGCATCCGCCTCACGGCGTCCTGCTCCGGGAGCCCGACCAACATCGTCTGGGGCGGCGCGAGCTGCAGCAACTCCATCTATTGCTCGGTCTCGTCCAACCAGACGGGCAGCTTCACCTATACCGTCTACGGCGTGAATCCCTCCGGCACGGGCAATACCGCGTCGGTCACGGTGAACTGGCAGGACGTCGTCGCGCCGAACCCGATCCCGGTGTGTTCGCTCGGGGCCAGCAACCCGTCGCCATCGGTGGGGACCAGCGTCACGATCACGGCCACGTGCACCAACAGCCCCGCCACGTACACCTGGACGGGCTGCGCCTCGACGACCTCGGCTTGTACCGACTCCGCGGCCGCAGTCGGCAGCAAGACGTACACGCTCGTGGCCACCAACGCCAACGGCAACAGCCAGCCGGCGTCGATCAGCGTGAACTGGGGCGCGGTGCCCACGCAACCGCCGGTGTGCTCCATTGGCGCCACTTCGGTCACGCCGAAGGTCGGCGAGATCGTGACCCTCACGGCCAACTGCACGGGCGCGCCCACGTCCTACCAGTGGACGAACTGCACGCCGCAGTCCGGCTCGGCCAATAGCTGTGCCGTAACGGCCACGGCCGCCGGTCAGGTCACGTACTACGTCGCGGGTGCCAACCAGTACGGCTACAGCAATGCGGCGGGTATCACGGTGAACTGGCAGGCCGCGGGCAATCCTGGCGGCCCCGGCGGCGGCGGCACAAACTTCTGCGGCGGTAGTGGCCAGATCATCGAGCTGGCTTGGGGCAGCACGGAGCGGT
>CALFEY010000451.1 GCA_937958295.1 uncultured Pseudomonadota bacterium
CGAAATTGCACTCCTTGGTGGCCTCGAACTCCGCCGCCTGCTTGTCGTTCATCACACTGCGCACGAGCTCGATCGTGTGCTGCGGCGTGAGTTGCGTCTTGGATACCGGCGTGATCTTGCCGTCGACCTTGATGGCCGGCGGAAAGCTGCCGGTGATGAAGAGGTCGGAGCCGTTCTGCTTGACGAGGAGGTCGAGCAGCTCGTGGATGAATTTTGTCGCGCGTTCGCGTTCCATGCTTCCTTCTCCTGCACGGCAAATCGTCCGGCTTTGCCGGCGATCTGCCCCACTTCAGCTTTTCGAATGTCTGTCAGCGTCGTCGATTTTTACAAGGGGTCGCGCCGTCAGGCTTGCGACCCCTTCTAACCCATGAACAGATCCTTGTTAACGGCCCGGTTGCGCGCCTCGGCGATGTTGATCTGGTTGCGCTTGACGAGGTCCACGAGGCACTGGTCGAGCGTTTGCATGCCCACCGATTGCGACGTCTGGATCGACGAGTACATCTGCGCGACCTTGCCTTCGCGGATCAGGTTGCGGATGGCGGGCGTGCCGATCATGATCTCGTGCGCGGCGACGCGGCCCTGGCCGTCCTTGGTCTTGAGCAGCGTCTGGGAGATCACCGACACCAGCGATTCGGACAGCATCGCGCGGACCATTTCCTTTTCCGCGGCAGGGAACACGTCGATGATGCGGTCGATCGTTTTTGCAGCCGAGCTCGTGTGCAGCGTGCCGAACACGAGGTGGCCCGTTTCCGCCGCGGTGAGGGCGAGGCGGATGGTCTCGAGGTCGCGCATTTCGCCGACGAGGATGTAGTCGGGGTCCTCGCGCAGCGCGCTGCGCAGCGCGTTGGAAAACGACAGCGTATGCGGGCCGACCTCGCGCTGGTTGATGAGGCACTTCTTCGACTCGTGCAGGAACTCGATCGGATCCTCGATCGTGAGCACGTGGCCGTATTCGTTCTCGTTGACGTGGTTGACCATCGCGGCGAGCGTGGTCGACTTGCCCGAGCCCGTGGGGCCGGTGCACAGGATCAAGCCGCGCGGCCGATTGGTGAGCTCGGCGAACACGCGCGGGGCGTTGAGCTCCTCGAGCGAGAGCACCTTCGACGGGATCGTTCGCATCACCGCCGCCGCGCCGCGCTGCTGCACGAAGGCGTTGACCCGGAAGCGCGCGAGGTTGGGCACCGCGAAGCTGAAGTCGCATTCGAGGTTTTCCTCGTACATCTTGCGCTGGGCGTCGCTCATGATGTCATACACCATGGCGTGGACGTCCTCGTGCTCCATCGGCGGCAGGTTGATCCGCCGGATGTCGCCGTGCACGCGAATCATCGGCGGCAGGCCGGCGGACAGGTGCAGGTCGGAAGCCTTGTTCTTGACCGCAAAGGCCAGAAGCTCGGTGATGTCCATCTATAATCCTGGGGCGTCGGTGACCGCGACCGGTTGTAGCACGCAAGGCGCGTGCCAAATGACGTGCAGCACTGAGTCCAAACGATTATGAGCCACTACGAGAAGGCGTGGCAAGCCGTGCTGCAGCGCATCGACGCCGCCGTTGCCGCGGCGTCGCGGCCGCGCGCAAGCGTGCAGTTGCTGGCCGTGTCGAAGACATTCCCTGCCGCGGCGGTGCGCGCCCTCCATGCGTGCGGGCAGCGCGCGTTCGGGGAGAACTACGTCCAGGAGGCAGCGGCCAAGATCGCCGCGCTCGCGGACCTGACTGACGTGCAGTGGCACCTGATCGGGCCCCTGCAGAGCAATAAGACCCGCGAGGCGGCGACGCTCTTCGATTGGATCGAGAGCGTGGACCGCGCCAGGATCGCGCAACGGCTGTCCGCGCAGCGGCCGGCCGGGCGCGCCCCGCTCAATGTGCTCGTGGAGGTGAACGTGAGCGGCGAGGCAAGCAAGAGCGGCGTGCCGCCGGAAGCGGCCCTTCCGCTGGCGCGAGAAATCGCGGGGCTGCCGAACCTCGCGTTGCGCGGCATCATGGGCATCCCGGCGCTCACGGCCGATCCCGCGGTAGCGCGGGCGCAGTTTCGTACGCTGGCGCAGTGCTTCGGGCAATTGCAGGAGGCAGGATTGGCGGTGGATACGCTGTCGATGGGGATGTCGGCTGACCTCGAGGCCGCGGTTGCCGCGGGCGCCACGCAGGTGCGGGTGGGAACGGCCATTTTCGGAGCTCGAACGTGATTGCAACCTTCGTGGGCGGCGGCAACATGGCCACTGCCCTGATCGGCGGGCTCGTCGCCCACGGCGCGCAGGCGCGCGACTTTCGCATCGTGGAGCCGGCGCCGGCGCAGCGGGATCGCCTGGCGGCGCGGTTTCCTGGAGTGGCGGTCTTCGGCGAGGCCGCGGCCGACGCCGTCGCGGGGGCCGACCTCGTGCTCTTGGCGGTCAAGCCGCAGAACATGCGGGCGGCGGCGCAGGCCATCGCCCCGCATTTGCGCGACGTGCCGGTGGTGATGACCATCGCGGCGGGCACGCGCATCGACGACCTCGCGCGCTGGCTGGACGGCTATGCCCGCATCGTGCGGGCCATGCCCAACACGCCCGCGCTCGTGGGCGCCGGCATCAGCGGCGCATTTGCCGCGCCTGCCGTGGAAGCGGCCGGCCGGGCCGCGGCGGAGCATGTGCTCGAGGCGGTGGGCGAGGTCGTGTGGGTGGACGCCGAGCCGATGCTCGATGCCGTCACGGGCGTGTCCGGCAGCGGTCCGGCCTACGCGTTCTACTTCCTCGAGGGTCTCGAGGAGGCCGCGCGGCAGTTGGGCTTCGGCCACGCCGATGCGCGCAAGCTTGCCTACGCCACCTTCGCCGGTGCGATCAAGCTCGCGCAGGCCTCCGACGAGGCGCCGGGCACGCTGCGCGCGCAGGTCACGTCCAAGGGCGGCACCACCGAGCGCGGCATCGGCGTGCTCGACGAGCACGCGGTCAAGGCCACGTTCGTGGCTGCCGTCAAGGCGGCCGCGGCACGCGCGACGGAACTGGGCGACGCCCTCGGCAAAGACGCCTGACCATGGGCCAGCAGATCGTCAAGTACCTGCTCGACGTCGTCTTCGGGCTCTTCACCTACGCGCTGCTGATGCGCTTCGTGATGCAGACCATGCGCGCGCCGTTCCGCAATCCCGTGGGACAGGCGGTGATTGCGCTCACCGACTGGATCGTGAAGCCGCTGCGTCGCGTGCTGCCGGGCTACAAAGGGCTCGATTGGGCGTCGCTCGTGGCCACGGTGATCTTCCAGTTCCTCTGGCTGCTCGCCTACGCGCTGATCTTCGGCAGCTTCAGCCTCATGGGCGCGGGCATCCCGTTCCTGCTGCTCGCCACGGTGATCGCGCTCCTGCGCGCCTTCCTGTGGCTCATCGTGATCGTGGTGCTGGTGCAGGCCATCCTGTCCTGGGTGGCGCCCGACGGCCCGCTGTCCGGACTGCTCAACGCGCTCACGTTCCCGCTGTTGCGACCCATCCGCCGCATCCTGCCGCCGATCGGGGGCACGCTCGACCTCTCGCCGCTGGTGGTGATCGTGATCGCCCAGCTGCTGCTCATGACCTTGCCCTACGTCGAGGGCACGCTCACCGGGATGTTCCTAGGCGCGACGCGGTGACCGACACGCCCTGGCGACGCGAGGACGGCACCGCACTCGTTCTTGCGCTGCACGTGCAGCCGGGTGCCGCGCGCACGGAAGTCGCGGGCCGTCATGGCGACGCCTTGAAACTGCGCATCGCCTCCCCTCCCGTGGACGGCAAGGCGAATGCCGCCTTGCTGCGCTACCTTGCCGAGGCCTTCGGCGTTCCGCTCGCGCAAGTCTCGCTCGTGCGCGGCGAGACCGCGCGCCGCAAGACCGTACGCATCGAGGCGCCGCGCCTGCGGCCCGACCTCGACTGGACCTGACGAGGTCGGTGCTCCCTACGTGCGGGGTGCCGTCAGGTTCGATAGGCGCACGAAGGCGTCCACCGCCAGCGTCTCGCCCCGGACGCCGGGGTCGATGCCAGCAGCCTCGATCACGGCGGGGGCGCACAGCGACGACAACGCATTGCGCAGCGTCTTGCGCCGTTGCGCGAAGGCCGCGGCGACCACACGCGCGAAGTGCGCGGCGTCGACGAGCGCCGGCGCCTCCTTGCCCAAGGGCACGAGCCGCGCGACGGCGGAGTCGATCTTGGGGGCGGGACGGAAGGCGCCGGGCGGCACCACGAAGAGCCGCTCGATGCGGAACACCACCTGGAGCATCACCGACAGGCGGCCGTAGTCCGCGGTGTCGGGCGCGGCCGCCATGCGCGCCACGACCTCCTTCTGCAGCATCACGTGCACGTCGCGCAGCTGGCCGGCATGCGCGGCAAGCAGGAAGAGCAGCGGCGAGCTGATGTTGTAGGGCAGGTTGCCCACCACTCGGAGGTCGTGGCCGAGGCGCGCGTAGTCGAACTCGAGCGCGTCCGCCTCGTGCAGCGTGAGCGCGCCCGGCGCGAAGCGCTCGCGCAGGCGCGCGGCCAGATCGCGATCGATCTCGATGGCGGTCACGTGGCCTGCGCGCGCGACCAGCGCGTCGGTGAGCGCCGCGAGGCCCGGTCCGATCTCCACGACGCGATCGCCCGGTTGCGGCGCAACCGCATCGACGATGCGTCCGATGTAGTGCGGGTCGGCGAGGAAATTCTGTCCGAAGCGCTTGCGCGCGCGATGACCCTGCATGCGGGCGGCCTCCTTAGGCGGCGGCGCGGCGCTGCGCGAGCTCGACGGCGAGCTCCACGGCGGCCACGAGGCTGCCCGGATCGGCCGCGGCCGCGCGCGACGGGTCGGCGGCGAGATCGAGCGCCGTGCCGTGGTCCACCGACGTGCGCGGAAACGGCAAGCCGAGCGTCACGTTCACGCCGAGGCCGAAGCTCGCGGCCTTGAGCACCGGCAGGCCCTGATCGTGGTACATCGCCACGATCGCGTCGTATGCCCGGGCCTGTTGCGGCACGAACACCGTGTCGGCGGGCAGTGGGCCGGCAAAGGTCGCGTGGCTGCCGGCGCGCGCGCTCGCGATGGCCGGCGCGATCACGTCGATGTCCTCGCGGCCGAGATGGCCGCCTTCGCCGGCATGCGGATTGAGTCCGCACACGGCGATGCGCGGCGCGGCGATGCCGAAGTGATCGCGCAGGTCGGCGGCGACGATGGCGAGCGTCTCGCGCACAGCCTCCTGAGTGATCGCCGCGGGTACCGCGGACAACGGGAGGTGGGTGGTCACGAGCGCCACGCGCAGCAGCGCTTCCGGCGGCCCGCCCACGAGCATCATCACCACCCGCGGCGTATACGTGCGTTCGGCGAGGTACTCGGTGTGGCCCGTGAAGGAGATCCCGGCGTCCATCATGACGCTCTTCTGCATCGGCGCGGTGACGAGCGCGCCGAACGCGCCGGTCGCGCAGCCGTCGATCGCGTCGCGCAGCATCTCGAGCACGGCCTGCGCATTGGTGGCATCCGGATGACCCGGCACGACGGGCGCGGGGAGCGGGTGATGCCACACCTCCACCACGCCGCCCGCAGGGGCGAAGGCGACGGGATCGAAGTCGGCGTAGCGGGGCGCGAGGCCGATACGCGCCGCGCGCGCGGCGAGGAGCTCGCGATCGCCGATGACCACGAGGCGGGCGGGGTAGGGATGCTGCGCGTGGCGCACCGCGAGCATCGCGCAGATCTCGGGGCCAATGCCCGCGGGCTCGCCGGCGGTGATCGCGAGCACGGGCTTCATGGCGGGGGCGTCTTCACATGGCCTGCACGTCGATGCCCGCGGGGTCGCCGAAGATCTCGGCGCGCACCGACGGCGCGACGCGCACGGCGTAGGTGTTGTCCACGTTCGCGTGCACGGTGAGCTGGGCGAAGCCGCCCAGGGCCACCTGAGGCTTGCCGAATATCCATGCGAACTCGAGCGGCCCGGCGGGATCGATCTCGCCGGTGTGCTGCACCGCGCGGCCAAGCGGCAGAACATGGCCCTCGCGCCCGAACACCGGGAACTGGTCGGGCTTCGCGCGATAGCGAAGCACCTGCCGCCCCGCGAAGCGCTGGCGCGTGTTGAGGTCGTACCACTGGCCGGGGGGCAGGGCCAGCTCCACTTCGCCGCCGGAGCGCAGCACCGGCGCCACGAGCAGGGCATCGCCGCACATGAACTGCGTCTCGTAGTGCCGCAGGAGCGCGTTGCGCGGGAAGGCCAGAGGCATCGCGCGCATCACGGGCAGTCCCGTGGCCGTGGCCGCCGCGGCGGTGGCCTCGAGGTAGGGCAGCAGACGGTATCGGAAAGCGAGCCACTTGCGGCAGACGGCCTCGATCTCGGGACCGAAGGCCCAGGGCTCGCGCCCGGCAGCGCGCGGCAGGCGCAGGTGCGAGGCGAACACGGCCGCCTGGAGCCATCTTGCAAAGAGCTCGCCGCCCGGCCCGGGGCCATAGTCACCGCCGATGTCGCTGCCGGAGAAGGCACCGCCGCTCATGCCCCACGATAGGGCGCCGCGCAGCGAGGCGGCCAGGCCGTCCCAGTCGCTTTGCGCCGCGCCGGTGGAGCCGAGCGAGTAGCGGCCGCTGCCGGTCCAGCCGGCGCGGCTCCACACCACGGGGGGACTGTCGGCCGCGGTGGCGAACTTGGCGGTGGCCTCGAACACGCAGCGGTCCTGCAGCAGAGGATAGGCGTTGTGCAGGCGGCGTCCCCAGTCGCCGTTGTGGGCCACGGCGTCGTCGGGGACGTGCTCGCCGCCCGTGCCGTCGATGGCGCACGCGCCAGCGTCGAACAGCGCCTCGTGCGCGTCGCGCCACCACGCATAGGCGTCGGGATGCGTGAAATCGAACATGCCGACCTCGGTGGTGGCCTCCGCACCACTGCGCCACGGCGCAGCGTAGGGCTCGCCGTGGGCGTTGCGCAGCAGGAAGCCACTTTGCGCGAGCTCGCGGAAGCCGCGCGACTGCGCGGGGATGTACGGATGCTCGCGGACGCACGTGCGCAGGCCCGCGGTGCGCAGTTGCGCCAGCGCGGCGGGCGGATCGACGGGGCTCGTGTCCTCGCTGTTGAGCGTGGACGAGGGCGCGAGCGCCGCGGCCTGCACGACCACGACGTCGCAGGGAATGCGCCGCTCGCGCACCCGTTGCGCCGTGGCGAGCGCGGCTGCCGTGGTGTCGTGCGCTCCGGCGGCCCACAGTCCGAAGCTCCAGCGCGGCAGCGCCGGCGCCCGGCCGGTGAGCGCGGTGAATGCGTCGAGGACACCCGCGGGGGTGTCCGCCGCGAAGAGCACGAGGTCGAGCGCCTCGTCGTCCACCACCACGGCGTAGCTGCGGTGCGACCAATCCGGGTGGCCCACGCCGTGGGTCACCATCCCGGGCGTGTGCACGAACACGCCCCAGGCACCGCGGCCGTTGCCGGGTCCCCACGCAAAGGGCACGTTGCGGTAGCCCTGGCCCGTGTTCACGCTCTGCGCGTCCTCGACCTGCGAGTGGACGAGCTCGCCGCGCTTGTCGAGGCGGCCGAACTTCTCGCCAAGGCCGTACACCGGTTCGCCGGCGTCGAGCGCGAACGCAGCGGTCCACAGCCCGCCGCGCGGGGCACGGCCGAAAGCCGGCAGGCGAGTGTCGCCGCCGGGCTGCAGGTCGGTGACCGAGGCGAGCACCGTGGCGCCCTTGTGCGCGAGCCGCAGGGTCAGCGGGGTGCCGGCGAGCGAGAGCTCGACGTCGCCATTGGCGAGCGACCACGTGCCGCGTTCGGGCTGGGTCGTGGCAAAGCTTTTGGTGCGGCCTACGACGAGGCCGTAGTCGGGGCGCGTGTTGGGGCCGAGGCGCACGCGGAAGGCGCCGCCGGCGTAGGCGCTGATCTCGAGGATGTCGCCCGTGGTGGTGGCGAACGAGGCCGATGCGCTCGTGGCATCGAGGCTACCCTCGATGCCGAGGCGCAGGAAGGCGGAGGCGTCGAAGAGCACGCGGTCAGCCGGCGAAGACCGGCTCGGGCAGGCCGGGCACATCCACCGGCAAGGCGAAGATGCCGCCCGATTGCGGCAGGCGCGCGAGCTCGTCGTCGGGACGGTTGCGCCGCGCGGTGGTCACGTAGAGCGTCCGGAGATCGGGGCCGCCGAAGGCGCACATCGTGGGGCACATCGCGGGCACCGGGTACTCGGCGAGCCTCTTGCCTGCCGGGGAGATCTTGAGCACCTTGCCGCCACGAAAGAAGGCGGTCCAGTAGTTGCCCTCGCTGTCCACCGCCCCGCCGTCGGGGCGGTCGGTCTCGCCGGTGAAGCGCACGAACGTGCGCGGGTTCGATGGCAGGCCGGTGCGCGGTTCGTAGTCGTAGGCGAGCACCTCGTGCGTGGGCGTGTCGGCGTGGTACATCGTGCGGCCGTCGGGGCTCCACGCGAGACCGTTGCTGATGGTCATGCCGCGCAGCACCTCGGTGAGGCGGCCATCGGCGTCCACGCGGTAGAGCGCGCCGCTCGGGGCGTCGCGGTTCTCGTTCATGGTGCCCACGAAGAAGCGGCCCGCGGGGTCGCAGCGTCCATCGTTGAAGCGATGGTGCGCGGGATCGTAGGGCGGCTCGAGGATCCGCCGGTCGAGCGAGCCATCGGCGCGCCCGAGCCAGATACCGCTGCGCAGCGCCACCAGGAAGCCGTGCGGCCGCCGCAACGCGAAGGAGCCGATCGCATCGGGCATGGGCATCACGTGATTGTTGCCGGTGGCCGGGTCGAAGCGGTTGAGCGAAGGCCGGTCGATGTCGACCCAGAAGAGCGAGGCCTCACGCGCGGACCACACGGGGGACTCGCCCAGCAGGGCCTTGGCGTCGAGGACGCAGCGAAAGGAGGCACTCATGGAGACGACACGGGCATGCTTCGGATAGGCCCGTTCATTCTACGCGGGCCGGTGGGGAGCGTCAGCGCATCAGGCCACGAACATGAGGCCGAGCCCGCTCGCGACGAGCAGTGCGCCCACCCCCCGGCGGAAGGCCGCGGGGTCCATGCGATCATGCAGGCGGTCGCCGATCACCGTGCCCACGGCCACCGGGAGCAGCGCACCGGCGATGAGCGCCCAGTCCTGTGCCCGGAAGACGCCACCCGCGAGATAGGCCGCCGAGCGCATGAGGCCGAGCACGAGCAAGGTGGTGGCGACCGTCACTCGGAACACCGTCTTCGAAAGCCGCTGCGCATCGAACCACGTGACGTAGATGGGACCGGCCAGGCCGCCGAAGACCGTGGCCACCAGCGCGCCAGCGGCGGCGAGCGGATGCACGGCCCATCGCGGCATGCGCGGCGCGCCGCCGAGCAGACGCTCGCCGGCGAGGCTGTACAGGGCGTAGAGCAGCACGTAGGCACCGAGCCAGCGGGCGAGCGAAGCGGGATCGATCGCCTGGAACACGAACACCCCCAGGGCCACGCCCACGAGCGATCCGGGCACGAACACCGCGAGCTCGCGCCAGCGGATCAGCGGCCAGTCCTTCACCGCCTGTCCCAGCGCAACCAGCAATCCGATCACGGTGATCACCGGCGCGATGGTGGACAGCGGCAGCACGAACGCGAGCAGCGGTGCCACCACCACGCCGGAGCCGAATCCCGCGGCGCCGCGCACCGCGTAGCCGGCCGCGAGGGCGAGGGCGCACCACAGCGTTTCGAGCGGCGACAGGGGCCAGGGCATGGCTGATGGTAGCGCGCGGGCGGGCGTCCTGCCCCGGCCGCTATAATCGTTCGCGAACGGGGAGGCGTGCCTCCCCTTCGTCTTTGCACCGTCCTCCATGCGCCACATCGTTCGCTCCCGCGACTTCCGCGAAGGCTTCGTCGAGATGCTGCCGGCGTGCATCGGCTTGGCGCCCTTCGGCGTGGTATGCGGCGTGGGCGCGGCCGCCGCGGGTGCGGACTGGCTCGGCGCCCTCGGGCTGTCGGCCATCGTCTTCTCCGGCGCGGCGCAGATCGTGGCCACGCAGATGCTCGCGGCCGGGGCGCCCTTCGCGGTGATCGTGCTCACGGCGGCCGTGCTGGGCCTGCGGCTGCTGATGTACAGCGCGGCGATGGCGCCGCTCGTCAAGCCGCTGCCGGTGCGCTGGCAGCGCGGGCTCGCCTTCGTGCTGTCCGACCAGGCGTTCGCCGCCTCGCTGCGCCGTTTCTCGCGCGACGACGATCGCCTCGCGGCGGCGCGCCACTTCATGGGCTGCGGCGCCGCGTTGTGGGGCGGCTGGCAGATCGCGTGCATGGCCGGCTTCCTCGCCGGCAACCTGATCCCGCCCGCGTGGTCGCTCGAGTTCGCGGTGCCGCTGTGCTTCCTGGCACTCGTGGCGCCGCTCTTCCGCGACATGCCCTCGGTGCTGGCTGCGATCTGCGCCGGCATTGCTGTGCTGGCGCTCGCCCACCTGCCGATGAAGCTCAACTTGGTGGCGGCCGGCATGATCGGCATCGCGATGGGAACATGCGCCGACCTGGCGAGGGAGCGATGGAAGGCGCGCTGAAGCTGTGGGCGGTGATCGTGGCGGTGGGCGCGCTCAACTACCTCTCGCGCCTGTCGTTCATCGCGTTCTTCGCGCGCCGGTCGATGCCGCCGCTGCTGGCGCGCGCGCTTAAGTACGTCCCTGCGGCGATGCTCACCGCGCTGATCGTGCCGATGATCGTGGAGGCGAAGGGCGGCGCGATCGATCTCGCCTCCTCGAAGGTGATGGCCGCGGTGATCGCCGGCACTGTGGCCTTCGTGTGGCGCAACACGCTCGCCACGCTCGGTGCAGGCATGGCCGCGCTGTGGCTCCTGCAATGGCTGCGTCCCTGAATTCGGCTACCATCCTCATTCCCCGCCCCGAGAGGAACCGCGCTCATGCGCTTCGAAGGCACCGATTCCTACGTCGCCACCGACGACTTGAAGCTTGCTGTCAATGCGGCGATCGCGCTCGAGCGGCCGCTGCTCATCAAGGGCGAGCCGGGCACGGGCAAGACGCTGCTTGCCGAGGAAGTCGCCCGCGCCCTCGGTCGGCCCCTCTTGCAATGGCACGTGAAGTCCACCACCAAGGCGCAGCAGGGCCTGTACGAGTACGACGCGGTGTCGCGCCTGCGCGATTCGCAACTGGGCGTTGCCCACGTGGCGGATATCGGCCATTACATCAAGCACGGCGTGCTGTGGGAGGCCTTCGAGAGCGAGGCGCCTGCCGTGGTGCTGATCGACGAGATCGACAAGGCCGACATCGAGTTTCCCAACGATCTCCTGCGCGAGCTCGACCGCATGGAGTTCCACGTCTACGAGACGCAGAAGACCATCGCGGCGCGGCACCGGCCGCTCGTGGTGATCACGTCCAACAACGAGAAGGAGCTGCCGGATGCCTTCCTGCGCCGCTGCTTCTTCCACTACATCCGCTTCCCCGACCGCGAGACGATGGAGCGCATCGTGGCGGTGCATTTCCCGGATCTGAAGAGGACCCTCCTCGCCGAGGCGCTGGAGGTGTTCTTCAACCTGCGTGAGGTGCCCGGTCTCAAGAAGAAGCCATCCACCTCCGAGCTCCTCGACTGGCTGAAGCTGTTGCTGGCCGAGGACATCCCACCGGAGGCACTGCGCTCCTCCGACAAGAAGGTGCTGATCCCGCCGCTGCACGGCGCGCTGCTCAAGAACGAGCAGGACGTGCACCTGTTCG
>CALFEY010000452.1 GCA_937958295.1 uncultured Pseudomonadota bacterium
CTCCGGCCGCAACTCCGGCCGCAACTCCGGCCGCAACTCCGGCCGCAACTCCGGCCGCAACTCCGGCGTGCACTGGCGCAGAACGCCCGTCTTCCGGAAAGAGCCGTTGGACATCGAATCGACGGGCTGCGCCCGCGATTCGGTGCACACACGCAGTGAGCGCGCCGATCACCTGCCGGCGCTTGGACATCGGACCGAACGAAAGTAGGGGTTTGCTTTCGTTCGAGGGAAAAAAATCGGGGCGCTAGGAGGCGCCCCGAAAAGCCACTGAGGAGAAACTACGAAAGACGAGGTGAGGGTCTTTCGCACTACGCGCGGACGGGGGAGAGGAGTCCGTCCGCGCGTATCTTGCAGGCACTGCCAGCCTAGTTCCGATAGGCCGACTCGCCGTGAGCCGTGATGTCGAGTCCTTCGCGTTCCTGCTCTTCCGGCACGCGCAGGCCGATCGTGAGATCGACGATCTTGTAGCTGATGTAGGCGACCACGCCGGACCAGATCACGGTGAGACCCACCGCCTTGGCCTGGATCATGAGCTGCTCGCCCCAGCTCGTGAAGCCGGTCTTGCCCGTGACCCAGTCGGTCACGAAGCCGGGACCGCCGAGCGCCGGATCCACGAAGATGCCGGTAAGGAGCGCACCCAGGATGCCGCCGACCGCGTGCACGCCGAACACATCGAGCGTGTCGTCGACCTTCAGCATGTGCTTCAGGCCGTTCACCGCCCACAGGCAGACGAAACCGGCAGCGATGCCGATCACGAACGCGCCCGGGATGCCTACGTTGCCGGCCGCCGGCGTGATGGCCACGAGACCGGCCACTGCACCCGATGCTGCGCCGAGCATGGAGGGCTTGCCCTTGAACATCCATTCGCCCAGCGTCCAGGCCAGCACCGCGCACGCCGTGGCGAGATAGGTGTTGAGGAACGCGAGCGAAGCGGAGTTACCGGCCTCGAGCGCAGACCCGGCGTTGAAGCCGAACCAGCCCATCCACAGCAGGGAGGCGCCCATCATCGTCATCGGCAGGTTGCCGGGGGCCATGGCCTCCTTGCCGTAGCCGATGCGCTTGCCCAGCACGTAGGCACCCACCAGGCCCGCGATACCGGCGTTGATGTGCACCACCGTGCCGCCCGCGAAGTCGAGGGCGCCCCACTGCCAGATCAGGCCAGCCTTGGCGTTGTTGGCATCCACGACGTTCGCCGCGGTGTACGCATCGGGGCCGGGCCAGAACCAGACCATGTGCGCGATCGGCAGGTACGAGAACGTGAACCACAGCACGGCGAACACGAGCACGGCCGAGAACTTGATCCGTTCGGCGAATGCGCCGAGGATGAGGCATACCGTGATTGCGGCGAACGTGCACTGGAAGGCCACGAAGATGATCTCGGGGATGACCACGCCCTTGGAGAACGTCGCCCCCATCGCGAACTCGCCCGTGGCCGGGTCGAACACGCCCTTGAGGAAGAGTCGGTCCAGGCCGCCGAAGTAGGCGTTACCCTCCGTGAACGCGATGCTGTAGCCGTACACGCACCAGAGCACCGAGATCAGCGAGAAGACCACGAACACCTGCATCAGAACCGACAGCACGTTCTTGCTGCGGACCATGCCACCGTAGAACAGGCCGAGGGCCGGGACCGCCATCATCAGGACCAGCGCGGTACACACCAGCATCCATGCGACGTCGCCCTTGTTGGGCGTGGGCGCTGCGGGTGCCGCTGCTTCGGCCGCGGGAGCTGCGGCCGGAGCCGCCGCGGGAGCTGCGGCAGGTGCGGCCGCCGGCGCCGTGGCGGCCGCAGGTGCGGCGGCCTTGTCCTGCGCCATGACAGGCGCGGTGAAGGCGAGCACGCCGAGCATCGCAGCGAGTGCGAGTATCTTCTTCATTATGTGAATCCCCTTAAAGCGCGTCGGCGCCGGTCTCGCCGGTGCGAATGCGCACGACCTGAAGCAGGTCGAAGACGAAGATCTTGCCGTCGCCGATCTTGCCGGTGTTGGCGGCTTTCTCCACCGCTTCGATGACGCGATCGAGCATGTCGTCCTTGACGGCAGCCTCGATCTTGACCTTGGGCAGAAAGTCGACGACGTATTCGGCGCCGCGATAGAGCTCGGTGTGCCCCTTCTGGCGTCCGAAGCCCTTCACTTCGGTCACGGTAATGCCCTGCACGCCGATGGCCGAAAGTGCCTCCCGGACCTCGTCGAGCTTGAACGGCTTGATGATGGCGGTAACGAGTTTCATGGTATCCCCGCAAATGCGCGGCGGTGGTTCCCGCCGCCGCGCGAAGTGAGTCGTCAGAACGTCTTTTGCACGTAGCCGACGAATTGATTGCCGGACGTGTTCCTGCCGAAGCGGTTGGTATAGGCGATGTCTTCCGCATCCGTACCGGTGCCGAAGATGCCGACCGTCACGCCCATGATCTCGGTGGACGCGCCGACCTTCCAGTCGCTGTAATCGTAGAAGCCGTTGTTCTTGAACTTCTGCTGGCCGTAGTGACCGAACACCGTGACCTTGCCGATGTAGTCGTTGACCTTGTCGACGACGTCGTAAGTGCCATTGATTTCCCAGTAGTCGGAGCCGCGGGAGTCGGCGAAGCCGAACGTCTTGTTGTCCGCGCTGTAGCTGTACTTGCCCGTGATCCACTTCCACGTGAGGGCGGCGTAGATCTCGAGGGTGTTGGGCTTGGTGTACTGGTCGGGATAGGTGCCGGGATACCAGTAGTAAAGCGCGCCGATGTCGACGGTGAAGTCGGCCGGCAGCGGGAACTTGAATCCGGCGTACCAATCCCATTCCAGCGAAGCGGAGACGTCCGGGTTGCCGTCCGATAGCCACGAGATATTCGACGCCCAGGTGCCCGCGTAGAAGCCACTCTTGTGGCCGAGATCGAAGCCGCCCTGGAGCGCCGGCTTGTTGTTCGTCTGCTCGATGCCGCGGAACACGTACTGGCTGAAGAGGCCCACGTTGCCCGTGAAGGTCCAGTCGGGCTCAGGGGCGGCGGCGGGCGCGGGGGTCTGCGCGTAGGCGCTTCCCGCGACCAGTCCGGCCAACGCAGCGGCAGCGGCCGCTCGGCGAAGGCGAAGTTTGTAATTCATGTCGGATTCCTCGGTGGTTGTGGTGACGAACACGTAACTTCCGGAATACGCGTCAGCAACCCCTGTGCCACGCGATATATATGTGTTAAATCAATGGTTTGATGTGGGGGTGCGAGCAGCGGAAGGTGGGGTTCCAACCCCCTTCGCACCATCGAGGTGCATTCTGTCGGGCGGTCGCCTCGTCGAGGTGCGGCGCGAAAGGGGTGCGGTGCGAGGGCGTTTTGCTAGACTCGCCACGGAGGCACGATGCTCAATTTCCAAAGCAAGACGATCGATGACCTCGCCGCGCGAATCGGCAAGGCGGTGGCCGACAGCCCCGCGCGCGACATCGAGAAGAACGTGAAAGCGATGCTGCACGCCGGGCTCGCACGCCTCGACGTGGTTTCGCGCGAGGAGTTCGACACTCAGGCGGCCGTGCTTGCCCGTACGCGCGAGAAGCTCGAGTTGCTCGAGGCACGGGTTGCGGAGATGGAAGCGCGCCGCGGTCCGCGGTCCGTCTGACCCCGCCGTCGGCTCCCCCGGCCCCGCCCATCGCCTAGGTCGTCGGGCCTAGCGGCGTTTTCGACGCTCCGCTGCTAGCGTCCCGGTTCGCGCGAGATCGCGCGGCAACCGGAAGCGGTCCCATGGCGGTGGCAGTGGTTCATACGCGGGCTTTGTCCGGCGTGCACGCGCCGGGGGTTACCGTCGAGGTTCATATCGCCGGGGGATTGCCGGGCATCCACGTGGTCGGCTTGCCCGACACCGAGGTGCGCGAGGCGCGGGACCGCGTCCGCGCGGCGCTGCAGAACGCGCAGTTCGACCTCCCGCCGCGCAAGATCACGGTCAACCTCGCCCCGGCCGACCTGCCCAAGGAGTCGGGGCGCTACGACCTTCCGATCGCGCTCGGCATCCTCGCCGCCACCGGGCAAGTGCCGGCAGCGGCGCTGGCGGGCTACGAGTTTGCGGGCGAGCTCGCGCTCACGGGCGAGTTGCGCGCGGTGCGGGGCGCGCTGGCCATGGCGCTCTCGGCGCGGCGCGACGGTCGGGCCTTCGTGCTGCCCCAGTCCTCGGCGGCGGAAGCGGCCGTGGTGCGCGAGGCAACGGTGTACGGCGCGCCGTCCCTCCTCGCGGTTTGCGGCCACCTTTGCGCCCGCGAGCCACTGGCGGTGATGCGCCCGCCGCCCCCGGCGACGGAGTCCGTCACCCTCGACCTGGCCGATGTCCGCGGCCAGGCGCAGGCCAAGCGTGCCCTCGAGATTGCCGCCGCAGGTGGGCACTCACTGTTGCTTGCGGGCCCGCCCGGCACAGGTAAGTCCATGCTCGCACAGCGTCTTCCTGGGCTGCTTCCCCCCTTGTCGGAGGAGGAGGCCCTCGATGTGGCGGCGATCGCGTCCATCGCCGGACGGTTCGGGCCGCAGGCCTGGGGTCGGCGTCCGTTCCGAAATCCCCATCACACGGCCAGCGCCGTGGCGCTCGTGGGCGGGGGCAGCGATCCACGGCCGGGCGAGATCTCGCTCGCCCATCACGGGGTCCTGTTCTTAGACGAGCTCCCCGAATGGGATCGTCGCGTGCTCGAAGTGCTGCGCGAGCCGCTCGAGTCGGGGGTGATCCACATCTCGCGCGCGGCCCGACACGCCACCTTTCCGGCGCAGTTCCAGCTCGTAGCCGCCATGAATCCCTGTCCGTGCGGCTGGCACGGCGACACCACCGGGCGTTGCGGCTGCACGGCCGACCAGGTGGCGCGCTACCGCTCGCGAGTATCGGGGCCGTTGCTCGACCGCATCGACTTGCGGCTCGAGGTCGGCGCGCTGTCACCGCAGGACCTCGTCGGCACCGGACGTACCGACGAACCCGGCTCCACTGCCGCCGTGCGCGTTCGCGTGCGGGCCGCGCGCGAGCGGCAGCGCGCGCGCCAGGGCAAGCCCAACGCAGAGCTTGCCGCCGCCGAGGTCGCCCTCCATTGCGCCGGCGACGCCGCGGCCCATGCGCTGCTGGCCAAGGCCATGAGCCGCCTGGGCTTCACGGCCCGTGGCTACCACCGCGTACTCAAGGTGGCGCGCACCATCGCCGACCTCGCCGAGGCGCCCGCGATCGCTGCGCCGCACGTGGCGGAGGCGCTGGGGTACCGGGGAGGGCCACTACCGCGGCAGGTGGCCGGCGGCCCCTGATTGCCGCCGGCCGGAAGGTGCGCCGTGCTTGAACTCTCGGGGCCTGTGGGACGCGATGTGCGAGCCCAGGCCAACGAGGTCGGGCTGCAGCTTCTCCCCGGCTCACGCAAAACCCAGCCGACGGCCCTAAGGCGGTTTCGGCAGAGCCGCCACGGCTCCACGGGATCGTCCGCTGAGCTCCCTCCAAGCGATCGAAGAGCTTGCGCACCCGCGCACTGCCCATGACGGGCGAGGCTTGCACCGAATGCCCGCGGCCGTCTAACGTTCGTTCACGCCACTTGCAAGGATCTCGCCATGGACCGCCTGCCGCCCATCCCCCCGCCTCTTTGGACGGCGGAGCAGCGAGCCGAGGCGGAGCCGATCATCAACGGCCCCCGCGGCGCGCTGGTCGCCCCTTTCGTGCCGCTCATGCGCAGCCCGGAACTGATGGGTCACGTGCAACGGCTGGGCGAGTATCTTCGCTATCGAAGTGCGCTGCCGCCCCCGCTGTCCGAGTTGGCGATCCTCGTCACCGCCCGCCACTGGACACAGCAGGTGGAATGGGCGATCCACGCCCCCATTGCCGTGGCGCAAGGCCTGCCGGCGCAGGCGATCGACGATATTGCCCATGGCCGGGAACCCACGGGACTCGATGACGACGCGCTGCTGGTCTACCGGTTCTGCGCGGAGCTGCAGGCGACGAAGGGGGTGGGTGACCCGAGCTGGACGGCGTTCGTTGAACGCTTCGGCGAGAAGGCGGCGGTCGACCTCACGGCAATCGTGGGCTACTACACGTTGCTGTCGATGGTGATGAATGCGGCACGAACACCGGTGCCTCCGTCGACAGCGGGCCTCCTCCCTTAGCCGCGGGCGCCGGGAAGGGTCCGGGATCCGGACCATGAGCGTTGCCGCCTGCCGGGTCAGGGACCATACACGTTCACCGGCTGCGTATTCACGGCGCACAGCCAGCACCCGCCCGCTGCCGCGATCCCCTGGATCACCGAGTAGGTGTTCTGGTGCGGCACCGAGTCGTCGGCGGCGACGAAGGTCTCGCTGCCGTCGGGCTGCTTCGCAAGCGTGAAGGCCCGCACGGGGGTCTGCGGCAGCGTGCTGAAGTTCACCCAGTTGGGGAAATTGGTGTAGAGCCGGAGGTTGCCGGTACTGCTCGCGATGGACGGCGCCTCCAGGAAGATGCCCTGGAACGACTGGCCGTTGCCGGTCCAGCCCTGGTTGACGAGCACCCCGTTCAGGTCGAGCGCGCCGCCGGACTTCAGCACGATAGCGCCGGGGAACACGAAGTCGTGGGTGCCGCCGTCCACGAGGGCGAGCGTGCCGGTGGACTGCAGGATCATGCTGCCGCCGCCGTATCCGGGAGCGGGCGTGCCGGGTGGGCGCACGCCGTCGGGGGCGAGCGGATTGTTGTTTTGCGGAAGTGCGGTGCCGACGGGCCACGACGAGGGCATCCACGCCTTGCCATTGCCGTTGATCTTGAGGTTCATCACCAATGGCGCGGGACCGTAGGGATTGAGCGTGAGGTCTACCGCGTTGCCGGTGGACGGGAAGAGTTGCAGGCCGTTGGCCAGGAAGTCGTTGCCGTTCACGGGATTGTTGGCGTTGCCGAACATCGACAACAGCATCGCGTTGCCCTTGAATGCTCCACCGCCGCGAATGCCGGCGGCCTTCACGACCAGCGATGCGCCGCCGTCGATCGTTCCCGTGTTGCGCACGAGCTGCCCCTGTGTGGACGCGGCGCCCAGCGCCGACAGCTCGACACCGGCGAGGCCCTCGACGAGTCCGCCCACCGTGATGCCGTTGGGGTTGGCCACCCGCAGGAGCGGAGCAACGCCCCCGCCGCCGCCTTCCGCGCGCAATGTGCCGTCGATCACGCTGGCCGCCGCGGTGGCGGCGCGCAGGAGCACGGCCTGGCCCGCGGCGCCGGAGCGTAGCGTGACGACGTTGCCGCTGCCCACCGAAAGACCCTGGAAGTCGATCTGCGCCGACGTCCCGGGCGCCCCGGGCGTGCCGCCGAGCTGGATCACGACGTTCGACGTGAAGTTGGAGATCGTATTGCCATTGAGCGTCGCGCCGGTCACCGACACCGGGCCGTACGGATTCGTCACGATCGTGGCACTGCCCGGCACGGGGTTCTGTACCGCCTGCGACAAGGGCGATGACACCGACTCGGCGTTGCCGCCGCCGCCGTTGTAGCGCGCCGTGATGCTGTAAGTGCCCACCGCGAGGTTGCTCACCACGCACGTGGCCGCGCGCGTGTTGCCGCCACCGGACAGTGCGACCGCGCTGCACGCGCCGATCGTGGCGGCACCATTGCGGAAGGTGACGCTGCCGGTGGGGGCGGTGCCGGTCACGGACGCCGTGAAGGTCACGGGCGTGCCGGCGATCGCCGGATTGTTGTCGCTCGACAGCGCGGTCGTGGTGGGCGCGAGCGCGCACGCGGAGGTCGTGAAGGTCGCGTCGGCGCCGGTCTGCGCGCCGTTCGCATTGGTGCCGGCTGCGCGGAAGTGATAGAGCGTGTTGCAGGTGAGCCCCGAGACAACCGCCGATACGGCGGCACCGGACGCGCCGGCCGCGAGGGGGCTTTGCGCCGCGACGGCGCTGCCGCCGTAGGACGTGCTGGTGCCGAAGTCGAACGTCACCGTGGTGGTCGCGCCGTTGCTGCTCACCGTGCCGTTGAGCGTGGCCCCCGTCGCGGTGATCGCGCTGGCGCTGCCGGTGGTCACGGCAGGACCTGGCGGCGGCGCGCCGCCAATGGCGAAATTGGTGTTGGAGATGTCGAAGAAGATGCTCGTGCTGCACGCCACCATCACGCGCGCCGTGGTGGTGGTCACCGCGGGCAACGTGACGGGCGCGGAGCCGTCGTTGGCCGTGGCTGCGGCAAGCACCGTGGGAAACGTGTTGCCGCCGTCGGTGGACAGGAGGATGTCCACGTTGGCGCAGCTCACGGGGGCGCTCGCGGTGTTCGCGACGTTCCAGGTGACCGTCTGCGTGCTCCCGCCGGCCCAAGTGACGTTCGTGTTGGGAGCGGTGACCTGGAAGGGGCCTGCGGTCGTGGTCACGTTGAAGGTGAATGGCGCATACACCACCCCACCGCCGCCCGCCCGATTGTCCCGCACGGTCATGCGGAAGTTGAGCGCGCGCGTGATGTTGGGCAGCACCTCGCCGGTGGCGAGCGTGCCGGCGAGCAGATTGGACAGTCGGGGGAAGATGCGCGTGGGGCCGGTGGAGGCAGGCCACGAGCGGAAGAAGGGCGCCACCGTGTCGCGGCCGGGGGCCCCTGCGCTACCGAGGTCGTATTCCTCCCAGTTGTAGGTGATGGCATCGCCGTCGGCATCGCCGCCGGCGCCGGTGAGCGCGAAGGGCGTGCGGGCGGGAACGGTGAAGCCGCCCAGCGGCACTGTCGCGCTGGGAAGCGTGTTGCCCGTGGACGTGACGCTGCCGCATGCGCTGCCGCCGCCTTCGGTGGTGAAGGTCACGATCTCGTCGAAGCTTACCGAGTGGAAGTAAGGATCGCTGTGCGCCTGCAGGTCCTGCGCGCCGCAGATGCCGGCGTAGCCCATGATCGTGGAGCCGCTGCCCGGTTCGTAGGCGGTGGAGGCATTGCGGTTGCCGCCGCCGCAGTTGTCGGCATTGCCATTGAACGAGTGCTCGGCGTTGAACTGGTGGCCGATCTCGTGCGCGACGTAGTCGACGTAGAAGCCGTCGCCCACCGGGTTGGAGCTACCGGTCACGCCGCGCGCCTTGTTGCCCGCGCTGCACACCACGCCCAGGCCCGCGATGCCGCCGCCGCCGGTGGAGAAGACGTGGCCGATGTCGTAGTTCGCGCTGCCGATCACCGTCGTCACGTTCGTCTGGTTCTGGCCCAGCATCGCCGTGCCGTCGTCGTTCGTGTAGGGGTCGGGCTCTGCCGTATAGATGAGGCTGCTGTTGTTGGCCACGAGCTGCATCCGCACCGCGACCTCGGTCTCGTAGATGCCGTTGACGCGATTGATGGCGGTGACGATCGCCGCCTGGACATTGGGCACGGTGCCCCCGAACTTGGCCGAGTACTCCACCGTGGCTGCCACCGCCAGCCGATACGTTCGCAGCTGCGTGCCCGACGATTTCTGTGCCGTCGGGCCGAGCGCCTGGGCCAGCGCCTTGGCGGCCGCCTTGCCGAGCACGTCCACCGGCGGCAGTCGGGTCGGGCGCGATCCTGGCGCCGGCACGTAGTCGCGCCCGTAGTAGCTCAGGTAATTCTGCGTATCCCCCAAGCTCCATGGATCGATGAAGTAGCGACCGCGCGACGGCGACAGCACCATCGCGTGGAAGCCGAGCGGCGTCCAGTCGAGGCGCACGGTGGAGGCAGGGTCGTCGACATCATGGCCCAACCAGGTGCGGATGTCGGGGAACTGCGCCGCGAGCTCGGGCGCCATCACCGCGGTCTCCACGATGCGGAAGCGCGCGATACCGCCGTCGGGCAATGGCAGCGGCACGATCACGTCGCTCGCTCGGGCGGACGTGCCCTCCTCCCGCGGCGCGGTTTGCGCGAGCGCGGCGAACCGCCCGCCGTCGAGCGTCACCAGGCGGTACCTCAGCGGGATTGCGGAGCGTGCGCCCACAGCCGGCGAGGGCGCCGTGCCCTCGCTCCAGAGTCCGGCGGTGGCGGCGGCGAGGGGCTCGTTCGCGGCGTGCACGCCAGGCGATGTCGCGGCGAGGACTAAGGCCGCGCCGAGGGCGACGGCGAGGGAGCGAAAGCTGCGCAGGGGGCCGATGAGCATGGGGGTGGAGCCGCGGTCGTCGGCGACCCGAAGGTGGGGAAGGTCAGGTCATGCCCGCGACGTCGGGCATGCGTCGGATGTGCAGCTTCGACCGGAGGTTAGCGCATTTCAGACGGCGCCGTGGCATGCCTTGTAGCGCTTGCCGCTGCCGCACGGGCACGGGTCGTTGCGGCCGACCGGCGTGGTGCCGCCGGCGGCGGGAGCGGACGGATCGAGCGAGGCCCGCAGCACCGCCATCTCTCCCCCGTGCGGATGCGCGGCGAGCATGTGGTCCAGCAGGAGGCGCGCCTCGTCGCGGCGGCCGAGCTCGAGGTAGTTGCGCGCGAGCTGGCGGCACTGCTCCGAAGCGAGGATCGCGGGCGAGACGTGCGCGAGCAGGTGCGCGAGGCCTCGCGCATCGAGGAACATCCAGAAGTTGAAGAGGCCGTGAAAGCCGAACGGCAGCGCATCGAAGTAATGGGCCTCGAAGGAGAAGCGGTCGGCCACGTCTTCGGGGGCGAAGCGGATCCCGTGGACGTGCTCGAGGCGGGGGCGGAACGTGCGACAGATGGCCACGTCCTCCAGCGGCTCCGGGAGCACGTGCGGGTCCTGCAGCGCATGCAGCAGGCGGCGCGAGCGCAGGGAGAAGCCGCCGTTGCCCACGGTGAAGCCGTCGTCGCGCGACGGCCAGCGGGCGCCAATGTAGTCATAGTCCAGGAACTCCTCGCGCCACGCTGCGGGATTGACCACGAAGCCGTCCCATTGCACGAGAAGAACGTAGTCGGTGGCCACGTGCGCGGCGAGCTCCTTGATCACGAAGCGCGAGTAGTCCTCGCGGGAGCGCAGCGGCGCGATGCGCAGGCAGTCGAGGCCGTCGAGGTCGTAGTGGCGATCGGTGACGAACAGCGCGCGACCGAACGTGCAGCTCTCCACGCACTGCTGCAAGGCGGTGAGGGCGAGATCGTGGTTGACGCAGTCCACGCAGCAGAGGGTCACGCGGGGTAGCTCGAGCACGGACGAGGGCGGGTCGAAAGGCGAAGCGAGCGGCCATTCTTCCACACGAAGCCCGGGGCAGGCCCCCCGCGCAAAGCGCGCCGCGCCCGGGACCCGCGCTATCCTTGCCGCATGAACTCGATCCAGCGCCGTCGCATTCTCCTTGCCGGGCTTGGCGCCCCGGTACTCGCCTTGGCCGGATGCGGCGACGACACCACGCCGGCTGCCACCCGCTACGACACCGCGTTCCGGCGCGTCTTCAACCAGTACCGCATGGTCGGGGCGCTGGCGAGCGTGCGCGTGCCCGGCGAGGCCGAGTGGGCGAGTGCCCTCGGCTACGCCGACCTCGACAGCGCCACGCCATCCGAGTTCGCGGGGCATTACCCGATCCGCAGCGTGACCAAGTCGTACACTGTGACGCTCATCCTCCAGCTTGTGCGCGAGAATCGGCTTGCCCTCGACGACAAGCTCGAAGCGTTCATCCCGGGCATTCCGAACGGGGCGTCGATCACGATCGCCGATCTTGCCGGCATGACGAGCGGCATCGCGGACTACTCGAGCGCCCCGGCCTTCCAGAAAGCACTCGTGGGCGACCTGGGACGCGCCTTCACGCAGGAAGAGCTCGTCGCCTATGCGATCCCACTGTCGCCGCGCTTTGCCCCCGGCGCGGAGTACGAGTACAGCAACACCAACACGGTCCTGCTGGGGATGCTCGTGGAGCAACGCCTGGGGACCACGCTCGCGCAGGCGCTGCAGGCCCGGATCTTCGCGCCGCTCGGGCTCACGGGCACCTCGTATCCCTACGTGACCGCGCTGCCGTCGCCGCATCCCATCCCCTACGAGGTCGACTACGACACCTTCGCGGTCGAGCGCCTGCCGGACCTCAACCCGACCTCCCTCGCTGGCGCCGGCGCGATGGTGTCGACGCTGGACGACCTGCAGACGTGGGCCGGCGCCTTGGGCGACGGCCGGCTGATCGGCGCGGCGCTGCAGGTCGAGCGCGTGGGCCGCTCGCGGGCGGTCACCAATGGGCCCACCTACGACCGCTACGGCCTCGGCCTCGGCATCCTCGAAGGCTGGTGGGGCCACACGGGCAGCGGCCTGGGCTTCCAGCTCGCCGCGTTCTACGATCCGGACTCCACCGCCACCATCGCGGTGATGGTCAACTCCACGCCCTTCGGCGGTCCACCCGACCTCAACTACGCCGAGGAGCTCTTCAAGGCGCTGGCGGAGGTCGTGACCGGATGAAGCGAGTGGCCGATCGTGCCCGCGCTACGACTTGCGCCCGGCATATCTCTCGCCGGCGGCCACATCGCCCTTGAGCCAGTTCTGCGGCGGCGGCAGCGGGCAGGTCGTGAAGGCCGAGAAGGCGCACGGCGGGTTGTAAGCCTTGTTGAAGTCGACCACCCACGTGCCGCCGTCCTTGGGCTTGTCGACCACCAGGAAGCGCCCGGGCGGATACGTGGTGGAGCTGCTCGTGCCGTCGCGGAAGATGATGAAGAGGCTGCTGTCGTCGTCGAGCGCGTCGAGCGTCATCTTCTTGCCGTTGACGGTGAACTCGAGGGTGCCGGCGACCTTCTCATAGCTGATCTCGCCGCGGACATTGGCGATGGGAATGGTCGCGCCATTGGGCACCGGCACGAACTTCGCGGGAACCTTGAAGGCGCCGTCTGGCTCGTACCATTGGCGCCCGGCGAAGGTCTTGCGGCGGGGCGAGTCGCGGTCGGAGGCGCGCACCACGATCCGGCCGTCTTCGCGCTTGACGAACTGCAACGAGAGGCGGCCCTGCGTCACCCATTCGAGGCGGGTAGCGCCCGCCACCATGTCGCGCGCGGAGAATTCGTCGGCGGGGGCGTCCTTGTCCCGCGCCACCACGGTCATCTTCTGGCCGGGCGCGAGAGTGAGGCGTGCCTTGTCGGCGGAGACCACCAGCGTGCCCAGGTGCGCGGGGCCAAGGCCCTTGGGCAGCACGACCTGGTTGTCCGGGGCCGTGCCGATCCTGTACATGCCGGGGGTGAGCTCGTCGCGCGACACCATCGAAAGCCAGCCGCGCTCCCGCTTCAGGCTCTCGCTGGCGCTGGTGCGCCATTGGGACAGGTCGTTGAGATAGGCGGGGTCGGCGGGGCCGGCGGCCAACGCCGGGACGGCGAGGCCCACGGCCAGCGCAGTGGCGAAGGCGGCGGTGAGGCGAGCGGTCATGACACGTGTCCGAGGACGGTAAGGCGGAATTTTATCCCGCGGCGCGCTTTTCGCGATGACCGCCCCCGAATGACCCTCACCCTAATGGGGCCTGCGGGGTTGTTGCGCTGCGGTAGACTAGCCGGTCCCTCATGAACACGGTAACCGACGCCTTCGTGGAGCAGGACACCGCGCACGCCGCTCCGCGGCTGCGCGAGATCCCGTACAACTACACGTCGTTCTCGGATCGCGAGATCGTGATCCGCCTTCTCGGCGCGCCGATGTGGCAGCTCTTGACCGAGCTGCGCGGCGAGAGACGCACGGGACGCTCCGCGCGCATGCTGTTCGAGGTGTTGGGCGACATCTGGGTGGTCGACCGCAATCCGTACCTGCAGGACGACCTTCTCGACAATCCCAAGCGGCAGGCCCTGCTGGTCGACGCCATGCGCCACCGCGTGCGCGAGATCGAGAAGCGACGCACCGCGGCCGGCGACGACCGCGAGCGCGATGCCAAGGTCGCCCGCCTCGTGGCGGCGGCTAACGCGGCGATCGACCGCTTCGCCGAGTCGTTCAAGTCCACCGCCGACCTGCGCAAGCGCACGCGGCGGGTCCTCGCGCGCTACACCGACAAGGAGAACCTCGCTTTCGACGGCCTCGCGCGCGTCTCGCACGTGACCGACGCCACCGACTGGCGGGTGGAGTATCCGTTCGTGGTGCTCTATCCCGATACGGAAGACGAGATCCGCGGCCTCGTGGAAGGTTGCATCGAGCTCGGCCTCACGATCATCCCGCGCGGCGGCGGCACGGGATACACCGGAGGCGCGATCCCGCTCGATGCGCGCTCGGCCGTGATCAATACGGAGAAGCTCGAGCGGCTTGGGGCCGTGGAGCCGCTGGTGTTGCCGGGGCACACCCTACCCACGCCCACGATCGACTGCGGTGCGGGCGTGGTCACGCGCCGGGCGATGGATGCCGCCGAGGCCGCTGGCCTTGTGTTCGCGTGCGATCCCACGTCGGCCGATGCGTCGTGCATCGGCGGCAACGTCGCGATGAACGCCGGTGGCAAGAAGGCGGTGCTGTGGGGCACCGCGCTCGACAACCTGGCGTCGTGGCGCATGGTCACGCCCCGTGCCGAGTGGCTCGAGGTCACGCGTACCGACCACAACCTCGGCAAGATCCACGACGCCGCGCACGCGACGTTCGATTGCGCCTACTACGGCAAGGACGGCAAGACGCTGCTTCGCCGCGAGACGCTCGCGATCCCGGGCGCCACCTTCCGCAAGGTGGGCCTCGGCAAGGACGTCACCGACAAGTTCCTGGCGGGCGTGCCCGGCGTGCAGAAGGAAGGCTGCGACGGTCTCATCACCAGCGCCCGCTTCATCCTGCACAAGATGCCGCCGGCGATCCGCACGGTGTGCCTCGAGTTCTTTGGGCTCGCGCACGATTCCACGCCAGCCATCGTGGAGATCAAGGACTATCTCGATGGCCTGCCCAAAACGTCCGGCCAGCGCGTGATGCTCGCGGGCCTCGAGCATCTGGATGAGAAGTACGTCAAGGCGGTGGGCTACGCGACCAAGGCCAAGCGCCACGGGCGGCCGCGCATGGTGCTGCTGGGCGACATCGTGGGCGACGACGAGAACGCGGTGGCCCGCGCCGCCTCGGAGGTCGTGCGCATCGCCAACCTCCGCGGCGCGGAGGGCTTCGTGGCCGTCGCGGCTGATGCGCGCAAGAAGTTCTGGCTCGACCGGTCACGCACGGCGGCGATCGCCCGCCACACCAACGCCTTCAAGATCAACGAGGACGTGGTGATCCCGCTGCCGCGTCTGGGCGACTACACCGACGGCATCGAGCGCATCAACATCGAGCTGTCCCTCAAGAACAAGATCCGCATCGCCGACGAGATCGGCGCGTTCCTCGCGAGCCCGCTGCTCGGCCATGCCTGGCCGCCGGAGAGCGAGGTGCGCCCGCCGCAGGAGATCGTCGATGCCAAGGTGGAGGAGGGGCGCGCGCTCGTCGCGCAGATGCGCGCCACCTGGCAGGACCTCCTCGACCGCCTCGACGAGACCTTCCGCGACTTGCAGAGCCGCTCGATCGTGGCCTCATGGAAGCGCGAGCTGAAAGCCCCGCTGGGCGAGATCTTCACCGGGCTGGCCTTCGCGCCCGTGATGAAGGGCATCGACGAGATCCACGCGCGCGCGCTGCGCAGCCGGGTGTTCGTGGCGCTGCACATGCACGCGGGTGACGGTAACGTGCACACCAACATCCCCGTCAATTCTGACGACTACGGGATGCTGAAGGAGGCCAACGCGGCCGTGGCACGCATCATGGCGCTCGCGCGCCAGCTGGGCGGGGTGATCTCAGGCGAGCACGGCATCGGCATTACCAAGCTCGAGTACCTCACCGATGAGGAGCTCGCGCCTTTCGCGAAGTACAAGGACGCGATCGACCCGGAGGGCCGCTTCAATCGCGGCAAGCTCCTGCGCCATCCGGCGCTGCCGGCGGACCTGTCCTCCGCGTACACGCCGAGCTTCTCTCTCATCGGCCACGAGAGCCTGATCCTCGAGCAGAGCATGCTGGGCGAGGTGGCCACGTCCATCAAGGACTGCCTGCGTTGCGGCAAGTGCAAGCCCGTGTGCGCCACGCACGTGCCGCGCGCGAACCTGCTCTACAGCCCGCGCAACAAGATCCTCGCGACGTCGCTGCTCATCGAGGCGTTCCTCTACGAGGAGCAGACGCGCCGCGGCATCAGCCTCAAGCACTTCAACGCGTTCGGGGACGTGGCCGACCACTGCACCGTGTGCCACAAGTGCCTGAATCCGTGCCCGGTGGACATCGACTTCGGCGACGTCTCCATCGCGATGCGCAATCTCCTGCGCAAGATGGGCACGCGCAACTTCAATCCAGGCACGGCGGCGTCGATGTTCTTCCTCAACGCCACCAATCCCACCACGATCAAGGCCACCAAGAAGGTGATGATCGACTGGGGCTACAAGCTCCAGCGCGCGGCGTACCGCTTCGCCAAGACCACGCGCGTGGCGCAGCGGCAGACGCGCCATCCGCCGCCCACCACCGGTGAGCGGCCGATCAAGGCGCAGATCATCCACTTCATCAACAAGCCGATGCCGGGCAACCTGCCCAAGCGCACGTCGCGGGCGCTGCTCGACATCGAGGATCCGTCGATCGTGCCGGTGATCCGCAACCCCTCAAGGCCGGCCGACGAAGGCGAGGCGGTGTTCTACTTTCCCGGCTGCGGCTCGGAACGGCTCTTCTCGCAGGTAGGGCTCGCCACGCAGGCGATGCTCTATCACGTAGGCGCGCAGACGGTGCTGCCGCCGGGTTACCTGTGCTGTGGCTATCCGCAGACCTCGGCCGGCAACCACGACGAGGGCCAGAAGATCACCACGAGCAACCGGGTGCTCTTCCACCGCGTGGCCAACACGCTCAACTATCTCGACATCAAGACGGTCATCGTCTCCTGCGGGACGTGCATGGACCAATTGATGAAGTACGAGTTCGACAAGATCTTCCCGGGCTGCCGCCTGCTCGACATCCACGAGTACCTCATGGAGAAGGGGGTGGCGCTCCAGGGCGTGGAAGGCGTTCGCTACATGTACCACGACCCCTGCCACACGCCGATGAAGCAGTACGCGCCGATGGCCGTGGTGAACCAGCTCATGGGCACCAAGGTCGCCCTCAACGACCGCTGCTGCGGCGAATCGGGCACCCTCGCCGTGACCCGGCCCGACGTGTCCACGCAGGTGCGCTTCCGCAAGGAAGAGGAGATGCGCAAGGGTGCGGGAAGCCTGCGTGCCGACGGCTTCATGGGCGAGGTGAAGGTGCTGACTTCGTGCCCTTCGTGCCTGCAGGGCCTGTCGCGCTTCGAGGACGACGCCGGCACGAGTGCCGACTACATCGTCGTGGAGATCGCCAAGCATGTGCTGGGCGCGAACTGGATGGCCGACTACGTTCAGAAGGCCAACGCCGGCGGCGTGGAGCGCGTGCTGGTCTGAACGCTCAGCGGGGCGTCGTGCGCGCGCAGGCGGGCGCACTGGTCGCCGCCGCACAGTCGTGGTGCGCCTCGGGAGCCGCCGTCACGCCGATGGGCGTGGCGCTGGGCGCCGGGGCATAGCGGACGATCGCCGGCGCGGCCAGCAACAGGATGGCGTACAGCGCGGCGACGAGCGGGGGTGCCCAGTCGCTACTCACGTAACCGCGCTCGGCGCAGTCGCCATGGGGGGAGCGGGAGAGGATCTCGTTCACGGTTGTTCTCCGGTTGCCGCTTAGAAAAAGAGCCCGCGAAGGCATCGTTCAAGGGGCGGACGTTCGCCGACGCGCCAGGAGGAGGCGGGGCGTGCCTTCGCGGGGGGAGGCAACAGGTGACCGCGGGCGTCGCGTCGTCGGATTCGCTGCGGTCATTGACGCAATGTAGGCGCGCGGCGTGAGGCATGACAGCGGAGGAGTGCGGTCGCGCACTGTGGAAAATTCCGCAGTCGCCGCGCGCGCCGTTCGTGCCCTGTGAGCCGCCATCCATCGGCGGCGGCGGCTGTAGGACCACCTCCGCGCGCAAGCCTTTGTGCTATAAGGGCTTGTTACGTTCCAGCGCATCCCGTTCACGCCGATGCAGGACACCGCTTCGAAGGCCCCCCCAGGCCCTCCGGCCGCTCCGTCCGCGTCCCCGCCCAAGCCGGCGAGCACGCAGGACACGATCCCTGCGCTCGCCTTCGCTGATGCGGAAGGTGCACGCCGCTGGGTCAAGTCGCTGCTGATCACCTCGGTCACGCCGCTGTACGAGGCCGTGCGGGGTCAACTGCGGGCGGTCACCGCGGCCGACTTCGCGCCGCGCGAGCGGGCGACCATCGCGGAAGTCCTGCGCGAGCAGGTCGCTCATCTGCATACCGAGCTCGCGCGTCGCTACGCCGGCAAGCCGCAGCCGGCCGGCGAGCGCGAGGCCGACGCCGCCGCGCAAGCCATCTCGCTCTGGCATGGCCTGTGGGAACAGTACTCGGCGTGCCTGAAGCCGCTCCTCGAAGGCGACGTCGAGCTCCAGGGCGTCAAGGCCAAGCTCCTGCAGCGGGGGCTGTACGTGGGCAAGCAACTCGTGATCGTCCACGGGCTTGCGCGGCGCGTCCCGCCGCCCACGCTCTGGCAGGAGCTGCACGCGTACTACCGCCTCTCGGAGATTCTCGATTGCAGCGTGGCCGCTGTCTCCGATGACCTCGTCCCGCACGCGGTGGGCATCTCCTGCTATTCCACCTACGCGCACGCCATACTCATGGGCCTCGCCGATCCGTGCGCGATGTCCGTGCGCCAGATCGAGCTCACTGACCGCTGGCTCGGCCAGTGGGCACGCAAGATCTTCCCCTATTCGCAGCAGCGCGAGACCGAAGGGCCCGTGCTCGTGATGGACCTCGATTCGTCGGTGCCGGGATGGATCGCCACCACGCTGCCGGACCACGCCGGTCCGTCCCTGCGCTTTGGCTATCCCGGCAAGCTCGCCACGTCGGTTCGCGGGCGCCTGAAGCGTCTCGCCAACGGCGCCACTCCGGCGGAGCTGCAGCTCGGTCACGACACGTCGGCCGAGACCTCGCAGGCGTTGCTGGCGAATCTGGACGCGCGCTGGTACCAGGTGCCCGCCGTGCCGGAGGACACGGTGCACGATGCGCTGGAGCTGTCCGCGGGAGGCGTGCAGGCGGCCTACTTCCGCGTGGGCGGGCGCACGTTCGATCGTCAGGATCCGCTCGGACGCCTGTCCTTCCAGGGGGCGCAGCACCTGCAGACGCTCGGGGCGCTCACCGACTACGACCGCTACAAGGAAGACGCCGAAAAGAACTGGCCGTGGGAATCGTGGCAGGGCGAGTGCTCCCCCGGGGGCGCCAAGCTCCTCCTCCGCGAGCCCACCCGCTACCGCTGGTTTCTCGACCAGCTGGTGGTGGCGCGCGATGCCGAGCGCACACGCGTGGGATACGTCACCCGCGTGGCGTTCGGCGAGCCCAACGAATTTGCGCTGTCGGTCTCGCTGTGGACGGGCACGCCGCGTTCGATCGCGGTGCGGCCCACGTCGATCGCCTTTGCCGAGGAGTTGCCCCTGCCGGCGCTCATGCTGGCAGCCACCGACGCGGAGCCCGTGTCCATGGTGCTGCCGCCGCGCACCTTCAATGCGGGTCGGGTGCTGCGGTCGATGGATACCGGTCCCGAGCGCAAGTTCCGGTTGACGAAGCTCCTCCACCGCGGCGGCGACTTCGAGCGGGTGGCCTTCGAGGAGTCGTAGCCGTCGTCGTGCCGGGCCGACCGCGCGCCTAGAATGCCGCATGGCCAATCGCCTCGCCGGGGCCACGAGCCCCTACCTGCTGCAGCACGCGGACAACCCCGTCCACTGGCATCCCTGGGGTGAGGAAGCGCTCGCGCGGGCGCGCGCGGAGGGCAAGCCCATCCTGCTGTCCATCGGCTATTCCGCCTGCCACTGGTGCCACGTGATGGCGCACGAGTCGTTCGAGGATCCGCAAGTGGCCGCGGTGATGAACGATCTCTTCGTGAGCGTAAAGGTGGACCGCGAGGAGCGTCCTGACCTCGACCAGATCTACCAGGCTGCGCACGCGCTGCTCACGCGCCGCTCGGGCGGGTGGCCGCTCACGATGTTCCTCACGCCCGATGGCGCGCCCTTCTTCGGCGGCACCTATTACCCCAGGCAGGCCCGCCACGGCCGTCCCGGCATGCTGGAGCTCCTCCCCCGGATCGCCGCGGCCTACCGCGACGAGGGCGATCGTCTCGCCGAGCAGAATCGGCAGCTCGCCCAGGCGCTGCGCGCGCTCGAGCCCGAGCCGGGCGCCGCGCCTCCGCTGCGCGCGATGGAGAACGCGCTGCTGGCGGAGCTCGCGCGCACCTTCGACCGCGTCCACGGGGGCTTCGGCGTGGCCCCCAAGTTCCCGCACCCCTTCGACCTCGATTTCTGCCTGCGCACGCATGCGCGACACGGCGATGCGCTTGCCCTGCGGATCGCGCACATCACCCTCGCGCGCATGGCCGACGGCGGCATCCACGACCAGTTGGGCGGCGGCTTCTGCCGGTATTCGGTGGATGCCACGTGGACGATCCCGCATTTCGAGAAGATGCTCTACGACAACGCCCCGCTGCTCGGCCTGTACGCCGACCTCGCCCGGGTGACGGGCGACGCCCGGTATCGCGAGGTGGCCCGCGACATCGTGGGCTGGATCGAGCGCGAGATGGGCGCCGCCGACGGCGGCTTCTACTCGAGCCTCGACGCTGACAGCGAGGGCCGCGAAGGGCGCTTCTATGCATGGACGCGCGACGAAGCGCGGGCCGTGCTCCCGGCGCCGGAGTGGGCTGTGGCCGAGCCCTTCTACGGCCTCGACGGCCCGCCCAACTTCGAGGGCGTCGCGTGGAACCTGCGCGTGGCGAAGCCGCTGGCGGAGGTGGCCTCGCAGCTGCGCATCGACGGACCGGATGCCGCCACGCGCCTGGCCGGCGCGCGCGCGGGGCTTTTCGCCGCACGGTCGCGGCGCGTGCGCCCGGCGTGCGACGACAAGATCCTCACGTCCTGGAACGCGCTCGCGATCGCCGGGCTCGCCCGTGCGTCCGGGGGGCTCGACCTGCCACGGTGGGCGCAAATGGCAGCGCGCGCGGCGGACGCGCTGAAGCGCACCGCCTGGCGCGACGGACGTCTCCTCGCCACGCGCCGCGGCGCCGCCGCCGCCTTGAATGCCTATCTCGACGACCACGCCTTCCTGCTCGCGGCGCTCCTCGAGCTCATGCAGGTGTCGTTCCGGCGCGAAGACTACGACTGGGCGCTGGCGCTCGCCGATGCGCTCCTCGCGCGCTTCGAGGATGCGGACGAAGGGGGCTTCTTCTTCACGAGCCACGATCACGAGAAGCTCTTCCACCGCACCAAGCCCGGCCACGACAGCGCGACGCCGTCGGGCAACGGGGTGGCGGCGCGCTCGCTGGCGATCCTCGGGCACCTGGCCGGTGACCTTCGCTACGTGCAGGCGGCGCAGCGCACCGTGGCGCTCTTCGCACACCAGATGGCGCAATCACCGCAGGGATGCGCGAGCCTCCTCGAGGCAGCCACGGTCGTGGAGGCCCCGCCGGCCCTCGTACTCGTCTATGGTGATCCTGGCGAGGCGGACCAGTGGCGCCGGGATCTCGTCGCAGCGTATCGGCCGGACGTGGTCGTGCTCGACCTGTCGCGGGCGGGCGACCTGCCGCCGCCCCTGGTGAAGGGCGCGGTACCCGGCGCAGGGGCGGTGGCTTACGTGTGCCGCGGCGCCACGTGCCTGCCGCCGATGCATGCATACGCGGAAATCGTACTGTCGCTCCGGTAAACTCGCGCCGAGCCTCCTTCCGCTCCACATTCTTGTTTCCTCGTCCCTACGGAGTCGCCATGAAAGCCGCTTCTGCAGCACTTGCCATCACTGCCCTTGCCACCGTTCTCGCTGCCGCGCCGGCGCATGCCGTGCTCGACAACGCCAAAGCCGAAGCCATGATGAAGAAGGACGGCTGCGCCGCGTGTCATGCCATCGACAAGAAGATCGTGGGCCCGGCCTACGTCGACGTCGCCGCCAAGTACAAGGGCGACAAGGACGCGATCGCCAAGCTCTCGAAGAAGGTCAAGGACGGCAGCACCGGTGTCTGGGGCCCGATCCCGATGCCCCCCAACGCTTCGGTGCCGGCCGCGGACATCACCGAGCTCGTCACCTGGATCATGACGCTCAAGAAGTGACCCCCGCCCGGCCGGCGCCGCGCGCCGGTGCCCGCCGGATGCGGTAGAATCGCGGCCGTTCGTGCAGGAGAGTGCGCCGCGCCCAAGATCTTCGCGCGGGGCCGCCGAAGGCGTAATCCCGAAACCGCTCAGGTACCGAGGACTGCACGGAACGCAACCGCAATCTGGAGAGCGGTCGCGCCATCCGGCCCTAAAGGCCGGCTTGCGGCGACCCACCGAAGGGGCAAGCGGCCGCGAACCACATCGCGGTCCAATCTCTCAGGTAAAAGGACAGACGGGGCGAGGCAGAACAGCCTCGCCCTTTCGTTTTTCCGGGAGGTTGCCAGTGCAAAAGCGCACACCGCTGTACGAAGCCCACCGCGCCGCCGGCGCCCGCATGGTCGACTTCGGCGGCTACGACATGCCGGTCAACTACGGCTCGCAGATCGAGGAGCACCACGCGGTGCGCACGGATGCGGGCATGTTCGACGTCTCGCACATGCGGGCTGTGGACATCGCCGGCCACGGCGCGCGCGACTTCCTGCGCGGCGCGCTTGCTAACAACGTCGACAAGCTCGCCACGCCGGGCAAGGCGCTGTACACGTGCATGCTCCGCGAGGACGGCGGCGTGCTCGACGACCTCATCGTTTACTTCCTGCGCGAGGACTTCTTCCGGCTGGTGGTGAATGCGGCCACCGCGGACAAGGACGTCGCCTGGCTGCGCAAGCTCGCGGCCGCGCGCGCGCCGGGGCTCACGCTCACGCCGCGCGACGACCTCGCGATGATCGCCGTGCAGGGACCACAGGCCCGCGCCAAGGCATGGCAGGCGCTGCCGGGTGCCGAGGCGGCCTCCGCCGACCTCAAGCCTTTCAACGGCGCGCAGGCGCAGACGGCCCTCGGCCCCGTTTTCATCGCCCGCACGGGCTACACCGGCGAGGACGGCTTCGAGATCCTGCTGCCGGCGGCGCAGGCGGTGGCCGCGTGGGACGCGTTGCGCGCGGCCGGCGTGCGCCCCGCGGGCCTGGGCGCGCGCGATACGTTGCGCTTGGAAGCCGGCATGAACCTGTACGGCCAGGACATGAACGAAGGCGTGTCGCCGCTCGCCGCGGGCCTCGCCTGGACGGTGGACCTCGCGAGCCCGCGCGACTTCGTGGGCAAGGCCGCGCTCGCGGCCGATCCTCGTCCCTTCACGTTCACCGGACTGCTCCTCCTCGACAGCGGCGGGGTGCTCCGCGCGCACCAGAAGGTGGAGACCCCCCACGGCGAAGGCGAGATCACGAGCGGCACCTTCTCACCCACGCTCGGTAAGTCCATCGCGCTGGCCCGGCTGCCGGCCGCCGTGCAGCCTGGCGACACGGTCACCGTCCTCGTGCGCGACAAACGCCTGGCCGCGCGCGTGGTGAAGCCGCCCTTCGTGCGCAACGGCAAGCCGTTGGTGTAGCCGGCCGCCGCGCCCCCGCCATTCATTTCCTGTCCAAACGACCCACCCGAGGGAGCCCTCCATGAACGTCCCCCCGCAATTGAAGTACGCCGACACCCACGAATGGCTGCGCGGCGAAGCTGACGGCAGCGTCACCATCGGCATCACCGATCACGCGCAGGAGGCGCTCGGCGACCTCGTGTTCGTGGAGCTCCCGGCCGTGGGGCGAGTGCTGAAGGTGGGCGAGGCCTGCGCGATCGTGGAGTCGGTCAAGGCCGCGAGCGACGTCTATGCACCCATCGCCGGCGAGGTCGTGGCGGTGAACGATGCCGTGCCCGCCACGCCCGAGTCGCTCAACGAGAAGCCCTACGAAGCGTGGCTCTTCCGCGTGAAGCCCGCCGACCCCGCGGCGCTGGCTGCCATGCTCGACGCCGCGGCCTACGAGAAGCTCATCGGGTGAGCCAACGATGAAACGCGACGACATCACGCTTAGGTCCCTGGCCGATCTCGAGGACACCGGCGCCTTTGCGCACCGGCACATCGGCACCACGGCCGCGGACCAGGCGGCGATGCTCGCCATGCTCGGCTACCCCTCGCGGGCAGCGCTGATGGACGCCATCGTGCCCGCGGCGATACGCGAGCGCCGTCCGCTCGCCCTGCCCGGGCCGATGACGGAGGTGGCGGCGCTGGCGCGCCTGAAGGCGTTGGCCGCGCGTAATCGCGTAGCGAAGTCGTACATCGGGCAGGGCTACTACGGCACGCACACGCCGGGCGTGATCCTGCGCAACATCCTCGAGAATCCTGCCTGGTACACCGCGTACACGCCGTACCAGCCGGAGATCTCGCAGGGCCGGCTCGAGGCGCTCATCAACTTCCAGACGATGATTTGCGACCTCACCGGCATGTCGATCGCCAACGCGTCGATGCTCGACGAGGCTACCGCGGCCGCCGAGGCCATGACGCTCGCGCTGCGTATGACCAAGAGCGCGAGCCGGCGCTTCTTCGTGGCCGACGACGTGTTCGCGCAGACGCGCGACGTGGTGCGCACCCGCGCCGAGCCGCTTGGCATCACGGTGGTGGTAGGCCCGGCCGTAGAGGCCGCGAAGGCCGACGTGTTCGGCGCGCTCCTGCAGTATCCCGGCGCCAACGGCGACGTGCGCGACTATCGCGCCCTTGCCGCTGAGCTGCACGCCACGCAGGCCCTCGTGATCGCCGCCGCCGACCTCCTCGCCCTCACGCTG
>CALFEY010000453.1 GCA_937958295.1 uncultured Pseudomonadota bacterium
GCCTGCGGGCTCGCAGCCGCGAGGGCTTCGCGCAAGGCCACCAGGGTGTCGAGGATCGTCTTGTCGCCAGGCCCCGCGCCCGAGCGCGCCGTGATCGCGCTCACGCTCGCCGTGAGCGCGATCAGGAGGCCGTCGCGATCGAGGGCCGCTGTGCCATGCGCGCTTCGACCAGCGGCAACAAGTCCGGTGGCGAGCACAGCCCCGAGGCTCGACCCGGTGGCACGGCGTCCGGCGCGGCCGAGCGCCTCGAGCGCGGCACCGGCATCGGCTTGCGTATCGACAGCCACGTCGTTCCACGCCGCGATCACCGCGGCGACGGTCATGCCGGTATCGCCGTCGCCGAGCACGCGGTCCGCGGCGTTGAGGGCGTCGCGCAAGGTCGCGGTTTGCGTCTGCAGGCGGCGTACGCCGGCCGCGATGGCGGCTGGGGTGAGGGTGCGCGTCACCGCGGCCAGAACGGACAGGTGGTGGGGACCGCGAGCCAGTGCTCGATCTCCGAATCCAGGTCGACTAGCGAAAGCGAGCACCCTGCCATCTCCATCGACGTGGCGTAGTGGCCGACGTAGCGGGCGGCGATGGTGACGCCCGCCTCGACCAGCCGCCGCTGCGTCGCGCGATGAACGATCAGCAACTCCTCCAGCGGCGTGGCGCCGAGGCTGTTGACGAGCAGCGCGACGCGCCCACCCTGCGCTGGACGGTCGGCAAGCAGGCGCTCGACCATCGCCGCGGCCACATCATCCGCGGTCGGTAGCGCGCTGCGCTCGATCCCGGGCTCGCCGTGGATGCCCATGCCGAGCTCGATGCCGTCCACCGGCACCGTGAACCCCGGCGCCGCCGCGCCCGGAATGAGGCAGGGCGACAGCGCCACGCCGATCGAGCGCGTCGCCTGCGCGGTGCGTCTCGCGATCGCGGCAACGGCGTCGAGCGGAGCCCCGGACGCGGCCGCGGCACCGGCCGTTTTGAACGCGAAGACCATCCCGGCCACGCCGCGACGCCGCTCGCGCTCGGCGGACACTGCGCTTGCCACGTCGTCGGCCACGATAACCGTGGCGGTCCTGCCGCCATCGTCTTCGAACTCCTCGCTGGCCTGCGCAAAGCTCATGCGATCGCCGCCGTAGTTACCGAGGATGCACACGACGCCGACGCCGCCGTCCGCGGCGCGGATGGCTTCCCCACACACATCCACCGGCGGCCCGGCGAACACCGCGCCCACCGCGCACGCGTCGAGCATCCCCTCGCCGACGTAGCCCGCGAACACCGGCAGGTGCCCGAACCCGCCGCCGCTGACCACGCCGACCTTGCCGCGGGCGGGTCCGCTCGCCCGGGCCACGACGCGGCCGGTCGCGCCCTCGCGGCGGTAGCCGGGGAAGGCGAGGCACAGACCCTCGAGTGCCTCGTCCACGTAGTGCTGCGGATCGTTGATGAGCTTCTTCATCGTGGCTGCTTCGTCAGGGGGCTGTTTGCAGATACACGACGTGCGACTGCGTGTACTCGTACAGGCCGTGCTTGCCATCGGCGCCGCCGATGCCCGAGCGGCGCTGGCCGGCGTGGAATCCTTGCATGGCCTCGAAGTTCTCGCGATTGATGTAGGTCTCGCCGAAGCGCAGCTCGTTGCAGGCCCGCATCGCGGCACCGAGGTCGCGTGTGTAGATCGACGAGGTCAGGCCGTAGATCGAGTCGTTGGCTTTGGCGATGGCCTCGTCCACGCTGTCCACCACATGCACCGGCGCCACGGGACCGAAGATCTCCCGTTGCATGATGTCCATGTCCTGCCGCGTGTCGGTCACCACCGTAGGCTCGAAGTAGTAGCCGCCGCCCTCTTCCACCAGCTTGCCGCCGGTCAGCACGCGCGCTCCCTGCTCCACCGCCATCCGCACGGCAGCGTCGACCTTGCGCGCCTGCGCCGCATTCACGAGCGGTCCCATGCCCACCTCGCGCTCGCCCAGCGGATCGCCCCACGAGGTGGCGCGCATCACCGGCACGAAGCGTTCGAGGAAGGCGGCCGCCACGTCGCGATGAACGTAGATGCGCTCGGCGCAATTGCAAACCTGGCCGCTGTTGATCACGCGCGAATCGCGGATGGCGCGCACGGCGAGATCGAGGTCGGCATCCGGCAGCACGATCGCAGGCGCCTTGCCGCCGAGCTCGAGATTCACCTTGGTGATGTTTCGCGCCGCGGCCGCCATGATCTTCGACCCCGTCTCCACGCTGCCGGTGAAGCTCACCATGCCGAGGCGCGGATCGGCGGCGAGCGCCTGGCCTGTCGTGGCCCCGCGACCATGGACCAGGTTGAACACCCCCGGGGGCAGATCGGTTTGCGCCAACAACTCGACGAACTTCGCCGCGTTGTTGGGCGTCTCCTCGCTGGCCTTGATGACGATGGTGTTGCCCGTCACGAGTGCCGGCGCCATCTTGCGCGCGATGAGGAAGAACGGGAAGTTCCAGGGGAGGATGCCACCGATCACGCCGAGCGGCTGGCGGAACAGGAAGATGTTTTCGCCGGGGCGGTCGCTCGTGATGATCTCGCCCTCGATCCGCCGCGCCCACTCCGCCATGTAGTCGATGAAATCGGCGGTGAAGGCCGCCTCGATGCGCGCGAGCGACAGGAGCTTGCCCTGCTCTTCGGTGATGATGCGGGCGATCTCCTCCGTGTGCTCCCGCAGCTTGGCCGCGATGCGCCGCAGGTGCCCCGCGCGCTCGATCGCCGGCAGCCGCGCCCACGCCGGCTGCGCCCGCTGCGCCGCGGCGACCGCCTCGCCGACGATCGCCGGGGGCGTATCGGGGATCTCGCCGATCACGGTACCCCGCGCCGGGTTCAGCACGGGGATGCGGTCCGCCCCCGCGGGGACGACGAAGCGGCCGTCGATGAAGTTCGGATGCATGGCGCTACTCCAGCTTGATGTTGGCCTTCTTGGCGATCACGGTCATGCGCTCGAGCTCGTTCATGAGGAAGGCATTGGTCTGGTCGATGCTCATGTTCTCGTATTCGAGGCCGTACTTCTGGTTGAAGGCGGCGTGCTCGGGACGGTTCAGCACCTCCACCACGGCCTTGGTCACCTTCTCCATGGCCGCGCGCGGCATCGATGACGGCGCTACGAGCGTGTACCACTCGATGAGGCTGAAATCCTTGATCCCCGAGGCCTCGGCCATCGTGGGCAGCTCCGGCGCGAGGCTGAAGCGCGTGGGCGTGGACACCGCGAGGGGACGCACTT
Organism: uncultured Pseudomonadota bacterium; assembly: GCA_937958295.1. GTDB lineage: Bacteria > Pseudomonadota > Gammaproteobacteria > Burkholderiales > Casimicrobiaceae > VBCG01. Next base: position 3,213 of record CALFEY010000453.1, read on the forward strand.
TGCCGGAGTCCCAGTGCTGCTTGCCCGAGCCGTAGGTCATGAACATCACCGGCACGCGTCCGGACAACACGTCGGTATAGGCCGGAGCCACGCCCTTGTACGGCACGTGGATGATGTCGATATTCGCGCCGAGCTTCAGGCTCTCGGTGGCGAAGTGCTGCCCGGTGGCATTGCCGCTGGTGGCGAAGGCCAGCTGCCCGGGATGCGCCTTGGCGTAGGCAATGAGCTCGGACACCGACTTGATGGGCAGCGACGTGTGCACGGTGAGCACGCTCGCCGTGCGCCCGAAGAGCACGAGGCCGGTCAAGTCCTTGCGGGCGTCATAGGGAAGCGTGGCACCGGTGGCGGGCACGATCAGGTTCTGCAACGTCATGATCCCGAGCGTGTGATTGTCGGTGGCCTTCGCGATCGCTTCCATCGCGATGATGCCGGCCCCGCCAGGCTTGTTCTCCACGATGATGGGCTGGCCGAGCGACTCCTTCAGCACCGATTGCAGATACCGCGGGATGGCATCGGCCACGCCGCCCGGCGGAAAGCCGACGATGATCTTGATGGGCTGCGTGGGCCATGCCTGAGCATGGGCAGCCGGCGCGAGCGCCGCGGACGCCGCGGCGAGCAGCGCGATGGAAAATCGCTTGAGCATGTACTCCTCCTCGAGGCCCTCTCATCGGGGCGTGGCTGCGCCTGCCGTCGCACGACGCGCATCTGGCAAACGATGCGCGGGCATGCGAAGCCGGTTGGCGCGTGGGACTGCATGCAGACTATCAGCGTGGCAGCACAAACAAAAGTTCATTTTTGTGACTGCTATTGATAGGTTTTTGCGATCCACTTTCGAAGCTCCGCGGTGTTATCCTCGCGCCCCATCGGCATGCAAAGAAGGGGCGAACATGGACAAGTTGCGCATAGGGATCGTGGGGGCGGACGCGCAGGGCCAAGGATGGGCGCCGCTCGCGCACTTCCCGGCGCTGCGCGCCATGCCGGAGTTCGACATCGCCGCGTTGTGCACCACGCGCGAGGAGACGGCGCGCGCCGCGGCTGCCCGCTACGGCGTGGCGCAGGCTTTTCACGACTATCGCGACCTCGTCACGCGATCCGACATCGACATCGTCGCCGTGGTGGTGCGCGCGCCCAACCACGACGAGGTGGTGCGAGCCGCGCTCGCGGCGCGCAAGCACGTCTACTGCGAGTGGCCCCTCGGCGCCGATACCGCGCAAGCCGAGGCGATGGCCGCCGCGGCGCGGGTCGCGGGCGTGCGCACCGCCGTGGGGCTGCAGGCGCGCTGCGATCCCACGCTGCGCTACGTGCGCGACCTGGTGCGCGATGGCTACGTCGGCGAGCCCCTGGCGGTGACGCTCGCAATGCTCACGGCCAATGCCCCCGAGCGCCCACGGTCGAAGCAGTGGGAAACGCGGCGTGCCGGCGGCGTTTCCGCCCTGACCGTGCGCGGCATCCACTCGCTCGATGCGCTGTGCCTTTGCGTGGACGAGATCGCCGACGTCTCGGCGCGAGTCGCCACGCAGGTGCGGCAATGGCGCGTGAGCGGCACCGACGAGACGATGGCCGTCGAGGTGCCGGACAACGTCATCGTGGCCGGTACGCTGCGCAATGGTGCCGTCCTCTCGGCGCACGTCGCCACGCTGCCGTCCACCACGCCGGGTTTCCGTCTGGAGATCCACGGCAGCAAGGGTGCGCTCGTCGTGGCCACGCCCGGCGCCCCTCAGCGCGACGAGAACCGGCTGCACGGCGCGCAGGGCCGCGCGCCGCTCGCCCCGCTGGACGTTCCCGCATCCTATCGCGACGACATTCCCGCCGACGTGCCTTCCGGACCGCCGAACAACGTCGCGCGACTGTATCGGCGCCTCGCGACGGCGATCCGCACCGGCGGCACGGTGGAGCCCGACTTCGACCACGCCGTGCACCGACATCGTCTGATCGATGCCATCACGCGCGCGTCGGACGAGCGACGCGCGGTGGACATCGAGGGCTGAGGCGGCCGGCGCGACCTCAAGGCGGGAGAAACAGCGCCGGATCGACCATCGTGCGGTTGAGCGTCACGCCCCAGTGCAGGTGGGGTCCGGTCACGCGACCCGTTGCGCCGACCTTGCCCAGCGGCGCACCGGTGCCCACCGCATCGCCGGGCTTCACGTCGATGGCCGACAGGTGGCAATACATCGTCACGAGCCCCTGCCCGTGGTCCACGATCACGGTGCCGCCGTTGAAGTAGTAGTCGCCCGTTGCCACGACGGTGCCCGCAGCGGGCGCGAGGATCGGCGTGCCGGTGGGCGCCGCGATGTCCATACCCGTGTGCGGCGCGCGCGGCTGTCCGTTGAAGACGCGCCGCAACCCATAGGAGCTCGACCGTGGTCCCGGCACGGGCTGCTGCAGAACGAGCGTGACGGGCGCCGCGTCGCTGAACGTGGCGAGCGCCGCCTGGAGCAGCGGCCGCTCGCGATTCACGCGCTCGAGATCGGCGGGCGCGATGTCCACCATGCCCGGGGCCACCCGCAGCTTCTGCTCGACGTACTGCTTGGGCTTGACCGCGAGCTCGATCGTCTCGCGCGCTCCGCCTGGGCGCTCCACGGCCACCTTGACCTTGCCCGGCTTGGTGGCGAGCGGCAGGCCGACGACGGCCACCCAGCGCGGGCCGTCGCGCACGACCATCACGGGGGCGTCGTTGAAGGTGACGCGCGGCGGCGCGCCCGCGGCAGTTCCCACTGGAACGATGACGACCCCTCCAGGTATGGCACTTTGCCGCGGGAGGTCGAGGGCCGTGGCCTCGCCGAAGAGGCATGCCGCCACGAGCAAGATCTGCCTCGTCGCGCGAAGCGCCCTCCACTTCCTAGCCCGACCCATGCCCTGCACCGCACGCTCCACCGTGGCAACGGTGTTCACTATACGGTCAAAGGAGGCGGGCGAGGAACTCGCGGGTGCGTGCTTCGCGGGGTGCCTGCAGGACCTGTGCCGGCGGACCCCGTTCGGCCACCACGCCGCCGTCCATGAAGACGACCTCGTCGGCCACCTCGCGCGCGAAGCCGATCTCATGGGTGACCACGACCATCGTCATGCCGTCGCCGGCGAGCGCGCGCATCACGTCGAGGACCTCGCCCACGAGCTCGGGGTCGAGCGCGGACGTGGCCTCGTCGAAGAGCATGACCCGCGGCTCCATGGCAAGCGCCCGCGCGATGGCCACCCGCTGCTGCTCGCCGCCCGACAGGCGATAGGGGTAGCGGTCTTTCTTGCCCGCGAGGCCCACGCGCTCGAGCAGCGTGAGGGCCTTGCGCTCGGCCTCCGCCATCGGCGTTCGCCGCGCGAGCCTCGGCGCCAGCGTCACGTTATCCAGCACCGTCATGTTCTGGAAGAGATTGAAGCGCTGGAACACCATCCCGATGGCCGCGCGCGAGGCGCACAGGTCGCGCTCGCGCACTTCGTGCAGTCGGTCGCCTACCTGCCGGTAGCCCATGTACTCGCCGTTGACGAGGATGTAGCCCGCATCCGGGCGCTCGAGATGGTTGATGCACCGTAGGAGCGTGGACTTGCCAGAGCCTGAGGGTCCGATCACGCACACGACCTTGCCCGCGGCGACATCGAGGTCGATGCCCTTCAGCACATCGATGCCGCCGAAGCGCTTGTGCAGGCCACGCACTTCGATCATCGCCTTCATCGGGTCACTCCGGGACGGGCGGCTGCGCCCGCCGGCGCGGACGGCGCCACGATACGCCGGGCGTGTCCTGCACGCTTCGACCGAGCCGGCGCTCGATCGCCCGCTGGCCAAGCGTCAGCACGCTCGTAAGGGCGATGTACCACAGCGAGGCGACGATGAGCAGCGGAATCGTCTCAAAGGTGCGGGTGTAGATGAGGCCCGCCGCTGACAGGAGCTCCGTCACCGAGATGACGCTTGCAAGAGACGATAGCTTCAGCATCCCGATGATCTGGTTGCCGGTGGGTGGCACGATCACGCGCAGCGCCTGCGGCAAGATCACGCGGCGCATCGTCTGGGCGCGGGTGAGGCCGAGCGCGACGCCGGCTTCGCGCTGGCCCGACTCCACGCTCATGATGCCGGCACGCACGATCTCCGCCATGTAGGCCCCTTCGCACAGGCCGAGCCCGAGGTTGGCCGCGATGACGGGCGTGATGATTGCGTTCGCGCTCAGCGACACGAAGTCCGGCCCGAAGAACGGGATGCCGAGCGTGATCCTGGGAAACAGCGCCGCCAGGTTGTACCAGAAGATGAGCTGCACCAGCGCCGGCGTGCCGCGGAAGACCACGATGTAGAACGTGGCGGCGCCGGAGAGCAGGCGGTTGTCGGACAGGCGCATGAGCGCCGCCACCACACCGAGCGACACGCCGATCAGCATGGCCGAGACGGTGAGCTCGATCGTGAGCTTCACGCCGTCGAGGATCTCCTTGCTGAACAGATACTTGCCGACGACGTGCCACTGGAAGTTGGGATTGGTGAAGACGACGTGGATCACCCACGCGACGAGCAGCGCCACCACGACGGCCGCCACGCGGCGGCCGGGACGCGCGAGCGGCACCGGCGGTAGATCGGTGCGTGGCGCGCCGGTGGGGGTGGGGGTCGTCACGGACAGGCTCGGATGAAGTGCGCGCCATGGGGGGACGGGCGACGCCCGCCCCTTGTGCCGGATCGACTTACTGGACCACCGCGGGGGCCGCCCGCTCGGGACTGAGCGACCACTTGGCGTAGATGCTGTCGTAAGTGCCGTCCTTGACGGCCGCCTTGAGCGCTGCTTCCAGCGCCTGGCCGAGCTTCACGTTGGCCTTGTTGAAGGCGATGCCGCATTCCACCGTGGCGCCCGGCACCGGGCCGCCGGGCGCGGCATCCATCTTGCCGTTGGAGTGCTTGGCGGCGACTATCGCCGTGGCGAAGCCCACCCCCGCCGCCTCCGCCCGGCCCGACTCGACGGCGAGCACCTGCGGGCCCTTGCCTTCGAACACGAGCAGGTCGATCTTTGCCTTCCCCGCGGCCACGCACTCCTCGGACTTCTTCTGCCACACGAGTAGCGGCTGCGTTCCCTTCTCCACCGCGATCACGTGGCCGCACGCGTCGTCGTTGCGCACGTTGGTCGGATTGCCCTTGCGCACGACCAGGCCGTTGCTGAAGTGTCCGTAACGGACGAACGACACCAGCGGGAGGCGCGCCGGCAGGATACCCATCGCCGACATCGCGGCGTCGACGCGACCGCCCGCCACCCCAGGGATCATCGACGCGAAACCGATGCGCTGGATGTCGACCTTCACGCCGAGCTTGTCGCCGAGCGCGCGGATGAGGTCGACGTCGAGCCCCGCCTGCTCGTTCTTCTCGTCGAGATAGTTGAAGGGCTCGAAGTCCAGTGGCATAGCCACGATGAGTGTGCCGCGCTGGCGGATGTCGTCGGGCAGGAGCGCGCGCGCTGCCGCATCGACCGCCGCGTGGCCATGGGTCGCCGCGGCGAGCGCAAGGCCCGCAAGCAGCCATTGAGCGACGCGCAGGCTGCGGCGGGGCGGACAGGACGAAAGCACGGTGAAAGCAGGCATCGGAATCTCCCTCGAGGGTGGGTGGCGGGACGCCGCAGCGGGGGCAGCGGACGGATCAGAACGCGAGAAGACGGCGCGGGTTGTCGACGAGCACCCGCCGCAATTCGGCAGCGCCGAAACCCTTGCCTTCGAGACGACGGGCGAACGTGTCGAACAAATAGCCGATCGGCACGAGCTCGTTGAGCTGCTCGGGCTCAGCCTCGGTCACCGGACCGCGCGCGTGCGCGAAGAAGCGGTCGTAGGAGAAGACGAGGCGATCGAGATAGCCGTCGTCGGCCAGAGCGAGCACGGCTTGCGCGATGAGCTCGTCGAGTTGTTCCGCGCTTTCGTTCTGCCACGGGATGCCGATGTGGTCGATCTGCAGCATCGCCCCCCGCGCGCAGATGGCCCGCAGCTGGTCGACGTGCGGATGCACGAAGGCGTGGCCGATCACGACGCGGGAGGGGTCCGCGCCGGCGGCCTCGAGCAGGTCGAGAAGCTCGATCCCCGGATTGCAGATCGCATAATCCAGCGGCTGCGTGTGGGTGTTGATCGCGCAGCCCGTGGCGACCTGCGCGCGCGCCACGGCCTCGATGATCGCGCGCTCGTGGCGACCGATGTGCCGGCCGTCGTCGCCCATCGGGGTCGGCTGGTCTTTGCCGAGGCCGCCTGTAGCGACCTTGAGGATGCCGGCCCGGTAGGGCGTGAGCCGGCCGTCGTAGACCATGCCCTCGGTGAGGTCCCGGACGAGCATCTCCGTCACGTACTCCACCGATTGCCGCCGCCAGTGAAACAAGATGCCCATGCCGGTGCTCTCTGGAAAGAACCCCGTGGTGGCCACGATGTGGGTGCCGCTGCGGCGCGACACTTCAGCGAGGAGCTCGGGATGACGTCCGATCTCCGCCGGCGTGAGATCGACGATGGTGCCAATCCCATTGTCCACGCGACCCGCGGCGACCACCGCCGCGACCTCGCCGGCCACCGCGTCGAAGTCCCACACGTTGCGATGATCGAACTCGCAGCCAGGGTACGCATACCGGATGTGCTCGTGCGTGAGGGTGATGCCGGCCAGATCGGGGTCGATGTCGCCCAGCACGGTCCGGATGATGCTCATGCGGCGCCGGTGCAGGTGCGCACGAAGGACATGGGGGCGGTGAAGTGGCGGCGCATGGAGCCTGCGAGGGGGATCGGGTAGCGCGTGCGTGTCGTAACCTGTAATACAGCAAGACTGTAAAACAGCCGGCCGGCGAACGCAACCGGCATCGAGGGCCCAAGACCCGGACGAGCACGCTACATCGGCAAATTGACGCGAGCCCGGCGCAACTCTATGCTCCTGGTGGGTGCCATACCTATAAGACACCATGACAGCGCTCACCAAAAAATCCGGCTCCTTCACCCCGGTGTCCCGCCGCAGCGCCGCCGCCGACGTGCGCGCCCAGCTCCTGGCATCGATCGAGTCGGGAGAGCTCGAAGTCGATGCCCGCCTGCCGTCGGAGAATGCCCTCGCCACCGCCTTCGGGGTGAGCCGGCCGGTCATCCGTGAAGCGCTGGTAAGTCTGCAAGCGCTTGGGCTGCTTTCCGCGCACAACGGCAAGGGCACCTTCGTCGCGTCCAACCGGGTGCGCTCCCCATTGCTCCTGGGCCGTTACTCGCCGGCGCATCTCAACGAGGTGAGACGCTACCTGGAGGTGCCGTCGGCACGTCTGGCCGCCTTGCGGCGGTCCACGCTAGACGTTGACCGCATGGCGGCGATCATCGCGAAATTGCAGGATGAGGACGATCCTGCCAAGCGCAACAAGCTCGACGCCTCGTTGCATATGGCGATCAGCCAGGCCACGGGCAATCCGCTCTTCGCCAAGCTGATCGAGGACCTGCGCGCGATTCTCGAGGAGCTTTCCCTTGCGGCATCGCACGAGCCCACGCGACGCAAGGGAGCGATCGCGGAGCACCGCGCCATCTGCGACGCGATCGCGAAGCGCGACGCCGATGCGGCCGGCGTGGCGATGGCCGCGCACCTCGACGCCGTGGACAACTCCTTCCGCCTGCTCGAGCGAAAAGCCCGTACCGCCGCGCCCCCGCCGGGGCCCGGCCTCGCTGCCAAACGCCGCCGGCGCACCTGACCACGCTCGAAGCGCTAGAGAAAGCGGGCAAGTTCCGTCGCGACCTTCCCGGGCGCCTCGATCAGCACGCTATGGCGCAGTCCCTCGAGGACGCGCACCTGCGCCCCGGCCACGCGATCGCCCATGAGCTGCGCCATGCGCGGCGTGGCCGCCACGTCGTTCTCGCCGGTCAGGACGAGCGTGGGCACGCGAATCTCGTGCAGGCGATCCGCGAAGTCGGCCGTGCAGAAGACCGCGAAGGCATAGCCGTACGACGCCGGATCGCAGGCCTCGACCTGGGCGACGCGTTGCGCGACGATATCCGGATGCGCGGCCTGAAACGCGTCGGTGAACCACCGCGAGCGATTAGCCTCCGCCAGCGCAGCGACACCCTGCTCGCGCAGGAGCTCGATGCGATCGAGCGCGCGTGAGCGCTCTTCTCGCGTGCGCCCGCAGACCGTGCCGATCACGGCGAGCTTGCTCACGCGCTCGGGATGGTCGAGCGCCAGCGCGAGGGCCACCGCTCCGCCCAGGGAAAAACCGGCGACCGCGCAACACGCGACGCCCGCCTCGTCCAGTACGGTGACGGCGTCCTGCGCGAGGTCGTGCGCGGTCACCGGCGCGCCGATGCGCTCCGACCGGCCATGGCCGCGCAGGTCCATCGTGATCACGCTGGCGCGTTCGCGCAGGGCGCGCGCGATGGCGTCCCAGTGCGTGCCGTCCCCACCTACGCCATGGAGCAACAGCACCGGCGGCCCCTCGCCTTCGCGTCGCCACGCGATCATCGGGCGACTCGTTGTATAAACGCGGCATGGACTGCCATCGCATCGACGTGCATCACCATCTCTTCCCGCCTCCCTTCGTGGCGCAGCTCGTGGAGCATCACCACTACCTCGCACGCGGCGTGGCCCGTCACTGGACGCCCGCGACCTCGCTGGCGGACATGGATGCCGCCGGCATCGAGACGGCGTTCACCTCGATCACCGCCCCGGGCTTCGCGCTCTTGCCGCGCAATCACCTCGTGGCGGCCACTCGCGAGTGCAACGAGTTCGGCGCGCGCATGGTCGCCGACCACCCGGGGCGCTTCGGCCTCTTCGCGAGCCTCCCGCTGCCCGACGTGGAGGCGAGCCTCGCGGAGATCGCCTACGCCCTCGATGTCCTGCACGCCGACGGCCTCGGACTGCTCACGAGCTACGGCGATCGCTGGTTGGGCGACGCCACATTCGCGCCCGTGCTCGACGAGCTCGACCGTCGCGGCGCGGTCGTGTACGTCCATCCCACCGTGGCCGACTGCTGCCGCAACCTCGTCCCCGGTGTTGCCGACTGGGTGCTCGAGTTTCCGGTGGACACCACGCGCGCCATCGCCAGCCTGCTCTTCAGCGGCACGATCGCCCGTTGTCCGCGGATCCGCTTCGTCTTCGCGCACGTGGGCGGCATCCTTCCGCTGGTGCTCGCGCATCTGGAGCGCGCGGCCGAGGGGGATGCCGTGCTTGCTGCGCAGGTACCCGGCGGCGTGCACGCGGCGCTGCGCGCCTTCCACTACGACACGGCATTGCGCATGCATGCGGTGGGCATGTTCGGCGCGCAGGCGCTGGCCGATCCTGCGCGGCTCCTTCTCGGCACCGACGCGCCGCTGCGCCGCAGCGCGGACCAGCTCGCCGAGCTCGCGTCCCTCGCGCTGCCTGCCGCGGTGATCGACGGCATCGAGGGCGACAACGCGCGCCGTCTCTTCGATCGCTATCGCCTGCCTATTCGGTGATCTTGATGTTGCGCTTGCGCGCGACGTCGGCCCACTTGTCGATCTCATTGCGCACCTGCCTTGCCAGCACATCGGGCGCGCCGCCGCCCGGATCCAGCGAGAGCTGGGCGAAGCCGTCCTTGGCCGCCGGCGTGCGGATTGCCGCGTTCGCTTTCGCGTTCAGGAGGTCGAGGATGGGCTTGGGCGTGGCGGCCGGCGCGAACAGGCCGTACCAGGTGATCGCGTCGAAGCCCGGCACGCCCGACTCGGCCACGGTGGGCACATCCGGGAAGATGGGCCAGCGCTCCTTGCTGGTCGCCGCGAGGAGTCGAACCTTGCCTCCCTTGACCTGCCCCATCGAGGCGGTGCCATCGAACGTGTACTGCACGCGGCCGGCGATGAGGTCCGCGAGCGCGGGGGCCCCGCCGCGATAGGGGATGTGGCTGACCTGGATATCGGCGAGCGAAGCGAAGAGCTCGCCTGCGAGGTGATTGATGCTGCCGTTGCCGTAGGAGGCGTAGTTGATGCTCCCCGGCTTGGCCCGGGCCATCGCGATCAGCTCCCTCACGGACCTCGCCTCGAACGTGGGCGAGGTCAGCAGCATGAGCGGCGACGAGCCGATGAGCATCACCGGCGCGAAGTCGCGTACCGGGTCGTAGGGCAGGCTCGCGTACACCGCCGGGTTCGCCCCATGCGTGCTGGGCGTGCCCACGAGCAGCGTGTACCCGTCGGGCGCCGCCTGCGCCGCGCGGGCGGTGCCGATCGTGCCTCCGGCCCCGGACAGGTTCTCGACCACGACCGATTGCCCGAGCTGCGCGCCCAGCGCGGAGGCCAGCACGCGGGCCGCGACGTCGGCGCCTCCACCGGGCGGAAAGGCGACCAGCAGTTTGATCGGTTGCGCGGGATAGCCCTGCGCTCCCGCCGGGACAGCGAGGAGCGCGAACAGCAGCAGGACGGCCAGGCGGCACATGCGAGCTCCTTCGATCAGAAGGCGAGGATGCGCCGGGGGTTGTCGACGAGGATCGTCTCGAGCTCTTTCGCGCCGAAGCCCTTATTGGCGAGGCGCGGCGCGAAGCTCTCGAAGAGGTGGCCGAGCCCGACCTTCTGGTTGAGCAGCTGCGGATTCTCGGCGGTGGCAGGTCCGCGCGGATTGAAGAACCAGCGGTCGTAGGTGATCGTCATCTGGTGAAGATAGCCGCGGTCGGCCACCTCGCACATCATGCGCGTCATCGTCTCGTCGAGGCCCTCGGTACTGTCGTTGCGCCAGGGGATGCCGAGGTGGTCCACTTGTACGCTCGCACCGCGCTTGCAGATGTCGATGATCTGCTCGACGCTGCGCGGCCCCACGAAGGCGTGCCCCACGATGACCTTGGTGGGATCGGCACCCTCTTCCTCGAGGATGTCGAGCTGCTCGATGCCCGGGTTGGTCACCGTGTAGTCCATTGGATCGGTATGCGTGTTCACGCACACGCCGAGACGCTTCTGCGCCCGTCCGGCGGCGCGGATGAGGCGGTCCTCGTACACGCCGATGCGCCGTCCGTTGGGCCCGATGGGGCTGGGCATGGGATTGACGCTCTCCTGGCCGGTGGCGATCTTGATGGCCCCCGCCTTGATGTCGGTCTGCATCCCCGCGAACACCATCCCCTCCTCGATGTCGCGCACGTAGAACTCCGTGAGCTCGTCGATCGTCTGGCGACGAAACCAGTAGGGCACCCCCATGCGCTCCGGGAAGAAGCCGGTGACGCCGATCACGTTGCAGCCGGTGCGCTCGGCCACGCGCTGCATGAGCTCGGGGTTGCGGCCGACCTCGCACGGCGTCATGTCCACGAGGGTGGCGTAGCCCCACGCGTCCATGCCCGCGCGCAACTCCGTCGCGATGCGCTCGACGGCGTCGTCGAGCCGGAAGCTCGACAGGTGGTCGTGCTCGCCGCCGGGATACGTGTAGAGCAGGTGCTCGTGCGTGAGGGTGCGTCCGATCTTGTCGGCGGGAACGTCGCCGGTCACGGTGCGGATCTTCATTGCGCGTCCTTGGGGGTGGCGGCGCCGAGGCTGCGCTCGGCGGCTTCCAGATGGCCTTCCATCGCGGCGGCCGCGGCGTCGGGGTCGCGGTCGAGGATGGCGTCGTACAGCGCACGGTGCTCGGCGGAGGCCTCGCGCCGGCGATAGGGTGCGCGTGCGGCGGCGAGAGAATGCTCCTCGAGCACGCTGCGCAGGTCCTCGACCAGCTTCACCACCAGCGGATTGCCGGAGGCGCGGGCGATCGCGATGTGAAAGCTCGCGTCGAACTGGTTGCGGCGCGTGGGATCGTGGGCGTCTTCCATGCGCGCGAGGATCGCGGACATCTCCCCGATGTCGCGGTCGGTGCGGCGCTCCGCCGCGAGGCGAGCCGCCGGGATCTCGATGCACCGACGCACCTCCCGGATGTGCGACGGCGAGTAGCGGCCCATGAGCAGCGGCACGCGCACGCGGTCGGAAACCACGAAGGTGCCGATGCCGACCTGCGACGTCGTCAGCCCGAGCGCCTGCAGGCCCATCAGCGCCTCCCGGATCACCGGCCGGCTGACCCCGAAGGTCTTGCAGAGCTCGCTCTCCGACGGCAACCGCGCATTGAGCGGATACTCGCCCGCGGCAATGCGCTCCTGCAACTTGGCCTGCACGTCGGCCACCGCCCCGCGCCGGGGAACCAGGGCGAGCTTCATGTAAGACAGCCTTGCCTCAGGCGGGGCGGACGGTGGGCGGGCATTGGTTGCGATCTCATCGGCAGTCCATTGCGGAAAGGGGGCCGCGGCGGTTATGCTTGCAACCGCGAACGCTGTCTTACAGCATACTCAAATGGAGTGCCATGGGCAAGGTCGGAGTGTTTCTCTTCAGCGGTTTCCAGGAGATGGAGTTCTGGTATCCCGTGCTGCGTCTGCGTGAAATCGGGGCCGAGGTGGTCGTGATCGGCGTCGCGGGCAAGGATGCGGCGGCAAGCGTGCTCGACTATCCGGTCGTTCCCAACGTTGCCCTTGCCGAGGTCGCCCCCGCCGACTTCGCGGCGCTGGTGCTTCCGGGCGGCCGAGTCGATGCCCTCGTCGCCGATGGCGCCTTCCGCGCCTTCCTGCACAGCGCGGCAGACCGGGGCGTGCGCCTCGCCGCCGCGTCGCAGGCCGCGGCGATCGTGTCCGGCCTGCCCGCGCTCGTCGCGCCCACGACCGACGATGTCCCGCACATGATGCGTACCCTCGTTTCGGAGCTTTCCACATGAACCTCGCCGACGCCCAGATCGCCGTCCTCGCCGAAAACTTCTACCAGGAGCTCGAGCTGTGGTACCCGCTCATGCGGCTGCGCGAGGAAGGCTGCAACGTCGTGGTGGTGGGCGCCGCCCGCACCACCTATGCGAGCAAGCTCGGCTATCCGGTGGTGCCCGACCTCGCCCTCGCGGATGCGCAGGCGGCGATGTTCGATGCGGTGGTGATCCCGGGTGGGTTCGCCCCGGAGAATATGCGCCGTCACCGCACGCTGATCGATCTCGTGCGCGACATCCACGACCAAGGCTCCCTCGTCGCGGCGGTATGCCACGCCGGCCTCGTGCTCGCCTCCGCCGGCATCGCCCGCGGCCGCGAGCTCACCTGCGTCGGGCTCATCAAGGACGATGTGATCCACGCCGGCGGCAAGTACAAGGACCAGGAGGTGGTGCGCGATGGCAATCTCATCACCTCGCGCCTGCCATCCGACCTGCACGTCTTCTGCCGCGAGATCGTTGCCTACCTCCGGGACGCCCCACGTACCGCGACCAAGCCCATTACCGTGCCGCAGCCGCGCGTGTCGGCGGCGTACACGCATGTGGCGGAGCTGTCGCAAGGCCCGCGCGGTACCGCGTCGGCGGACTACACCACCGTCGTCAAGACGGGCGCCCGCGTGCTGTGATGGACCGCATCCGGGTCCACGGTGCGCCCGCAGCGCGCGGGCGGCTGTACGGCCAGCGCGCCGCAGCGCGCGTGCAGCGCTGCATCGACCGCTACCGGGACGTCTTCGCGCAGCGTGCCGGGCTCGACTGGGACGACGCCATTGCGCACGCGCGCACCTTCCTGCCGGCGATCGAGTCGTTCGCGCCGGAGACGCTCGCGGAGATGCGCGGCATCGCCGAGGGCGCGGGCGTGCCGTTCGAGCACGTGCTCGTGCTCAACTGCCGCAGCGAGCTCATGTTCGCGGCGGCGAAGCGCCACGGGGTACCCCCGCCGTCGGAGTGCACGTCGTTTGCCGTCACGCCCGAAGCAAGCGCGAACGGCCACATGCTCCTCGGCCAGAACTGGGACTGGGTCCCGTTCGCCCGCGAGGTGTGCGTGCTCCTCGACGTGCAGCGCGACGACAAGCCCCCCTTCGTGACGATCGTGGAGGCCGGGATGCTCGCCAAGGTCGGCGTCAATGCCGCCGGCGTAGGTCTGTGCACCAATACGCTCGTGAGCCGGGAGGACGCCGGTGGCCAGGGCGTTCCCTATCACGTCATGCTGCGCACTCTGCTGGATGCCGCATCGGTCGCCGAGGCTGCGCGCACGCTCGCATCGGCGCAGCGGGCGCTGTCGGCCAACTATCTCCTCGCCGACCGCTCCGGCGAGGCCGTGAACTTCGAGACCATCGCGGGCGGCAAGGCCCAAATCCGGTCCATGCGGCCGCACGGTGGCCTTCTTGCGCATGCCAACCACTTCCTCGATCCGCAGTTCGCCGCGATCGATGCCTACGTAGCGAACAGCCCGCACAGCATCACTCGCCTCGAGGACATCCGTCGTGGGCTCGCTGCCGGCGAGCGTCTGGACGTGCGCCGGCTGGAAGAGGTGTTGCGCAGCCACGACCATGCCCCCAACGGCGTGTGCTCGCACCCGGATCCGGCCGCGCATCCGCTGTACGCACGCACCACCGTCGCCTCGGTACTCATGGACCTCACGGCCGGCGAGCTGTGGTTCACCGACGGACCGCCTTGCGCGGCGGCCTACGAGGCTCACCGCTTCCCCACTCCCGTTGCCGAGCTATGAAAACCTTTCGCGTTCTTGCATGGGCCTTGCTCGCGCTCGCCGGACAGGCGGCATTCGCGCAGTCGTATCCCAACAAGCCGATCCGCCTGGTGGTGGGCTACGCCCCGGGCGGCTCCACCGACGTGTTCGCGCGCGCGCTCGCCATCCCGCTCGCGAAGGAGCTCGGGCAACCCGTGGTGGTGGAAAACCGGCCCGGGGCCGGCTCGAGCGTGGCAGCCGAGCAGGTGTCGCGCGCGGTCCCTGACGGCTACACGCTGTTGCTGAGCCCGCCTGCCGGATATTCGGTGAATCCGGCGCTCAATCCCAAGCTCGACTACGTCAAGAACCTGCTGCCGGTCACCCTGCTCGGCTCATCGCCTCTGGTGGTGGTGGTGGCTTCGACGTCGCCCATCAAGAGCCTGCGCGACCTCATCGCGGCCGCCAAGGCGGCGCCCGGCAAGCTCAACTACGCGACGTCCGGCAACGGCTCGGCGCCGCATTTCTGCACGGCGCTCTTCGTGCAGCTCGCCGGTGTGGACATGGTGCACGTGCCATTCAAGGGCGGCGCCGATTCCGTGCAGTCGGTGCTTGCGGGCGACACCCAGGTCACGTTCGCCACCCCCCCGACGGTGCTCGCCCTCGTCCGGGCCGGCCGCCTGCGTGCCCTCGCCGTCACGAGCCGCGACCGCTCGCCACTGATACCCGACATCCCCGGCATGGCGGAGGCCGGATTGCCAGGCTACGACCTGGGATCGTGGTACGGTCTGTTCGCCCCCGCCGGCACGCCGCCCGCCGTGGTCAAGACGATCTTCGAGGCGGCGGCGAAGTCCGTGCAGCAACCCGACGTGAAGGCCGTGCTCGAGAAAGAAGGCACCGAGGTGATCCTGTCGACGTCACCGGAGGACTTCGCGGCCTTCCTCGCCCAGGACGCCAAGTTCTGGATCCAGCTCGTCAAGCAGTCGGGCATCACCGTCAATTGAGCGGGCCGCCCGACACCGTGGCGCCGGTCACGCGCGAAGCGCTGCGCGCGCGCGGCATCGCCATGCGAACTGCGCTCTTCGGCGCGACGGCGGCGCCCGCGGTGCCCGAAGGCTTCGACGACCTCGTCCTCGAGACGACCTACGGCAGCATCTGGAGCCGTCCGGGCCTGGGCCTGCCGGACCGCATGATCTGCACGCTCGCCGCCCTGTGCGCCGTGCAGCAGCTCGCGGCCCTGCGCCGTTATGCGGCGGCCGCGCTGCGCCTTGGTCTGCCGCCCGCTGCAGCCTTCACGTTGTGCACGCAGATCGGCATCTACAACGGATTCGCGGCGACCGAAGCGGCCTTCGCGGCATTGGCCGAGGTCTACGGCGGGCACGGCGTGGCGATTCCGCCGCTCGAGTCGGGTGAAGGATCGCTTGCAGCGCTCGACCACCGCGGGCGCGAGCTCATGGGCATGCTCCACGGCGAGCGCGGCACCAAGGGCTATGCCGCCCCGGACAATCCGCTCACGAGCCGCCTTTATCCGCTCACCATTCCCTACGGCTACGGCGAGATCTGGCACCGGCCGGGGCTCGAGCTGCGGCAGCGAGCGCTGGTGTCGCTCGCGGGCTTCACGGCGCTGCAGATGCCCGACCAGCTGCGCAAGTTCGGTCCCTCGGCCATGAACCTCGGGCTCACGCTCGACGAAGTCTGCGAGGCCATTATCCAGACCGCGCCTTACTCGGGCTACGCGCCGGCACTCAATGCCTTGCGTTGGCTGAGCGAGGTGGCGTGAGGCTCCGGCCCCTCTAGCGCGTCCCGCCCGCGCCTGCCCGCTTGCGCGGCCGCGGAAACCATTGGTCCGGAACGAACAACGCGGCCACCACGGTCAGCACCGCGACGGCGAGCATCGCGATGAACATCGAATGCATCGCAGCATCGAGCGTGGCGACCAGCGCGCGGTTGGTCGCGATGAGATCGCCCGACGACTCCAGCAGGTGCTTCAAGTCATCGGCCGTCACGCGGCCGCCGAGCTCCGAGCCTTCCAGCCCGAGGTTCACCACCACGCCGAAGATCGTGGCACCCAGCGCGCTGCCGAGATTGCGCGCAAAGAGGTTCGAGGCCGTCGCGCTGCCCCGCTCGCTCGCCGATGCCGCCTCCTGGATCAGGACGAGGCAACAGATGCTGAGCAAGCCCATGCCGAAGCCCATCAGGGCCGAGCCGGCACCGGCCAATATCGGGGAGCTCGCGGGCGTGAGGAAGACGAAGCACAGCGCCCCCAGCGGCTGCAGCGCGCTCCCGGTGAGCAGCACGTTGCGCAACCCCAGACGATGGAATACGCGCGCCGACAAGGCCGCCCCCATGGGCCACCCCAGCATCATCATGGTGAGCGCGAAGCCGGCCACGAGCGGCGTGCGCTGCATGACCGTCTGCACGTACATGGGCAAGAAGGCGGTGATTCCCATAAGCGTCATGGCCGCGAGCATCGATACGCTATTCGCCGACGCGATGGCGGGTCGGCGCCACAGCTCGAAGGACACCATCGGGTCGCGCGCCCGCCGCTCGCACGCCACAAAGGCCACGGCGGCCGCCACGAAGATCGCGGCCGCGACCCACGCCTCCTGCGCATAGGCGGTGCCCACGCCGCTCAACGCGAACATGAGCGCGCCCACGGCGAGGGTAAACAGCGCCGCTCCCGCGTAGTCGATGGCGGGCGCCTCGTGCTTGGCATCGTCGTGCAGCCACACCACGTAGCATGCCGCCGCCACCAGTCCCACGGGCACGGTGATCCAGAAGATCCACGGCCACGAGAGCGCATGGATGATCGCCGCGCCGGCCACGGGACCGGTGACAGCCGCGAGCGCCCATACCGTTGCGAGGTAACCCTGCACCTTGCCGCGCTCTCGGGCCGGGTAGAGGTCGGCGACGATCGTCATCGCGGTGGGCTGCACGGCGCCTGCGCCGATGCCCTGGATCAGCCGGAAGACGATGAGCGAAGGCATCGACCACGCGAAGCCGCCAAGGATCAGTCCCAGCACGAATACGCCGATGCCGATCAGCATGATGCGCTTGCGCCCGTAGACGTCGGCGAGCTTGCCGAACACCACGGTAGTGGCCGTCTGGGTGAGCAGGAAGCCGGCGAAAGCCCAGCTATACAGGTCCATGCCGCCCAGTTGCGCGACGATGATCGGCATGGCCGTGGAGACAATGGTGGCCTCGATGGCCACCAGGAACATGGACGCCATCACCGCCGCGACGATGAAGCCGCGCGAACCCCGCGCCGCCGCGACCATCGACTACTTCACGTCTTCCAGGCTCACGCCCGTGGTCTCGATGCGGAATCGCCACGTGACCCATGCGCCCAGAAGCGAGGCGCCGCAGAGGATATAGAGCAGGCGTGCGGTGCCGAGGTCGGCGAGAAGGATCGGGAAGAGGAAGGCCGTGAGCACCGCGCCGATCTTGGCGAAGGACGCTGCGAAGCCCGCGCCCTTGCCGCGCACCGCGGTGGGAAACACTTCCCCGGCGAGGAGGTAGGTCTGCGCGTTGGGCCCCAGATTGGTGCTGAAGTTGAAGACCATGAAGCCCGCGTAGATGAGCCACAGCTTGTGCGGACCCTCCATCGCTTCCGATTGGGCTGCCACCAGGAGCCCGATCGCGCAGCCGACGAAGCCCAGGATCTGCAGCCGGATGCGACCCACACGATCGGCGAGGAGGATGGCGCCCACGATGCCCACGATGAGCAGCACGTCCACGAGGGCCGCGCCGCGCGCGCCCGCGAGGTCACGCGCCACGATGTCGCTGATGCTGCTCGTGTAGGCGCGCTCGTGCCCGAGGGTCGCCGCGAGGATCGTCGGGGTGAAGATGCCGATGCCATAGGTGGCGAGATCCTGCAGGAACCACGGTACGGCGGCGAGAATCGTCGCGCGCCGGTTGCGTCCCTGGAAGAGCGCGGCGTAGCCGGTACCCGGAGCCTTCCCTGCGGCGGGCGCCGGCGGCGCGAGGATCACGGTGGTGGGATAGCGCGGCTCGCGATAGAGCAACCGCCCCATCTCCGCCTCCGCAGTGCGCCGCTCGCCGCGGGCCACCAGCCAGAACGGGCTCTCCGTCACGAAGATGCGCGCCAGCGTCACCATCACCGCCGGGACGATCGCCGTGGCGTACATCCAGCGCCAGGCGCCGATGTCCGGATGAATGTCCAGGATGAAGAAGCCCGCGGCCATGCCGGCCAGCGCACCCACCGCCTGGAAGGCGAAGGCCCCCAGCACGAGGCGGGCGCGTCGGCGCGTATCGGTGCTCTCCGAGATCACGAGGTGCGCGGTGGGATAGTCGCACCCCAGCGCAAGCCCCATCCCGAACAGGCACACCACGAGCCAGGGCACGTTGGGCGTGAATAGGATCATCACGAGGAAGAGCGCGAACAGGGCCATCTCGAACACGAACATCGGCCGCCGGCCGAAGCGATCGGCGAGCCCGCCCAGGGCGGTCGCCCCCACCAGGATGCCGAAGAGGGAAGCGGCGCCCACCACGCCGTGGCCGGCGGCGCCGAGCCCGAACTCGCGGGCGAGCAGCGGCAGCGCCACGCCGGTGACGAACACGACGTACCCCTCGAAGAATTTGCCCGCCACCGCGAGCCACCAGATGCGCCACTGCATGCGCGTCATCGGCGCAGCGGTGACGGTCGTGCCGTCGCGCCACGCGGGGGTCTCGTCGAGGTAGCTCTGGACGCTGCGCACGGCCGGCGCGACCCCCGCGGGAGCCGCTGGTTCGGCGGGCGCGCTCACGCGGCGAGCCGCTTGCGGCACGCCTGATAGCGTGCGTCCACGCGGGTGGCGAACCACTCGGTGGTGAGGGGACGGGTGATCTTGGGGCTCGACAGCGGGATCTTCGGCACCACCGCACGGGGCAAGGGGCTGCCGCCGCGATCGGCCAGCTCGAACACGCCCACGTACGCGCGCGTCTGCGCGAAGGCGGGTTGCTTCTCGCGCGCGAGGTCGCGCCGGATGTCGTCGGAGGTCATGTCGAGGCGCCGGGCGAGCACCCGCACGGCGAGCTCGGTGCTTCCCGGCTCGCGCGCAGGTGCGCCGTCGGCGTAGCGCAGGAGGTCGCCGTCCAGCTCGAGGGGAATGCCGGACGCGGCGGAGACGGCATTCTGGAACGCGGCATTGCGGCTCGCATAGCGGCCTGCATTGTAGTCGGCGAAGCGGTACAGCGGGACGGGGTATGCGGCGGGATAGTCGAGAAGATGGGCAACCCCGAAGTACACGCCGCCACGGCGCGTGAAGACCTCGCGGCGGATCGAGTCGCGCACCGGATAGGGATAGGGGCCATCGGCCGCCGACGACTCGGCGAACGCGATGCTCACCTGCATCGGGCCTCCGGTACGCACGGGATTGCGATCGGCGAGGAGCGTCTTGCCGAAGGGAACGCGCCCGATGAAGTCCTCATACAGGTCGGACAGCTGCTGCTCGGTCTTGACGGCATCGAGGCGATCACCGTAGGACACGCCCGTGGTCGACGGCAGCGCGAGCGCCGCATCGAGCGCGAGCTTCGGGACGTGGGCGGCCTCGCGGCGGCGGTCGATCTCCTTGCGCGCGATGCCGGCGAGGCCCGGGACCGGCGGGTCGACCACGAAGCCGGACTCCTGGCCGATCACGGCCACGGCCGCGCACACATTCTCGGCGGTGACCGGGAGGTCCAGCGCGGCCAGCGCGGCGTACAGATCCGTGGCCCAGCCGGCGCGATCCTTCACCGTCTCCGGCAAGGCCTTGCGCACCAGCGCGCGACCTTCATCGGGGGTGAGCGGCCGCGGGACGGGCGCGGCTGGCCCCTCCATTCCCGCGCAGCCGGCGAGGAACACGGGCACCGCGAGGACAGCGACGATACGGGCGAGACGAGGCACCTCGCCAGTATCGGGCAGAATCAATGCTTTCCTCCACAAGGCGTGCCCAACGTGTGCTTCCCGCTTCAACTTCTGCACGACAGGTGCATGCCGTGAGGATTTGCGTCTACGGCGCCGGGGCCATCGGAGGCCACCTGGCGGTTCGCCTGGGGCGGGTGCCCGGCAATCGCGTGCAGGTGGTGGCCCGCGGCGTGCACCTCGCGGCCATACGCGAGCGCGGCCTGACGCTGCGGTTCAAGGACACGCCGCTGCATGCCCGCGTGGAGGCGAGCGACGACATCCGCGCCATGCCGCCACCCGATGTGGTGATCGTCACGCTGAAGGCGCATTCGATCGCCCGGGCAGCCGACGACCTCGCCGCCCTCGCGCGCGGCGGCGCGCGCATGGCGTTCGTGATCAACGGCATCCCATGGTGGTATCCGGCGGCGGCCATCCCGCCGCTATCCGCGCAAGCCCGTAACCGGATCGACCCCGCTCGTCTCGCGGATCGCTTCGACCTCACCCGCGTGGCGGGCGGCGTCGTCTATTCGCCGAACACGATCGTGGAACCCGGCGTGATCCACTGCGCGGCCGACTACACGCGGCTGATCTTCGGGCCCGTGCGAACCGGCCACGATGGCGCCGCGGCGGAAGTAGCCGCGTTGTTCGCAGCCGCCGGCGTCACGAGCACCTGCGTGCACGATCTGCGGCCCGAGATCTTCGGCAAGCTCCTGCGCAACTCGGGCTTGAACCCGTTGGGCGCGCTGACGGGGTCCACGAGCCCCGAGGTGACCTCCGATCCGGTGTTGCGCCAGTTCTGCGTGGACATCCTGCGCGAAGTCGTGGCGGTTGCCGGAAGCCAAGGCGTGCCGCTGCCGGTGGACGAGGACATGCTCGACCCCTCGCGGCTGGCGCCGCACAAGGCGTCGATGGCCCAGGACCTCGCCGCGGGTCGCCCGCTCGAGATCGACGGCATCCTCGGCAACGTCCAGGCCCTCGCGCGCGAGGGGGGCATCGCCACCCCGGCGCTCGATCTCGTCACCGCCCTGTTGCTCGCCCGGGTCCGCGCAGACGACGCGCGCTAGCTGTGAAGTCTCAAGAGGTTGTCCCCTCGATCCAACTGGAAGAAGCTGATGGTTCC